>PBCC01000072.1 GCA_002716825.1 Halobacteriovorax sp. | reverse complement strand
GCAGTGAAGCTCGTCATTGAACCAGAGCCATCTGCGCCCTTGTCACCGCTGCGTAACTGGGAAACAAATATAGTGTCAGCGTTCGAGATCGTACCATTGGATGCCACATGCGTGACAGCTAACTGAGTCCATCCAGAATTGTCCGTGAGTCCTGTAATAGTGAAGATCGCAAACGTACTAGCAGCAGCACCACTGCGAATTAACAATGTGCCTTTGTTGGTATTGGTAGAATCGTCCCAGGTAATAACGTAAGGCGAAACATCAGCGCCAGAGTTATCCAGGTCGTCAATCGCTATGGCCGTACAACTTGCTACAGTGCCGTGATTAAAACGTAACGCTCCAGACCCGGGATCTGCCATCGATGTAGTTGTTGAGAATGTGAATCCGATGGCCTGGGATGCGACGTTGTTAATGCTAGCGGCAATAGCAGCCAGCGTATCCATGTCAGAAACCACATCGGCTGTTCCGAGCGTATTCATATCAACTACTACGTCGGCGGTAGCCAGAACATTCATATCGGTTACTACGTCGGCTGTAGCTAAGACGTTCATATCGGTGACAACATCGGCTGTTCCGAGGATTGCCATGTCAGCTACAGCGGCAGTTGTACCTAACAACGCCATATCAGCTACAGCATCGGTAGTTCCTAATCTACCAATCTCGGTAGCTTTTGCAGCTACGACTCCAATATCTGTTGCATCAGCTGCGACTGAAGTAATGTCTGAAGCGATTGCCGCCAGCGTATTCATATCCGCAACCGCATCGGATGTTCCGAGGGTATTCAAATCAGAAACAACATCTGCCGTAGCTAGGACGTTCATGTCTGTAACCACATCAGCAGTGGCAAGAACATTCATGTCCGTAACCACATCTGCTGTAGCTAAGACGTTCATATCTGTCACTACATCAGCAGTACCTAAAACATTCATGTCAGCTACAACGTCTGCTGTAGCAAGAACATTCATATCAGTCACAACATCGGCTGTTCCGAGAATGGCTAAATCTGCTACTGCAGCAACAGTTCCGAGTCTTCCTATCTCAGCTTCTCGAGTAGCTACAGCTCCAATGTCTGAAGCATCAGCAGCAACCGTAGAAACTGCGCTGCTTATTCCTGCGACTGTAGTGACATTGGAGGAAATTCCGGCAACTGTTGAAATATTGGCAGCTATTCCAGCAGCAGTCTGAATAGCATCAGTAGCGTCCGTTCCATCTTCGATGTCAGCAAGAACAGCAATGTCATCAGTGACAGCAGCTAGTGTCGCAACATCGTCTGAGGATGCGCCAGCTTCAACCGCACCAGTAGTCTCATTAAATGCAAGATACTTGCCAAGTCTGGCTGCTTTGAGAGGCAGGGTCATGGCAGGGCCATCAATCTCAGCCTCATTCATTCCGATAGATCGCGTCAGCTTGTGCTCTAACTGACGTTTCATGGATGTATCTTTATCCAGTTCGGTATTCAGAGTGGTGACATTGAAGGGTCCGGAGGCAGGGAAATCACTACTTCTGGCAATAGGAATATCAAGAATAATGGAAACGTCTACATTGGTGACACCAGTACCTAAAACGACATTTCCACCTACAAATCCATTGTCTGTGCCAGCAGTCCCACTAATTGTATAGTGTGTAGTCAGAGTCTTTTTGACTCCATCTACATAAACTGCAATATCCGCATTATCATAGAAAGTAAAAGTAAAGGCGAATGTAGTAGTGGAACTACCACCTACTGTGAAGTCTACGCGGGGTACTGTGTCTGCTACTGTTACATGTGCCATAGGCGGATAGTCCTTATCAACTGCGGTTTTTGCACCGCACCACTGCTAATTTATTCTCTTCCTGCTCCACTGTAATCTCTTGCTTCTGGTTGATGACGATTTGCGCGAAAAACAGCATCATACATACCGTCATACATTGGGACTGCCTGTAATGGGAATAATCGTCTAGCACTGTTCATCGTAGAATCATCAATATTACCGCTCACTACATCACCCATTATATCAACCAGTCTACCGGCTTGCGTGACAACAGGACCGCCTACTGCTCCTACTTTTGAGAGTGTGCTTGTATCAATTTGAGGAGATCCAATAAGAGGATTTAATCCTAGGTGATTGTTACTGACCATTTCGATCATTTTATTTACATCCATGAATGGGCCAGTCCATCCACCACGCTCGATTCCAGCTAGAATTTTCTGTCCTACAGTTTCATACCGATCATCATCTCTTTGCTTGCGTTTCAATTCATGTACTAGAACACCCAAAGCGGTGAGCATAGCAATGCCTACCAATGCCTGTTGATCTCTCGCTTGTAAGGCTGGAATAGCTACTTTCTGAATGGACGCAAATGAGAAAGTTTTTAATGCAGCAATTACTCCACCAACCTCCGTTGATACCCATAACGGAAGATCGGATTTGCTTGGTGTAATGATAGTTCTGCGAATGTCAGAACTTAATGCAGCTCTGAAATGCAAGATTGCTTGTTGTGTCGCTGCGTCTTTTGACCATGCCTCTGTATTGGCGATGTAGATGTTGCCCTCTTTCCTACCCCATTTTTCAAATTGTTTTGTAATGATTTCAGCAGTATCTCTGCTAATAGTTCCACGTAATAAGCTTTCTGTATCACGTTTTGAAATACGCAATCCTTTTGTTTGTCTAATTGACGTTTCTAAAAGTCTGGACTGTATGATCAGACCTGCATGATCTTTAAAGAACGTATTCCATGGATTGAAAAGATTAGCTACAAATGCAAACGAATTTGCTGCATCGAGTGATCTCTCGAAAACTGTAAACCTTCCACTAATATCTGCAAAGTCAGTAATTGCAAGAGCCCTGGTTGCCAATTGCATATCCAAGGCTTCACCAGCAAGTCTTCCTTCTTTAGCACCAAGCTGCATGAGATTCTTATCAAACGTATTAGAAAGTCTTTGGAAGGTAACACCCCATGTTCTTTTAAGTCCTTCATGCAGAATAGGCATAGCAAGGTCAGGAACTGCTGACCATAAGGGGCCACTTAGCATAGTAAACGCAGTAAAAGTACGACCACCTTTCATAACACGACTTGATAAACGACTCGGATTAAGAGGTTGTCCAAATGTTCCGCGAATCAGATCTCTCATTGCTAACAGATCTTTTGTTCTATCTAAAAGCTCTGCAGCCGACTTACCGCTTCTCTGCCCGGTCTGCTTCTTCATTGTTTCTATTAAACTATCTTCTAGTTTCTTGATCTGGTTTTCTATATGAGTTCTGATCTGTACTGGATCTTGTCCTATTGCAAGATCTCTCCGAGCTTGAACATATACTTGTTCTCTTGCTGCAAGATATCTTGTTCCAATCAGTTCTATCTTTTCAGAAAATTTGGGGAATTTAGATCCAATATGATCAAACCCATCTTTTAAAACAGTATTAATGGAGGCTTCCATTCTTACTCCATTAGCTGCTTGTTCCGGACCTATTTTTCCAAGATCATCCAATGGAGCAAAAGCACGAGCTAGTTCAATATCAGAACTCATAATGCGAGAAAAAGTTCTGCCTGCAACTTCAACATCTGTAATCATAAAATCCATTACTGAAATACCTTTGGAGCTTGTAAAGGTATTCTCAATCTCGATAGCAATTTTATGTAATGGACTCGCAGCACCGATTTCAAATTCTGAAAACGGGCTGAAGGGACGGTCCATTAATAATTTGTCTACGAGCTGTCTCGCTGCTTGAGCAGGAGTAAGCTTTGCCGGCAAATGTTGTGGGTAACGTCCGAACCATTCACTAAGCATTCCTTCAAAAGCAGGTCTTTGATCTCTAATTTGTCCATGATTCCAAATGCGATTAAAATAGTTCTTCTTCAAAGCATGTGCTGGTAGCAAGCCAACATCTACAGCTTCTTTGCCAATAGGATTATACACAGTGTCTTTCCACCATTGAGCCATTCTGTTGACTTCAGCTACAGGATGCTTTTTCCCTGTAATAATGGTTTTACCAACTGCTTCTTTAAACTGTCCCAGACTTAATTCATTGGTCCCTGGACCCTTGATCCTATCTTTCAGAGAGACTTGTGCTACTTTCAAGAATTGTCCAATGGAACTCTCTTTCGCACTTTGCAGTCTATGAGCTAGAAAAGATTTTTCCATTTCATTAATAGCTTCAGCTATAGGATAAAGATAATTTCTCATTCTCTGAGCGACAGATATTGGAGCAGCTACACCCATCTCCATTCCTTTTGTTACCCAAGGAACTTCAAATAGCATTTGTGCTGTATCACCTACACTGGCGAATTCAGAGTTTGCTGTTCTTTGCTGCGGAGTTAGATTGATTTTCTCAAGACCTAAAGCTTCAGTAGGCTTATGTGCTTCGGCTCCTGGGATCGGTCTACCGGGAGTAGCAGCGGCTCCTACAGAATCTGGAGGTACTTGCTTCCGTGAATCAAGGTTATCTAGTTCTTTTTCTAACTGAGTTCTTTTTGCGTCCATACTTTTAAGACGCGTGTGCATAGCTTGCCAGTCTCCAATTTCTTCAGTGAGCGTATCTAAATCTTTTTCAGCTTTTCCTTGCTTTTGTTGCTGCCTTAATTGCTGGGCTAGAAGTGCTCTCTCTGCTGCCAGTTGTTTTAACTCTGCTTCTATTCCTGCGCGAGCTTGTATTGTAGGTGCTGAAATTTCTGGACCTACAACCGGTCCTGCTTCTTGAGGTCGTGGAGGAGCCGCCGCCGAAGGCGTTGCTGTAGATGGTTTAGGTTTGCTAGCACCTGCTGGAGTTTCAGCAGCATCACGTATACTCCAATAATCATCATATGGAGACTTACGATTCTTTCGTCTTTTCCATGCAGCAATTGATCTGATAGTTTTGGCATCAATAATGCCTAGATCAAATTTCCCTCGAGCACCGGAGAATTTCTTTCCTGCAACCAGATAAGCAATAATGTCTTCGTTACTAATACCAAGATCGTCCGCTATTTTCAAAGTACGCTCAAGAGCGCCGCGTGCTGCAGGCCAAGCGAACTCCATTCGTAATCCAGCTTCAGCTTCTTTAAATGCAGCACTGGCTTCGATGTCTTTATTGAGTTGGTCCTGTCTTGACCACCTTCTTCCAAACATAGGAAGATCAGCGCCCGCAGCTTCTGCAACAACAGGATCTTCAAAGTCCTGACGGATACGCGTTCTACGCGCCATGTATTCTGCTTCTTGTCTTTTCAAAGCCTGTTCAAAGACCTGTGACTCCATATCACCGGCTCGAGTAAAACGACCACCAAGCATTCCGAAAAGCGTCGAAGCTCCTAAAATCATGGCGCTTTCTTCTTTGGTCACGGTTGGATCGACCAAGTGCCGGACACCTTCTCCTGGCGCTTGTGAAGCACCAAAAATTGCTCCTGCTTGCAAGTAAGAACGTCGACCTTGAGCTTTCATAAGTTTGTTCATGCGCCAAATCATTGTCCCTCCAACGTAAGTTGCAGGATCAGTAGTCATCAACAAAGCATTGGCGCCAAATGCCAACCAAGGACGTTCAGCTTGTTCGGCTCTTTGCCGATTTCTCGTATCAAGATAACTGGCTATATTTTCAAAGTCTTTTTCGGAACGAGCACCAATAAACGCATGAGAGAATGCTTCGTAAGGAGTGCCTTTAATTCGACTGAAAGGATCAAAGTCCTGATCAAATTCGAGAGCACCATCAGGTACATGCTCTGCATGACGCATACGATTGATGAAACTTAATACAGGAAAGTTGTTAGCAGCTCCCTGCAGTATGTCTACTGCTGAAGGATTTAACTTGCGTGGAAAATCATAACCCTCATTAGCCCAAAGATGAAACTTGGGTGCTACATGTGCGGGATCATAATTAGGAGCACTATTTCCAAAGATCTCTACCATTACTGCACTACCGTTGGATTCTGGCCTCTAATAAGCTTGTGCATAGAGTAAGCTCTGTTAGGAGTTTGTGCTGCCCACATTGTTCTGCTTCGAGTTCCATCGTCGTGGAAATTCCAAATCATATGAATAGCCGTATCATTAAATGCTTTTTCTTGATCAGGCCCGGGACTCATTTTTGTGGCAGCGGAGGCTCCCCGCCAGAATTGGCTCCATTCACTTTTAAGACCTGGATAACCCAGTTGATATGCCATACTGATCAATGCACTTTGTCGTGGAACAGTGAGGCTTTCAAACCCAGGCATATCTGAAATGAATTTGTTTTTAAGTTTACTCACCTTTAAATCAAGTACCTTTAATGCTTCTTGATGAGAAACATTATTAATATCAGCGATTAATGCTTTTTCGTCAGCTTCAAGAAAATCAATACGGAAGCCATGACCAACAGACATTCCTGTACCATCAGGGTATGGAATTGCTGAGAAACCTTCTTGGTCCAGCAAGAGAGCTATAGACTGCTCTTCTCCTGTAGTTGCAGTATCGAGTTGTATGATCTCAGAACGAGAATTAGGGGTACGTTGCTGATTTACTTGATTGAACCCAGTCATATTGCTGACAGTTCCTGGGGGATTATCAATCACATTAGCAAATCCGTAGGCAGTCATAACTTTTGCGTACCTTTCCTTACCACCATACTTACGTATTACCTGTTCATGCACTGCTCCAAACTTTGTTTGAAACATCATTTCAACATCTTGATAAACATCTGAATATTTGTATCCAAACAAACCTTCTGCCTCTCCTACACTGCTACGCCATTGCTCGAAATATCTTTGTGCAGCAGCTATTTGCTGAAGAGGACGTCCAGTAATCTCAGAGATAGCATTGAAAATAGTCTTGTCTGCACGCAAAACTGGAGCAGTAGGTGTTAAGCTTGGAAGATCTCCAGCGTCAGT
Source organism: Halobacteriovorax sp. (assembly GCA_002716825.1). GTDB lineage: Bacteria > Bdellovibrionota > Bacteriovoracia > Bacteriovoracales > Bacteriovoracaceae > UBA4207. Next base: position 31,105 of record PBCC01000072.1, on the reverse strand, counting down.
AGGTACGCCTTGTTTAGCAGTCAAGATACGTTTTTCTTCACGTAATTTGTCATCGAGGAAAACAGTCTCGGGACGATTTGGATTGCCCATTGGCAACGCACTTGCTGTCTCAAGATCTGCTCTGATTTGTGCCGCATCTGGTAACAGAAGATCCTGACTATTGCTCCGATTCATGGGACCATAGTCATCCGCAATGCCAACTTCGGTTGCCCCCATAAGATCAGTCCCAGGTCCACCGCCTATTACTTGCCATTCTTTGGTATATCTGTTTGTAAAGCCTTCAGGCAAAACACCTAGATCTTCAAAGTATGACATCATTTTGATGCCTTGCACCAAGCCTGGAATCATTGCTTGTTCCATACCAACGCGACGTAGCATTGCTACATCAAAGCCACTCTCTTCAACACTTCTATGCCAGACTTCTCTTGCAAGTTTTTCTGCAATGACTTTACGCTGCATTCTGTTACTTGCGTGCATGACAATGCCGTTCCCATCAACTCCACGCCAATGCACAAGTTGTCCTTCTTGTGTACGGATTAACATTTCATATGTTTCGGTTCCATTTGCTCGAGACAGAGTTTCATTCCACTGAATCGTAAAGCGACCTGTATTAAAAGCAGACAATGGATTTTCATCAAAATCTGAAGGAGACATTCCCTCGTCTGCAAATCCATCGCTGTGTATTGCAGTTTGATATACATCCATAGCCGAATGGAAAGCATCTCCTGTATCAGCTCCAGGGAACTGTTGCTTATACCAATTTTCAGGTGCCCTCATTACTCTTAAAGGATCAATGCCTCCGTCATCGTTCATCTGTCCGGATAAAAGACTTACTGTACTCAAACCCGCCATTCTATTGGATACAATGTCCATTGCGTCTCCAACGGGAATGGTGGGATACGCAACAAAGACATCTCTAATAGTATTCTTTAAATGCTGTTTAGTTTCTGGGTCAAAACCTACAGCAGACTCAGTTCTTTGAGTTCCTGGCAAGAGCAGGTGCATCCATTTGGCAAGACCATACTTACCCCAAGGCATAACCGTTGCCAATTCTGAGCTCATCCAATTCAGCGGATGAGGAATACGATAACCCATGAAATCGCCCCATTCACTTACATCAGGTTTGCGCTGGAAAGATTGGATTTCATTTGAGTCAGTATTTAAAAAACTATTCCATATATTATCTTCTTTTCCGAAAACGTTTCCTCGAGCTTTTTCCCAGAGTTGCTGATCTTCCTCTTGATCAAGAGGACTGAAGACATTGAATCCTAGTTTCCGTTCAATTTGTTTTTCAATTTCACCGCGATCCTGACTGGCAAATTGTAACTGAGCTTCTCTAAATTGTTGCTGCTGTTTTTTAAATTCGGCTGCTTGAGTTCCATAAACTTCTGCATCTGCATCCTTTGCTCCAGCCAGACCGTCTGGAGTTAAATTGCCAGCAAAAACATTATTTAACCTAGCCTCAAGAGATTTAATCTCTGCTTGAGTTTTAACAGACAGTCCACTTAATAAAGTAGGACCACCACCTCCACCGGGTTTCGCTGCTTCAAGAGAAGCATGGAAGTGTGCAGAGTTAAGCGCATTAACAGCCCATGCTGCAGTCACCGGATTGTCTGAATTAATATTTGCTTCCAACCATGTTTTCGCAGTATCTGACCATTGACCCACAGTCACCAATGTAGCCAGTCCCGCACTCCAACCTGTTGGATCGTTAAGAGTAAAAGGATCTCCATTTGGAAATGTATCTTTAAGATGTGTTCCAACTTGTGCTGTAGTTATTTGTCCTGAATTAGCGGAACCGTCAGCAATATTTTTTACTGCTGCGGCTGCATCGGCGCTTGCTTGCGATACTGCATTTAATGCTTCTCTACGAGCTTCTTGCATAATCCAGATTGATTTTGCTTGTTTAATCCATGCTTTATCCTCCGGACGTTTGGCTATTAAAGACTCAATATCGTAATAACTTCCAGATATAATCTCGTCACGGATTTTCACATTCAGCAATGTTCTTGCTATTGTATCCTGAACATCCTGATTCTTTTCCTCTACTGTTAGGTAGCCGGAAACCATGCTGTTTAGTAGACCAACTCCACCAGATCTAGTTACTTGTTTGCTAATGATCTGTTCTCGAAGATTTACAATATTTTTCATCATTTCTTCGGGAGCAAGATTGTCAATTCCTTGAAGAATGTCTGTCATCCAGTCTAATTGTAGTAGAGCAAGGGAATCATTCTGTGCTTCTCTTGTCTCTTGTGCTTGAATAGCTGTCATCCGGTTTTCTTCATCATCCCAACGACTTTCCAAGTTATTAAGCCAAGTCACTAGTGGTTCCTTGGCGCCCTTTCTGTACTGTTCTTCTATCCATTTGGCGCCAGCTGCACGCCCCGCTTCTAGTCCTCCTTCTCCTTTGCCAGCTTCCATTCGGACACTGCTGTACTCTGAAGTAGCTACAGCCCGAATGAACTGCATTTCAAGAGCTTCAATCTTGGTTCTTAATTTGTCATGACTAATAGTTTTAGGATATTGTGTATGCCACGCAGTCAGTCGGGCTACAATTTCATCTTTTCTGGCAGTCAGTTCTGCTCTGGTAAATCCTGCTTCTCCTTCTCCAACCTCCGTTTTTCCATGAAGGATATTTGCAGTATTACCTAATAGCTCTTTAATCTCTTGATCCAGTCCTGTCGCAACATTACTAAATTCAAGATCTCTTGCTATATTGTAAGAATCATCCGCAAGTTTTAAAGAATGACCAGATACTATCTCACTAAAGTTTGATATAGCTGATGGTTGCAAATGCTGAGGCATTGTATCAATGAGATTTTCTCTGATTTCATTTGCACGTTCCTGAAATGCTGCAGATTTTTCGTTCCATCCAATGTTAGTATCTTGTTCAACATCAGCATGTAACGCGTTTAAATCTTGTCGGTATTGTGCTCTTACCGTCGTATCAAAGTTAATATCAGCAGCAGCATTGTATGCTTTGCCATAGACAGTATCGATGTCCGGCATATCGGGCATACTAAATGTCCCATCAGGACTGCGCCGGACTTGAGCTTTCGCCCCATCCATTAATCCTTGCTGTTCACGGTTCTTCAGATAATCTGCAGAGAATGCAGACTGCCATTGACCAGCAATAGTCTGCAGAGCATCTCCTGAAGTATCTCTTGGAATATTGACACCACCAATATTACGGACGCGAACAACGCTTTCTTCTTGTGCCATTGTCAGCCTACAATCGAACCATATTTTGGATGTCCAGAATAACTTGGAACATCAGGAGTATCAGGAGTACCAGGAGTACCAGTACCAAGTCCTCCTTGATAAGCTGTATAGCCTAATTTACCGATACTGCTGATAGCTCCCATATACGCACTTTGAGTTGCGCTTTTCTTCATTAAGTTCACTCCAATGCGTTGATATCCAATATTAGCTTGTGAGAAAGCAGCATTGGCCGCGATTACTCGTTTATCACGTTCATAAATTTTATTGGCTGATCTAGCCATTGATTTTGTATGGCCGCCAAACTGCCCACCACTTGCACCACCATATGCAGCTTGTGTGGCAATTATCCTTCGATGTCTGTCAAATCTAGCAGCAGTATCAACAGCTTGTTGATAACCAACTTGTGTTGATTGTAATTCAAGTTGTGCTGTTTGTAGGCTAGCTTGTTGCTTTGCTGCTTGCACTTTCATAACAGCACCAGCCACACTTGCAGCAGCACTAATCGCAGCAAAGATTATTTTAGGACTCATTAGTATGCGATCCTACATGCAAGAGAAAGAATAGTAATTGGCACAGGTACACTTGCAGTTACAGATAATGTTGCATCATCATTGTAACCTGTCGGGAAAACTCTCACTCTTTGTGTCTTAGCTACTGGGTCAAGAGAAAAGTCACTGTCAACATTCCAGATGTGCAATGCACCAGCACTACCGGCTTTAATTGCAATACCATCTTTCACGCCAATGACAGCTTGTGCAATACGTTTTCTTCGTATCGAGGTTCTCGATGGGTCTTGTGTAAATTCAATCGGAAGAGTCGTAAAAGTTGAATCTGTATGAATACCAATATGCGGATTTGTGGTTGTTTCAGGAAAAGTAACACTGCCACTGGAAACTGTGCCTGTACCAATAGGAGAGATATTATCTTTCACTGCGTGTACTAATTCTCCTTCAAGATGTGCGAGTCCCGTAAATGTAGCTGTGGCAGATGCGGTGACAACTTTGGCAGATTCAAGAGTTGTGTCATAGCTGACTTCCTCAAGATAATATTTAGTTGCAGAGTTAATAGTTCTTCGAACTGATACGAAAACTCTACCTAATACATTAATGACTTGTTTATATAATGAGTTAGTAGCTTGCCATCTTGCCCAAGCTACAATTTTCTCAGAACGAAGAGAATGCAGTACTGCGATAGTACCATCAGCCATTACAATATAAGTATACATTTCAGGGCGATCTGGTGAAGCAGGAACTGTTGTCATAGACACAGGATCGTTAATAGCTCGAGCGTCTAAAACGGAGACAAGATCTGCATTATATCGTTGAGTTAAATCCGTAAACATAAACTCTCGAATACCTTGCCCGAATCTTTGAGCATAGATTGTCCCTTCATCCAGAATCTCCGGAGGAACTCTATCTAAAATTCCATATCTGGTTTGACTGCGAATGGCAAAATTCTCAGGAGTAATAGGTTTCGTTGCAGTCTCAGGTACGAAGGCTTCTGTATCATCACAGAAAATCTGTAAATGTCCGTGGCTTAGTAAATGTCGAACTTGTTGTACTCGATCATCATCTACACCAGACCAGATAGCTTCATCATCTAAACCTTCAGCAGCATCAAAATTAAAGAACTGTCCTGTCTGAGATAGCCATATCCCCGATCTTTTCGATGCCGATCCACCAAAGCATAGGCGTTGATCATGAAAACATACGCAGCCTGGAAAACCACGTTCTGAACTGAAAACTTCCTCATCCCAGTCTGTTTCAGCATCAGTGTTCTCTAATGCTTCCTGGTTTGTGGCGGTTGCGGAGGTGCCGCTACCCACCGCAGTGATTAACATTTGCTTGCCTTTATGCCGAAATCGAACTCCTACATGATTGGAAGTAAAAAGAGCCGCTGATGCAGTCAGTGTATGACTGCTGCCACTACCGGCAGATCCTGGCGTCAGAGTGATGTCTGAATCAGCGAATCTGTAAAATGGAACATGTTTCAGAGCTAGGGCTCCAGTAACAGCTGCATCAAAAGAAAAAGTGGAAAGACTGAAAGCAGAGGCTCCTGTACGAGTAAGCTTTTGTGTCACCACATCCGGATGACAGATAATTGCCACATCACCTGATTGCACTAATTTAATATCCTGCCACTGGCTAGAGCTATAGGGAGTGGTAATATTGCTAACAGCTACAGTTCCGTCATTGTGATAAATATCCAGACGGGTTGTGCTGAAAGCCATAATATAGGCTTGCTCTTCAGAGAAGATAAAAGGGAAAAGCTTTACATCTCCTATCAGTTCTTGGTGAAATATAGTTCCTGGCTTAGTCCGAACTCCTCCATGCAGTCTGGGCAGAAAGTTAATCAGCGTACCAACCGCAGCGCCATAAGCACCAACATCAGTACGATGTTGCATTTCTGAATCGATTTCACCAGCAGCAAAGTTGGTTTGAAGAAGATCAGAACTTCGGAATGCCACCACTAGAAAGCCCTCTTATACTCTGTAAACCTTTCAGGGTGTATTCGATTTGGCTCATCCTGTGAGGAATCTATATGCTTGCCCTCTATTACTTTCTGTCTTGCTTGCCCTGCCCAGTGATTCGCTAATTCACCATTGTGAGCTACTGCCGCAGAGAAAACAGAGGCCAATCGATATTCAAGAATAGTAACAAACCAAGCAGGAAAGAGATCCTCAGTTACTCTTGCAACATAATCCAGAATGAACTCATCATCAGACCATGTATGGATCTCATTGCCAAAAACCTCGAACTCCTTGATCACTTTGTATTGTGTCGTACCTCTGTGCACAGAATGAGGTTTAATGCAGTCTGAAGGGACAGGGTAGGCTGCTTCATGAGCAGATGAAGGAGCTACGGCTAGTTTCACCATAGCCTGTGATTTCATGGCAAATCGCCAAGGATGCTCACTTAATAAAGTTTTGAGTTCTGTCTCATATAACGCATCGGCTGCTCTAGCTTCATTTGAATCTTCTGTAAAAGAGCTAATAGCATTAGCTCCAACTAGAGTTAGAGCGGCGGAGGCGATCTCTTCTTTGGAAGTCGGCATAGCTGGATACTCTCTGGCGATGCCGATGAAAGCACCGCACCACAAGGATTATCTTATGGAACACTTAAACGAACTAACAGATAACATCATTGCCGCTCTTGAGGAAGGTGTCGAGAGCGGAAATTGGACAAAACCTTGGCAAATTATTGGAGGGGATTGTCCTGTAAATGCTCAAACTGGCAATAACTACAAAGGAATGAATATCCTTGTTCTTCTTTTCAAAGCACAAGCTAAAGGATATTCAACACCTTATTGGGCTGGAATCCGTCAATGGAACCGTCTTGGCGCAAAAGTTAAGCCAGAAGAAAAGCATACAAAAATTGTTTTCCTAGATAGGAAGACAGACGTATCCCTAGATTCTGACGGAGAAAAAGTTGCACATAGCTGGTGGGTTCGTAAAACACTGCGAGTCTGGAATGCAGATCAAATTGAAGGATGGAGTCCTCCAACCCCAGAAGAAATGGTATTATCAGATGATGTCTACATCGATACCTGTGATAAGTTTGTGGAGGCAACCAAAATTCGAATCTTCTGGGGCGGCATGTCTGCCTGTTTCTTCCCGACAAAGAATGAAATACATATGCCACCCAGGGAGCATTTCCTTACAACAACGGATGGAACAGCGGCTTATCATGTCTATTCGGTGTTGTTCCATGAGCTCGGACATGCGACGGGACACGAAGACCGGCTAGATAGAAAGTTTGGTAAATTCGGAGACAATGCTTACGCTATTGAAGAACTGGTGGCGGAACTTACCTCCGCCTTTCTTTGCGGCCAGCTTGGCATTGCAGATAAAACAACTCCAAGAGCAGACCATCTGAAATATTTGAAAAGCTGGCTCAAGCTTGTAAAGGAAGATCGCACAATCATTATGAAATGTGCCGGTGAGGCTCAGAAAGCCGTGGATTACTTAAATGAAGAAGTCAAGAAGACGACAAGACAACAGGCCGCGTAGTACCTGTGAAATCTGTAAAAAGACAGGGCTTGTAGGCAATCAGATTATTGTAACAGGTAGTGGACGTTGGGTTCATATTGGAAGCTGCCATGATCAGTTAATAAAGAATGGGGCCGGCTCTTTGGAACCGACCCCATCTGATCCGCAGGAAGGAGGCTAAAAAGCTACGGATCTATGAGCTAGCAAAAGCTGCTACTACAATTGCACCACCTGCAGTTCCAAAGGAAGCATTGCTTCTTACAATAACTCCTTGAGCAAGTAGTGTCCCATCCATATCACCGGAAATAAGTATAATATCTCCAGCCGCCAAACGATCGGATGCGTTGTTGAAATAATTCGATCCTATGGCAGCAGCGATAGTATCGTTGGTGACATAGTGCCAAATTCGTTGAGGAGCACTGCCGGCCGCTAACGCAGAGCCGGGAGTGGTTGAGGTCAAAGCTGTTGTATCAAGAGCCATGTTACTACTCCGTACATTCTACTTCGAACACGCCAGCATCATCGATGCGTACAGCGTTGGCCGAAAGTCTAATTTGAGAGAAGTACTCGCCACGCTCCGGTACCCAGTCAAAGTTAGTCATCATATCTACTGCAGCAGCAGAACCCATAGCTGGGGTATGCCAAGCAATAGTTTGTCGAGAACTATTTGAACCGCCAGTTGGCAGATTGGTATAGAGCATGAAGAAGAACCCGAGCCAACGCTTCGCGGTTACTCCAGTCACCCAAGGTAGGCTATCCGGACCGATAAAGTCTTGGTTCGCAAACTCCGAAATATCAAGCAAATCAGTCCACTGACTTGGTGCTATCAGCCAGACACGCTGCCCATCATTCGGAATGTTCCCACTATTGAAGTTTTCAAAGGTTGTTTGAACCTTCGCTTTGGTAAGGCCGCCACTACCATGAACAGTAGTCTGGCCTGATGGTAAGCTGTCAAGAACAGCATCAGTGATGAAATCATCGTGCTGACGTCCTGCTGCCATAGCAAGAGCAATTGCTGCAGCTTGCCGTTCGTCGAGATTCGTCTTGAGCTCATCAAGGTCATTAATGTATTCGCCACCGTATCTATCGATGAGAGTTACATTGACAACCGTGTGATCCGCATTCATTACCGGAACCAAGCCGTGACGGTCTTTTATACCGAGACTGCCAGTACCGTATTTATTGAATCGAACCTGATCGCCCTGGACGCCCGACTTTTGCCGTGTGAAGCCACGAAGGTTTGAACCTCCGCGTTGATAAGCGTGCTTCACATCGGTATCGAACATGGTAATAAACCATGTCGGGATACTAGTCGACATGAGCCGTACTCCGTTAAAGGGTCAATAGGATAACAACGGTTGTTCCCAGATCGCTCGCTAGTAGTTATTCCGTTAGGGCTACCTAAAAACGGTGGGGCCGTACATAAATAATAATCTTTAGTCTACAAGCGCAAGTCACTGCACCACTTCCGTTGTAACGTGTGTAACCTTCTTTGTCACAATAGAAGTCTTATTAATCAATAACTTAAAGCGAAAGTGACGGGTGTGACAAGCATGAACACCAAGATATACGACTTGGATATGGATTGGATAGTTACTACCTACGACGCAGAGGATAACATTATAGAGTCTTGGACTATTTGTAATAGAACTGAGAGCCAAGCTGAAAAAGAAGCTATGTCTGACGCCGCTCTGCATAACGTGGCAGATTGGTCAATGATGCCCGCATGTAATGGTGGCGCTCTGTGACACGACTATCGTCGGTCTGTTCTTAACATCTCTTCAGGATCTGGTATCAATGCTTTCCAACCGTCCTGCACTTCTTGAACAACTCTCGGATCACGTTTATGAGGATCAGCATAGCCGGGAGTTTTCATTAATGCTTCCAAAGACTCTTTAGTATGCTTGCCCTTTGCGCCAGTCGGTGCTTGACCACCGCCTTGCTGATAATCCTTTGTCATGGCAATTACCTTCTCTAAATATTGTACACCTTCTCCTGAACCTAATACGGGACCAAAATGTTGCAGAGCATCTTCACCAAGTTGACCTTGCAACCAAGTCTGTACACTGTCAAATCTATCTTTTCCATTTTCTCCAAGAGAAGCCATTGCCTGATCTGGATTAGGAGCATCGTGCATTACATTGTCTATAAAAGCAGCAATGCCAGATTCAAACTGAGGCTGACTTAAACCTAAGTTATAAGCTGTTTCACGCCAGAACTTTAACATCGGATTGCCTTCATCAGCATTAAAAGTAGTATCTGATGGTAGGAAACCGTCTGGTGGTTGCGCTTTATAATCACTGGCAGCTTCAGGTCTTTGAGACAATCGTCCTTCATGAAATTTACGTTCAATGTCAGTACGCAAAGCTTCTGTCTTAGTAGTATGTGCCGTCTCAAGTTCAGAATAAGACTTAGCCATTTGTTCAACATTGGGTGTCTGTGTCTCTGCATTCCAGAATTTGTCAGGCATATATTCCGGTTGTGGTTGACCAGAATCATTATTCTGAATTTCTGGAGCATGTCCGCCAATAGGTTCTTTACCAGGTTTAATCGCAGGAGCTGGCTCTGGTGATGGCGCTGGAATATTTGGAAGAGTTGCGTCTGCTTCTATCTCTGCCGTAGCAAATGTCTCGCTCATGATGCTTCCTTAATTCTTTCCTGTATTGTCCATACTAAAGCTTTCGCGCCTTCTTGCATCCATAAATGCTTTTCACTATGAGTGTCAGGTTCAAGAATGGTGTTAAAAGTAACATTTTGCAAATAGGAAAGTACCATATCACCGTCTGTTCCGGAGAAACAGGATCGTACAGCAAGATTAATTTTAGCCTCTTCTTCAGCATTACTGGAACGAAAACGACGTGGAATAGTATTTTTCTTAGTAATAACTTTCATTAAGTATCTGATCCTGGTCCAAGAAGAATTTGTTCTAGCTCTTCAGGTTCGTATGATCGAACAGGAGCATTTTTCTCTGCCAGAATAATACAAAACACATCTACCAATAATTTACCATCTAAAAAATTCTGGAATCTACGAGCTGCAACAACTGCAAGTGTTGGTTGTGCAGGACTCTGGAAGACACGAACAAGTGCTATATCTCTATCTTCAAAGCCATAATGTTTAATCCAGTTATCTTTTTGAACTGGTCCAAGATCAAAATAAGTCGCTTTCCATTTGTACTCAAAGAAACCTGTTAAGTTCTCTAATTGTGTATTGGGATTACCACAGGGAGATATAGAAGTTCTAGTGCTATGTTCTCTTGCCTGTGAGAAAGAGCTTTGCAAAGGATAGAGCAGAAAAAGTATAGATGTTAAAAGCCAGACACTAACTCTGAAGAACTTGGAATAAACCATAACTTTACCCTAATGGTGAGCCTCCTGGTGGAGCACCTCCTGGTGGAGCACCTCCGCCTCCTCCCATTTGAGGCGCCATTTGTTGTATCTGTCCTAACAATTCCTGTTTTTCTTTTTCATCATAAAGCAAACTTGGCTTTAATTCGTATTGTTCCATTAACCATTGAGCAACAGTTTGTGGATTCATTAACAATGGCATTACTTCCGGCCCAAAAGTTCCCTGTAAGGCTCCAACGAATTTTTGATAGCGGACAACATCTTCCTGTGCTTGTGCGCTAGCCATGGGAGATACAGAAATAATGTCAATCTCCCTTCCGTCTATTTTGGGTATTTCAATACGTCCCTTCTTCTTCAGAATATAAATAACCCGTTTGACAAGAGGCTGTACGAACTCACGTTCAAGACGTCCATAGGCTGATCCCATGCGACGGAATATTTGCTGCATACGAGCCGAAACTTCTGTTGCGCTCATAGGTGTACCAACAGGCGGGCCTAGATCTTCATCGAAAAGCGCTCTACGAATATTGCCACGTAAATCTCCAAGAAGCATTTGACCTACATCAAAGTTAGACCCAGTGGCAACAGGTTCTAATCCTCGAGAGTCAGGAGCCTTTGGAATGATAACACCGGGAACAAGACGGATAGTTTCTGGGTTTAAGATGCCGTCACTTTCTGCTTGCCAAAGACCTGTGATTGCAATCTCACCAGCTTCCAGAAGCATCTGGACAATGAGGTTTGTGACCTTCACATCTCCGAGTACACTGAGAAGCGGTCCTCTTCCGTAAACCTCTCCGGCGGCAACGCTCCAGCGTGGATTTACCCACGGGAGAGATCCCTGTCCTTTATAGGTATCTGTGAAAATGGACTCTTTGGGATTCTCAAGCCAGACACAATAATGCCATGTTTCTGTTTTCTTTGCGCTCCAATCACGATAGGTCGATTCAATAATATTAAATTTTTTATTTCTATCGTTCTGGCCTTGCTGCACTGCTTGAGCAGGCAAAACAGCTTTGGGCCATTCTAACATAATATGTTCAATCGGCATGGAACGAGTGCGGAATCGTCCGTCAACCTTACCTGTCGGACCTGTATCGAGAATTACTTGAGTCTGAGGAATCGTGACAAATCGCAATTGATCGTCATCGTCTTCGTTGCAAACCATGTTGCCAGTACCAATGGCAAGATCGAGATAAGTCTCATGTACTTGGGAATCAAAGTTTGAACGATGTATAGCTTGAAAAACTTCGTTGGTAATTAACTCGAGTTGTTTCGCTAAATCCCGCTTTTGTATAGCAGACATATCTGCGATCCCAGGAGTTAAACGTGCCCACCTGGAGAACTCCGGAGTCAATCCATCTTGAGCCTTCGACGCAAATTCCTGTAAAGCGATAGGAGCAGTGGAATCGTAAATGCGATCTGCTTGTGTAGCCCCACGATTTTCTTCACCATAAAATCTTTCATGTTGAGGAAGAGTTAGGTCATAACATTCCTGCCACAAACCAGTCCATTGCTGCCATCTTCCATGCGCTAGCATGTAGCGCTTAGATAGAATATCCAGTTGTTCCGATGAAAGCATTAGCTTGCAATACCAGGATCAGGCGTGCTGGTGGTTGTAGAAGATCCATATCCTGTAGTGGCAGAACCTGTGGCCTTTTTCTTTCTTAAGAACCCAGTTTCATCTTCCTCCATAAGCATGCCAGTGCCATACATACCGGACATTTTCAGGCGTCTTTTTTCAGCAGCATCGTCTTCTTTCTTTTTAGTTTCAGCCTTTAATGCGTCTGCTTCTTTACGAAGTCTTTCGTTCTCTGCTCGAATCGCAGCTGCACCGCTATCATCTTTGCTACCACCAAATAAACCGCCCATTGTCTTATCCTTTAATTGATCCCTTACCAATTGGTACTGTGGCACCCAGTAGTTCTTGCTTCTCAAATCCTTTTTCACCTTTGCCATAAGGACTGGTCATGCTGGAACCAGAAGGATATAAGAGTGATGCCATCCGAAGACCTTGTGAGGTGTATACAGACTTTGGTTCCGGAGCTGCTGGGCCTCCTTGTCTTAATGGTTTTACTCGAACTAGGTTTCCAGATCCATGCTGCACTTCATATTTTGGTCCGGAGTAACCGTGAACGTAAGTAACCAAAGGCTTGCCGCCAGTGGTTCCTCTTCCTCTTGATACACCTGGAGGTTGTCCGCCCATTAGTCTTCCTCTGGAATATATTCAAACACTTTGGTCGCTCCACGCTTGATCATCGCACGATAAAGCTGTTTCGGAGTAATAGCAAAACTTTGTATCCCCAACAATCTTTTGGCAACAGTGACACAGTAAAGAGGAGTAATGCCGTTAGGACACCGCACCACTGAGACAGGCATGCGGAGGAAGTGGCCGCCAGCCACATTGATACAAGCAATGTAGTAGTTGGTTTCATCAGAAGATAAGACACGGACATCGAACTGACTTAATCTTGGATCAATTAAAAGCCATGCTCCGTGGGTGTAACCAAGCAGGCTGATATGTCTGAATCTAGGTGCAGTCCAAGGAGCCCACCAAAATTCAGCTTTGCTTCCATTGTGGAAAGCAATACACCATTCAACTATCGTCCCACCAAGCTCCTGCGTCGATTGAATAGATCACCTCTTGAGCGGTCGAAGGGACTAAAAGCTTTTGTAGCAACAAAGGGTTTAGGGGCTTGAGAGGTCGTCTTGCGAATTACCGCGTAGCCTTCTCCTGCCCCCAGAAGCATGTACTGTAACGCATCGTGTGGATGTGAGTAACGATTTTTAACGGGCCGATCACCATACCGAATAGCACCTGAAACTTGGAGTCGCGGATACGCATACCCACGGATGAACCCTGCCTTGAGCACAAGACAGTGCGGAGATAACAGAAAGCCGGGTTCTCCATCAACCATTCGATTTAGAGTAGCGTTGACAGCTTCCGTTCGTAACACAAAGTCATTGTTGCCGGGAGCAGGCAGAATAGAAAGGCCGGCAGCACGGAAGATCTGGAACGGCGTCTTCTCATCTGTCTGGGCGCGGCTATCACCCGCGGGATCTCCCCATAATGAAAATTCATGGGAGGGAGCTATCCGCCGCATCTCGATTTTTAATTGCTCGGCAAATCGGGCTGCACCCATATCATGCGCGCAGATTTCATGCAGCACGATCCAGCGGCCACGGAGGCGCTGGCCGATAACGGCGGCGGGAGTTAATCCAAAGTCGATTCCAATATGAATTGGAGTATGCGGGATTGGCTGAATTTTCTGCTTGGCAACATGGATCTCTTCGCGGAATTGAGGGTAAACCATCTTTCCTTCTTGTGCGGAACCCAAGCGGTTACGGACATAAAGGTTGATCCAAGAGCGCGTTTTGCCACGGACCATATTCTGATAGTAGTCTTCAGGAAGGTAATTTATATTCTCTGCCGCAGGATTCATGCGGTATCCAATGACAGCGCCTTGTTCGCTTAGTTCTTCACGCATGGCTTCCGGTTGGTTGAAGAACGTCCAGTTGTCCGGCTTTACCAGCATTGCGACATCATCGGGTGGCATGTCATCAGGGATAGGAGCATCCCCTGCTACCAGAGGCCACCAATGATCTGGTTCCATTGAGTTGGTGTCCATGATTACGCCATACCACGTAGGTCCACCATCTTTAATCGACGGGTATCTTCCAACGCGCATCGTGCAACCATCGACTACAGCCTTATCTATCTCGCGTGCCTCGTTCACCCAGATCATCGTACTCTCCAGAGAGAGAAGCTTCTTGACGTCCTGGGGGCGATCCAGCGCGAGAAAGATTACCTCGAGATCAACATCGTCTATCTTGATGTGATGAGTAAAAGGTGGCTGCCAGTGGAAGCGTCCGAATACTGCCTCCGGTACCCAGTCGAGCCATGTCTTGATGGTAGTGGTTCGAAGCTCCGGATTGGTATTGCGAACAACAATGGCGCGGGTACGCCGCTTACCATTGGCATCAGGTTTCTGTTGGTAGGCGCGACGCAGAATCTCTATAACACAGGCACTAGATTTAGAACTCCCGACAGGACCGCGAATGCCACGGCAAAAACTATCGTCACGCATAAAAGCGCGTACCACCTCACCATCAGGTTTGAATTTGATCTGGTGTGCCGTCGTCACTGCGGTCATCCTTTCCTAATCCATGCTTACCATACTCCAAAAGAAAGAGTAGACAACAAACAGCGTGAGCAAGGTGGGGGATGCCACTCTCACGATCAACATCCTCACGCCGCATCCACGCAAAGATATGGCGGAGAGCAGCGGAAAGATAGCGGGACCAGGACATGCCTTTCTTCCAATTGTAGTCTCCGTACTTCGAGGCACCTTCCTGTAACGCCCACACCACATCCTCGATGGCATCAGAGGGAAGAAGATGGAAAGGGGCTTTGTCGTCATCGGCTTTGCAGGCAGCAAGATGCCTTAGGTTCTCTTTGCCTTTGAGAGCCAGGAATGGAGGCTCCCATTCAGTAGGGTGAATGAGATCAGTCATCTACTGAGCTTCTCCTCTATCTGTTTCTTGATGTACTTTTCCCGAACGGCAGGACCGAAGGAGGCTATCATCTTGTCACAGTCTCGATCCGATAAATTTTTTTGGAATTGTTGGAAGTGATTCTTCCTGACAACAACGCGCAGACGCTGGAGATCCTCAAAAGATAACGTGTTCAGATAACTGGGATCGGGCTGTACATCTGCAAGAGAGAAGGGTTTGTTTTCAGACATCGAAACCTCTCAAATATTTTGTGGGGTGACCCCTGTAGACGGGTAGAAAGCCGCGGTTTTCGAACCCCCCCGACCTGTACGCTACATTCTAACGCAGCCAGAGAACTCTGGCACATTATTTCCCCTCCCTTCGTAGGATTCCCTCTTCGAAGGCTGCAGGGACTAGTCGCCAAGGTCTATGTGGATCTGCACAGCTTGGCCTAGCTGCAACAGCTCGTTCCCCACACCGTGGCCTGTCCTGTCAAGGATGGCCGTCGCTGCCTCCAGCTGCACCCTCTCCGAGCGGGCCTCTGCCACCAGTGTGTCAAGGGTGTGAGCTGCACGGGCTGCGGAGACAGCTAACCTACGGCTTACTTCTGTGTCTAACAGCGCCCGAACGTCCTCACGTTGCATCGCCTTACTCAGTCCAGACCGGGACATACCTACGGCTGCTGCTGCATCCGTGATGGTTCCTCCCTTGGTAGCCAAGTGGGTAATAGCACCTCTCGTTTTACGTGAAATATGGGTCTTTCCCTTATTCCAGGGTGCTTTCTTGTTCTCAACTACCTCTAATTGTGGTGGCGGCTTCACCACCACCTCATTTCTTTTGGAAGCTTCTCGTTTGCTAGCCGCTTCACTCATAGCTTTGTTATAGGCCATTGTTGTCCCTTCTGCCCTCCCCCCTTACCCCCCTCCCGTACAAGCTGGAGAATGACGTGTCAATTATGTAAATATGCCACACTATAACAGACTGCAATAGCAGCATGAATTTTCCACTGTGGCACATTAGTAACACCATAAATCTCTCGAGCAGCGAGATTTGTACATTTCTCGAAGCACTCGAAATGTCAGTGTCCTCATAGCCGGACGGGCCTAGTGGCGTTTGCCACACCAAAAACCCCCTTCGGGTTTATCCCGTCAAAGATTCAAAGCAAAGGGTGACGGGCAAGTGCAGAGCCCATCACACATGCCTCTTATATTTTGACCATTCGTATTCCGCCGGAGGCTCGCACGAAGCAATCTAATCCGCCGTCAACAAACGTAACGCCGTTTGATCACTCTAAAAGGGCTTCGCTCTTGTTCTATATGAATTGACAGCAAGAATTAGTTGCCTCGTATGCAGCTCGCTACCAGTCTCCCGTAAAACCTTACAGTCGGCCCGGCAGTGTGGGCTCCCAAGGGGTCGCTCATGCTTTATTTAATGAAGCCTCAGCTGACCGCCTATAAGCTAACGGGATATGCGGTACATCCGGACTGGCCTAAGAGCCAAATTGCCCAAGTACAATTTGGAGGCCAAAACCGGAACCTCCGGGCAAGGCAAAGTGATTCAAAACCAACTCGAACACGCTCGTTGGGGAATCACGTAAGCCTTGCGTCCTCGCCCCGCCCCGCTCAGTGCGGCTGGCTCCTAAGAGCTTCTCTCTCTCGTGAAGGCAGCAACCTGTCATAATCGGCACGAACTCTCAAGGGGTCCAGGGGCCCTCGTTTAATTTAGTGGGGGATGCCTACGGTTTCCTTGTCTCTCACAAGATTGGGCTCCCAAGCGGTCGCGCATTTTATTTCTGGGTACTAACTAAGGATTCAAGCCGGGAAGGCATCCCACAGTGGGCGAGCAAGCTCGCACTTATTTTAGACCACTAAATCGAAAACGTATCCCTAGATCCTTCGGACAAGCGCCCCTTGACAGTCCGCAACCTCGATTATGACAGCCCACTGCTTCACGAACCGAGAGAAGGAGGAGAAATGACGACGACCTGTGCCGTAATCCCTGACAATCCAAACAAAGGAGCGAACATGCCTAAGACCTATATCGAAGTCATCGAAGAAGTCATAGATCCGTCGCAGTTTATCCAAGTCCGGTTTGTGGACTTGATCGAAACGGTTCAGGATGATGGGACGATCCTCTGCACACCAGTCCCAGTAAAGGAGCTCAAATCATGACGTTTGAACAAGCATTGGAAATAGCAAGTGGGTGTGGCTTATCTACCGTTGAGGAGGCTGTAAAGAATATTGATATCCATGCAACACAAATGTTTGCTTACGATACCTTGCAGCAGGAATTTGACGAACTCTTTAAGACCGGAGCCGAGGATTATTATCGCGTTGGTGAGACCCCAGCGAAATATTCATCCGATACATCAATTTCTATAGCATTATGGAGGAGCGCAAAATGAACCTTTTAGTAACAGGCGGACGTGATTTCACTGACAAAGACCGTATCTGGAAGGCGTTAGATTGGGTACATGCCAAATACACCATCGAATGCCTTTTCCACGGTGCTGCACGAGGGGTTGACACCATTTGTGCAGACTGGTCGGTATCAAGGCGCACGCACAGAGCGGCGGCTCAGGCAGAATGGGACGTTTATGGTAAGAAGGCAGGGATTATCCGCAATCAAAAGATGCTGGATTGGAACCCAGACTATCTAATCGCGTT
Source organism: Halobacteriovorax sp. (assembly GCA_002716825.1). GTDB lineage: Bacteria > Bdellovibrionota > Bacteriovoracia > Bacteriovoracales > Bacteriovoracaceae > UBA4207. The sequence continues at coordinate 13,391 of PBCC01000072.1, read as the reverse complement.
TCCCGGTGGACGTGGTACAGGCCATATGGTCCGGATTGCGATGACACGTAGAGCTAACACCGGAAGTCCTATCATTTGGGATCTGCGGTCTCGTTGAATTTTGAAGGGACTGAGAACCAACAATTCCACTACTTAGAAGGATGCACGTTATGAACACTACAGAACAAGCAGAGACCGAAGCTAACGTAGCCGAATGGATGGCTTCGAACGAGTCTGATCTCGAGAAGATCGTTGAAATGGCAAATTACGAAGTAGCGCCAGTGATAGCTACATTGAGCAAGGCCCGCTGCTCAGTCATAGATCGCAAGGCCAGCAGCGAGATGATCCGTCGGTTTACTAACACCATTATCGAGTATGCTGACGATGTTGCCGATGCGAAGATCAAGTTTGCTGAAACATCTGACTCCACATCGGGATACTATGTTCGTGGCCTAGAACTGGCTGCAGGAGACCTTCTCCAGTCCACAGGAAAATTGCCTGTGGTTCAGGATTTCTTGGCCGCTCAGTGCCAAGTCATCTACTGGAGAATCCAAAGGGAAGAAGAGCGGCAGTCGCTAGCGGTTGCAGAACTCAAACGAGTGACCAACGAACTTCCCGTACAAAGCGAATTATCCCGATCTGTGCAGGAATCACAGGACGAGGAGCACAAAGCCTCTGAGAAGCTGAATCAATCAGCCGAGATAATTGCGTTCTATGAGAACATCCTCGACGGAATGAAGGCCGTCTATACCCGAGTCATCGGGGGTGGCTGGGCGCCACAGGCCCGTCGACAGGAGCAAAACCCAGAGGTGGTGGCGGTTGCTAAAGCCGCCAATTCAATTCTGGCAGGACACGAAGCAAGCGTCGCAGACCCAGAGATGACCAAACGGTACATCGTCTTTGGTTCAGCGGAAGAAGTGGATCACCAGTTCGTCTGGGACAGGCTGGACGAATTACTTGCTAAGTTCCCGACCATGACTGTCTACACCGGCACCCAACGCAAGGGTGCAGAGTCCATAGTCCGAGCGTGGTGCGAAGCAAAGAAAGTACAGGTTCATGCAATCGAGCCTGACTTTCAGCGCAAGCAGGCGCAGAAACCAGATGGGACGCCGATCTTTAAGCAGAACGGACAACCGGAGATGACCTGGAACAAAGCAGCCGGATTCAATCGGAATCGGGATCTGCTGAAAAGTGCCAACCCACATGGGATTGTGTTGTTCCCTGGAGGGTCGCATGTAGTGCGTCACTGGGTAGAACTAGCCCAGTCAAACAACGTCAAGCTGTGGCAGCCTACTAGCTCATAGCTAACAACGGTGCCGGCACCGCCTCGTACCTCGGCGGTGCCGGTGCCTTCCCTTTTTTTCTTCGGAGGGGCAGCCGGAAGCAGCCCTGATGTGGAAGGGACTTAAAACAAATATAACGAAACATTGGTGGAGAAGGGTGATGATTACTATGCACACCGACGAGAATGTCCCTGTTTCTGAGAAGTGGCTCGATCGTGCTGCAAAGCTCGAAGCGAGTGGAGATCAGGAAAAGGCAGATCGCTTTTTCCTCAAGGCTCTCGCTGCTGTAGAGCGTGAGAAGAAGGAGGGGGTGTAATGCCCCCTTCACTCCCCCTAGAACTGGGAATGGCTCTTGCCGCATTAGATATAATGATCTTGGTAGGCGCTATTCTTTTTGCAGCTCACAGGATGAGGAAGTTGTAGGGACTTTTGGTATTTGTTTAACGTAAACAATGAACTGAAGCTAAGGAGGCTTCGTACAATGACTGGTTCACATAACAGCGTGACGTTAGTTGGACGGCTTGGTGCCAATCCTGAAATCCGGCAAGTTGGCGATCCGGATGCAGACGGCAATCGTAAACTGGTGGCAAACATGTCTATTGCTACCAACTACCGGTTTAAGGATAAAACTGGTGCCAGAGTTGAAAAGACTGACTGGCATCGAATTGTAATCTGGAACTCCGGTTTAATCCGTGTTCTCCAGGGCGGTCTGCTCTGTAAGGGCAAGCAAGTTCTGGTACAGGGTGAGATCCGTACCCGACAGTATGAGCAGGATGGGATTACTAAGTATTCCACCGAGATCGTCCTGTCTGGTCCTCACTCCGTTCTCACCGTTCTTGAACCTCGTGGAGCCACTGAACCTCCATTCGCAATGCCGGAGGAGGGATCAGTTGTTACTGCGGAGGACGTTGCATTAGCAAAAACAAATGCAACTGTTACCGCTACGACTGGAAGCTCTGAGGACATACCGTTTTGACCTCAAGGGTTCGATGGCTGTTAATCGCAGCTAAGTGGATTGCTGTCGTCGTCATCTCATGCCTTAACAGGTATGAGAGGCGACGACGTTATTCTTCACACCGGCGGAAGCCCTGATGTGGGAGATCACGATGCAGAAGGAAAGCATTCAAGATTTTAAGGCAAAGCTTGGGCGGAAAGTACGGAAAGCCCTGATGACTACAGCAGGCATCTGTCTTATAGTCGCAATCGCTTGGCCTGTAACAGCAATAATGGCAGTTATTGCAACACCATTTATTATATTAGTGGCAGTTGGTGTAACTGCTTGGGTTCTTACAAAACAATTTGACTCTAATTCGAGTCAAGGAGGCAATTAAGATGTCTGGTAGATTGTTAATTAGACTACCCAGCGGAACACAGTTCATTACTGTTTCCAGTCTGGAGGAAGCCGCTTCGCTGAAATGTTATGATGAAAAGCGTTACGGTGATTATGAGTACAATGATCCGATCGAACAACAGATCATTGAAGTAAGACGCACTCCTTCATTCTATGTAATCAGTGAGATTACAGAGAATGAGATCTCTGAAAGAACAGATGTTTATCTGACAGCAAAAGAACTGGAAGAAAAAGTTGCTCTTGCTGCGGAGAAGGAAGAGGCTGCATAGCCAACGTGGACCTCCCTGCGTTGGCTAGAAGGACTCGACTTCCCAGTGACATGTGTTTGCTCCTTCTCAGATGTTGCTGATAATTACGCTCCTTCATTAATGGAAGCATGGTCGAGATGCTTCCACCTTTTTAATATGGTGCGAGATATATTGCGTTTGGGTGGCTTGAGCTCCTCCCCCACGCTGATGTGCTTCCTATGCTTTCAAAGCACCTACCATTCCGATTCAGTAAGGCTCGTAATCTGAATCATTTAAAGGAAGGCTTATGTTTCAAGATATTGTTGTTGCCGTGGAAGAAGTGTTTCCGGGCAAGAATGTTCGGAAGAAATTAAATCTTGACCAAGCCCTGATTAACTCAATTAGGGAAGTCGGTATTATCAATCCTATAACCGTTAAACAGAACGGTAAGGGATATGAAATCGTTGCAGGACATAGACGTTATGCTGCTGCAAAGAAAGCTGAACTTCAATCAGTGCCCTGTCGTTTAATGGGCGATGAAGATGCAGATCTGATTTCATTAATCGAGAACAATTCCAGAAAAAATTTGAATGACTTTGAGTATGCCGAAGCATTTGCTGGATTATCCGGTCATTCAGATGGCTACATTGCTGGAGTATTCGGAAAGACTGTCACTTTTGTACGGCAACGTCGTGCTTTAACAGCGTTGCATACTGTCATCAAAGAAAAGCTGATACGCTGGAAAGTATCATTCAACGTGGCTGAAAGCTTAACTAAATTGAGCCATCAGCAGCAGCTTGAAATTGCCCGAGACAAAACAATGGATTGGGATCGTGGTGCTTGGATGGTACTGCGTGCTGTTCAAGACAAGACACAACTGAACAGTAAAAATGTTGTGTTCGAATTAGATTCCTATGAAGGTGAATCTACTTCAGATCTGTTTAGTAATGAACCAGATCTCCTGGTCTTTAACGATCAAGAGCAAGCTCGCACTTTACAGGAAGTAGCCCTGGAGGGATGGAGAGCAAAGCTTGCAGATCATCCCAAGTGTGATTTCTGCCATATCATCTCGAGTCAAGACAAGTTCTGGAATACATACCGGACAGACAGAGTTGATAGTGTACATCACGAATCTCCGATGAACCCTGCTCATGCCCTACGTTTTCTCAGAACAAAAGCATTCAGGAAATATCGTGCAGACAATCCTAATATTGAAATAGGTATTGTTTGTATAGCCGAAGATCTAGCAAGAGTTCGATGGGTATTTCCTGCTACTTTGAGGAGCCCGAAGACAAAGGCTAAGGATCTTAACAGCAACGGAAGTACGGAAGCATTTACTTTCGGCCCTACTGCTGTTAGCGCATTCGCCGCTCATCGTACTGATCTTGTACGTCATTATATGCTCAAGGACAAAGGCTATCGTGCTGTTATGGCTGCGATAGTTTGCGATCTTGCAGGCATTAACATGGGTCGTGAACCACACGCATGGAAAGAAAAGATCAAGGATCGTTATTTTCAGAGTAAAACTGCAGGTGTTACAATCCCTATGTTTCATCAAAACTCAGACTTTCTGAAAGTAATCAAAGATCCAAAACTACCTGAGATGTTTATGCACAAGGTAGTGGGTTCAATATTTGATGACGGTTCGTTCTTTAGTGCTATAGACGTACTGGCTAAACATTATAAAATTCGTTTAGCGAAGCATTTCATTCCTACGGAACAGATCCTAAAGCTTATGACTACATTAGAGCTTAAAAAGCTTTATGATGAGTTCAAGCTGTCAGGTACCTACAAGACCAAGAAAGAGTTGATTGGTATAATTCGCGCAGCATTTGCTCACACGAGCAAAAAACTCACTTGGTGTCCTCCTCAATTCGAATTTAAGACGAAGAGAGGGACAGTCGAGGAAGAACTCGACGATCACATACCTGCGTAGTTCCTGTATTTACTCAACCTTGCTCAACTGCTAGGCATACTTAAATATATCTAAGTATATTCAGTAGTTGGGTGAGATTTGAGTAGATCAGTACATACGGAAGCCGGATACAAGGATCTGTTGAAGATGGTGGCGCGCCGCCGCCGGAAGCTTGGTATTCCTCAAGCAGAGCTTGATCGTATTGTAGGCTGTGCTGACGGTTATGTCGCAAAATGTGAGTGTGGTACCAGGACTCCTTCAATGTTTATGTTCTGGTGCTTTGCAGATGCTCTTGGCCTAGAAATAGTGGTACAAGAAAAATGAGCAAATACAAGGCGATACGCACTGAAGTGGATGGAATCGTCTTTGATAGTAAAGGCGAATCGAAACGATGGATTCATCTCAAAAGATCTGCCAAGAAAGGTCTGATCAAAAATTTACGACGACAAGTCGCCTATCCATTAAAAATAGGAGATGATCTTATCACTGCTTATGTAGCAGATTTTGTCTACATCGAGGATGGAGTTGAAATTGTTGAAGATTTCAAGGGACATGTAACAACTGTTTTCCGTCTGAAAAAGAAGCTTTTTGAAGCTCTTTATAACAAACCATTACGAATAGTAAGGTTGGTGGGCAATGATTTTCATTTGGGATTTAAAAAACGTCGATCCCGTAAAATTAAGCGTTAATCCTTATACTTATAACGCCCGTGTTTCCTTATCTCTAACAGGTGAGGAATGTAAAATCGTGATAGATCCTCTACTTACGAAAGCTAGTACTGACCCAGAAGCATTAAGCCCTGCTGACGCACACGGGCGCAGCGGCGATACTCCGTTACCTCCAAACTGTCCTGATGAAGAGCAAATAAAGTTTGCAAATCAGGCATTTCCTACTGTCAATATCGAACAGCAAGTCCTGTTGTTTCGTGATTACTATAGGGATAAACTTCGAACCAATTGGCGTGAAGCCTGGAAAAGCTGGTGTGCACGAGCTCAGACAGATCGTCGAGATCCCAATAGGAAGGAAGGGAATGATGATCCCAGAATCGATCCGTACCTTGATGCTGCCAAAGCATTACGATCGGGGGAGTGTGAGTCTGAGACAAGTGAATAGTGTTAGCACTGATAATTTGTTACAAATCCTCCCCAAGATTGATGCACTGTTAGACAAGAAGGTTACTACCGATGAAATTGTGGAGAGTGTCCGGACTGTCTTTGAAGTTATGGGAGCTAGGGCTCCTAGTCAGGCTGCTCTCCAGGTCTTTTATGAACTGTTACAGGATATTCCGCAGTGTTACATCAAAGAACTCACTACGAAAGTCTGCAAGGAATTGCCTAAAACCAGACCGGTCCCCTCAGACTGGGTTTCCCGAGCATCCGATAAAATAGCTGCGCTATCACTTTTCAAACATGCAGTGCGAAAAGAGTTAAAGGGAAGAGGAGTAACAGTAGGAGCATCCAAAATTCCTACTCATGCTACACCTCATATCGCTGATCCAAAACATTTCCATTAATATGCTTTGAAGGAGGCATTATGAATGAAATTATGTTAGGTGGTTCAGATGCGAATCGCATCATGAACAACGATGCTATGACTGTCTTCGAAGAAAAGATAGGTCATGCAGAACGCGAAGATCTAAGCAGAGTTCTCCCAGTACAAATTGGTATTGTTACCGAAGAACTGAACTGTCGTTGGTACAAGGAGAATGCCAACCTAGCTGCAGGTGTCAAACTTGTTCGTAATATTAACGATTATGAAGGTGCTGTTAGACATCTTCCAATGTATGAAGACACAGAAATCTTTCCTCAAGACCGACTGGTCGATATAAGGCAAGGGCAGGTTGGTGTACGTCATCCAGAATATCCCTGGATTGTGGGACACTTCGATGGTGTCATCCTACATGATAACAAACCTGTTTCTATTTTTGAAGCAAAGCATACTGGTGCTTTGTCAAAATGGAATCCACCGGAAGCTGTTGTTAAACGTAACTTATGGCAGTGCTTGCTCTACATGATGATTGCTGAAGTACGCACCTGTGAAGTCAGTGTGTTCTATGGCAATCGTGAGTGGCAGATACACAACATTGCGCTTGATCATCATATAGAAGATGCAGCGGTAATGCTGAATCGCTTGCAGCAGATGTATGATGCAATTCAGAATAAAGAACCATTAGCTGATTGGGACACAGATCCCAAAGTAGTTCCTGTTCTTCATGCTGAGAAACGTACGTACAATGTCCAAGAGATGAAGGACACCAATTGGTATCCGGAGTTTGCTGAACTAGAAAGAGAGTACGTTGATACATACAACAGTGCTGCTTCTCATTGGGCAGCAGAAAAAAAGCTGAAGGGACTTGTTCCTGGTGATGCAAAACTTATTGATGGGAAGTTAATTACTATTTCTATCAATCGTGCTAACCGCAAGAGTATAGAGGTGAAGGATGGCAACTAAGAAATCAAATGGTGTTGATCAAAACACTATGCGTATTTGGGATAGTGTGCAAAAGACTGATCCTGATTTTACAAAACCACTAACACAATTTGGTGGCAAGTTCACAACAGTTCAGACGATGTACAACTGTCGTCGTGCAACTGAACTTTGGGGGCCGGTGGGGCAAGGCTGGGGTACTACTGTTCATTCAGCAGAAACTATTAACGGCGAACAACTAGATGACAAGGGAACTCGTTCGATGTTGTTTGTTGTCATGCTATCTGTTTGGTGGCGTGATGAAAAAGATGAAGTGCATGACGGTATCAAGCAGTATGGTTCTGCACTTCTGTTAAAGAAAGACCGTCGAGGTATTGTCTTTGATGATGAAGCTCCAAAGAAAGCGATGACTGATGCCCTTGGTAAGTCCTTGAGTTACTTTGGTTTTTCGGCTGATATCTATCTTGGTTTATGGGATGACAATAAGTATATTGCGACCATTAAGCAGGAAAAGATTGAAGAGAGAAAGGTAGAGTCAGCTCTCAAGTTTCAGATACTCCTCAAAGAATATAAAGAAAAAGTAAAGAGTGCGACTGATGTTGACGCACTCGAGGAGATCTGGCGTGCAAGTTCTTTTGTAAGAAAAGAATGCGGACAAACATTCCGTGACGATATGGAAGGACTCTTTAAAAGTCGCAAAGCGGAAATCAAATCACAAGAAAAGGTAGCAACGAAATGAACAGACTTACCATCACTGGTTATGTGGGTCGTGATCCTGAAATTCGTGAAACTAAATCCGGTGGGAAAGTAGCCAACTTTTCTGTAGCGACCACAGATAAGTGGAAAGATAAAAAGACCGGTGAGCGTAAAGAGAAAACAGAGTGGCATCGCTGCGTCTGTTTCTCTGATGGCTTGATCGGCGTTATCGAAAGATACGTTCGTAAAGGCTCTCACGTTCTCGTGGAAGGCCAGGTGCAAACTCGGAAGTGGACTGATAAGGATCAACAGGAAAGATATACTACAGAAGTAGTTATGTCTGGTTATGTCTCCACTCTGGAATTGTTATCCAGCAAGGCGGAGGATTCCGCCGCCACTCCTTCTACTCCAAGTGCTCCTGACTTTGATGACGCAATTCCTTTTTAAAAGGAGGATGTCATTTCAAACTCCATCAAACGATACCGTAAAGGTAAGTCTAGTTGTACTGTTTGTTGGATTAATCTTGTCGAGGGACAGCCTACAGCTGAAGCATTACCATGTTTAGTTATAGGTTGTCCTTATGACAAGGAACAAAAAGCAGTAACACATGAGCTATCGAATACAGGCTCTGCTGCTGCAATGGTTCTTGAAGAAGGAAACGGGGAGAAGTTCTGATGTCTAAAGAATCGTTGAGTAGAGAACAAATCTGTGAACGTGCCGGCAATGGCATTCTTATATGTCAGGTATGGATGGACAAACTTGTTGCAGACGAAATGTATGCCGACTTCTATACAGAGGCTAAGGTCATTATAGGTTCTGTATGTGGTATCTTACAGGAGATACAAACTGGATCAGAACTTTCGAATTATGTCACACCAAAGAAGAAAGAGAATGTCATTTCCGATCACTAAGACGATTCGTCTGATCCCATAAGGAAGCAATATTCTTAGTGACTGTATCCATCTCTGCTCGCAGCTTGACAACCTCTGTATAAGTATCTCTTCGATTTATATCATCGACATCCTTTCGCAGCTCCTGCGTTTCCTGCTTTAATTTTACAGCTGTAACAATACCGAGAAACAAAGCTGCTAAGATTTCCCAGTAGGACTGAATCAGTTCCATTCGATAATCTCCGTGATACATCCTCTAGGAATACAGATATCACCGCACATAGCTTCTCCATCTTCGGAGAAGTGTGCGGCGATCTGAATGCTGTCTTCTGTTTCATTGACTATCCAACCAACGCTGTAGCATTTGCTGGGAGTTAGAGGCTCTTCATCTGAAGCAAACCAATACGGATTGTCATGGGAGACAGCATCTACCCATTCGATTCGTATAAGCCTCTTATCCATGTCAAGTACTCCGATCCTTTTTTAAGATCGGCAAACGCCATAACCCGGGAGACAGGATTGGCTTCAGCAGGGCAGATGACAAACAGAACAGTCGCTCCATATTTCTGATTGGCAAACCCATGCGTTGTCGCAAAACTGTCCAGCCATTTGTATCCGCGAACACGGGCCATTGTGACCACCCTGCCATCATCCAATTCCTCTGTGGTTATCGCCCAGGTGTGGTGGTGTCCCGCAACGTATATATCCGCGTTTTCGTCCCATAAGGCTGCTCGCTTTTGTCCATGCAGTCGGTTATAGATACTGGTACCTTTATGATTGTGAGCAGCATCAAGGCGCAATTCACCAGACGGAAATACAAGGTTGACGCGGGCTCTCCAGTCCAGCATTGGGATCTTCTTGGCGTTTAAAGTCTCGAGATAGGTAGAAAACTCAGTATTCATCATATCGTGATTGCCCATCAGCCATAGACCCCACTTGATTCCAGCTTCCTGAAGGAACCACCGGGCAAGCTTTCTTTCCGTATCACGAGAGATGTCTGTCTCCGCCCAGAGGCCCAGGAGGCGGTTTGACCAGTTATCGGTACTATCCCCTATATTTACTGCCAATACCCCCTCAGTGGTCGCCATAAGCTCTACATCACGACGTAGGAGAGGGAAGTTACAGTGTGTTCCGAGGTGAGGGTCACCTACTACTGCTATACCGATAGGCTTGTCAGAGGGAAAAGTGATGGGAAACCAATGCTTTGCCTTCTCATGCTCAAGCTTTTTCTCAAATCTACGCTCGAGATGCCCAATAATTTCCTCAGTATTCACATCATCTGCGGGAAATGTCGGAAAGCTGACGCTTTCTCTGCCCTCTGCTTCTAGTTCAGCAGTTCTTTTTTTGGCAAGATCGAGTCGATGCGTAAAGGTAGACCGCGGCATACCAAGGGCATCCGCAGCTTCAATGATAGTATCATATCTTCCGGAGGCGGCGAGCGCCTCCGCTAGGACATCATCATCCAGTGGTCGTTGTGCCACACATTACCTCCCAGACAGCGTTATACTCATCACCCCATTGAAGGGTTCTTTCGCTCATCCGCACTGGGAAATGGTCATCGACCGTTTCTTCGTAGAGGAAAGGACCAGGAAGCACACTGCACGGAATATAATCAATCTTTGGAAGCGCGGAACTTCCTCCGCAGCTTGAGACGAAGACGCTTATTGCCCCTAAGATCGCGTAAGGCTTTATTAGCCTTATCCATTTTGTCCGTTGCATCCTGTAATCCTCTACTTAATGCTTTTGCTTCTCCCGCATCCATTAATTGTTTCTGTTGAACAATCCTAGCTAACAGTGATCCTAGCTTTAAAACAGTTTTAAGCAGGATCACCCAACTCATTTAGCTTCGCCTTTTTCTTTCAGTACCATTGCGATTGCGGCTGCGACCGCAGCAGCGGCGCCGAACATCATTGTCCATTGTCCTTCGTCGAACCCCATTACTCCGAGGCTTGCTAACATCGCCGCTGCACCTGCATACGTCGATGGTTCGCTCATTCTTGCCATTATTTTCGCCACGATCTTCTCCTAAGTTATGGTTTGTAAAGTGTTTAATATGCCTTGCCATCCTCCTCCGAAAGCTCCAACCAAGATGGCGATACCAAGCCACCATAATTTTCGTACTTGTTTGTTCGTCCTTTCTATTGCTTTCCATAAGGTCGTATATCTTTCACTACAAGCAGCTACATGAGCCGGCAAATTTTGAGCTTCAATTAAAGATGTATTATCAGAAGACATCGAAAGCAGCGGGGCGCTTAATAGCGCCCTTTACCCATTTTTTTGCTACGGTTTTTCGGCTTTCTTTTAGTAGCCGTGGACCGAGGCTTCTTTTTCTTCCTGCGTGTATAAGCCATTTCAGTCCTTAGGATTAGCGGCCTTCACCGCCGCAATCGCGTCAACTTTGAGCGTGCTCATATTGGATTCTCCGATTTAATGGTATCAATCAAATCTTCCCAGATTGTCGTTCCGTTCTTTGCATCCCAATATTGCATGTCGAGTTGATCACCGATCGGCGGATAGGCTGCTTTGCGGGTAGCGAGAACAATATTTCTTTCAACTTGGGCAACGGCCGCATCTTCGTAGGCAGCAAGCTGCTCAATCGTAGGTTCAGGATGACTGTCAATATTCCAAGTCGCGATAGCGATCGAGCCATCTGGTTTTTGCCAGAGTGAACACTCATCATCAAAATCAACTTTCCGCCCAACATACTGTTCGATCTTTAATGAAAAATTAAAATCAGGCATGACTGTTCCTATGCTACTTTAAATCCATTGAATGTGCCGCTTTCAAAAGCGGATAACCCAGTCGAGTTATCGTCATCTATACGCATACGCATGTCCATTGTTCCTGAACTAGTCATCTCAACAAGAATGGAAGCATGAGCCATGCCTGTATATACGTTATAGGTGCCTGTCCAATACCACCACTGCCCGAAAGTTCCTGACGGGTAGCTACCAGTGCTCCCACCTCCAAATGTATTGTCGCAGAATTTTATACCAAGCAATTCACCATCACTTCCAACTCCTGAATAATCTCCTCCTCCTGATCCACTAAAGAAATAAATTCCAGCAGAGGGGGCAGTAAAAACACCCGTAGTTGGATTAAAATTAGTGCCTGAATCCTCTAGTTCCGTCCAACCAGTAACCGTACTAAAAACATTCCGAGTAAATGTTTGAGATCCGCTCCCAATTTCAGCAGAAAAGTAGACACTACCAGCCGCTCCTCCAGCCGCCTGAAACGTCGGTGCGGCTCCCGCGCCATTACTTGTAAGCACATGGGTCGCAGTGCCTACAGCCACTGTCGCTGGGTTACCACTAGCATCCCAAGTGATTAGCTCGCCATCGGTTCCTGTGCGAAGGTTATTAACGGGAACACCAGCAGTCCCGCCTACCTTGAAACCAGCAGCGATATCAGGAACGCCTGTACCCTTGCCTGACAAATCCAAGTCGGTATTGGTTCCCGTGGAGGGGGTGATCGCATCAGCTTCAAGCGTACTCATTTTGGAAACCTCGTTTTAATCTCGGCACGTTTCTCGGCATGCGTTCCAGCAGCAACCTCACCGGCCTGTTCTTCAAAGAAAAGTGGGTCTGATTCAGCTTGGTAAGCAGCAGCGCGATTTCGTGCGTATTCTTGCTGATCGTACTCTGTATTAGAGCGTTCAATTTCTGTCTGCATTTCTTCATTTAAAGTTAAAGTTTTAGCGGCATCGTCAATGATCCAACATTTTGTATTATTGCCAGGATTGGGTGCGACAAATCCACCGAAATTTCTAACGTGATTATTCGCTTCTGTCTCTGTATCAAAATCCTGATACTTAGTGACCTCGCCGCCTTCGGAGGCCACGATTGCAATAAATTGTTTCATCGGGTGCTCCTACATATACATAATGTTGATAGACCCGCCGTCAAAATCTGTCGGGCTAGCTATGCGTAGCTGAGTTAATTCCGCTGAAAGAGACTTACTACCACCGCCGTGCATTGTTCGAGTCGTGGTGAACTTCATGGAATGAGAGGCCACCCAGGTGAAGTTAGCAGGATCTTCTAATGTAAGAACCATCGTGCCTGAAATCGCGGGAGTACTTTGTAGTGCCATTATAAAATCGCTGGTCGAAGCAAAGGCTGTAACTGCTCCCGCGCTTAGAGATTCCATTGAAGTCGAAACATAGCCAGATGTTTCAAGACCGCCGCTATCGCCAATAGTCACCAAAATTCTGTTGCCCGTGGTGTTAGAGGTTTCATTAAACATAATAATTATTTGCTTCACGCCAGAAGGAATACTGCTAAACGTAGTGGATGAACCGGAACTCATATCGGCTTCTGTTCCTGTAGTCCAGATAGAGTTTTTAAGAGTGCCTAGGTTAACCTCACCAGTCCCGTTGCCCTGTACTGTGACATCGCCATTTGTAGTCTGCGCTGTTACAACATCCGCTTTTACAGTGCTTGTCATCGTTTACTCCGCTTTAGGGTGAGCGACTTTAACCGCCGCAATCGCATCTACCCAGGTCGATGTTCCGTTGACACTATCCCAATACTGCATGTCCTGTTGATCCTCAAGCGTAGGATAGGCGGAAGAACGATTTCTGGCGTACTGATTCTGCTCATATGCTGTAGCAGCACGATCAATTTC
>PBCC01000071.1 GCA_002716825.1 Halobacteriovorax sp. | reverse complement strand
CGTCATGTGTTCGCCCGACACAAAGGGCATCCTCAATCCACTCAAGGCTTTCTGTTTGTCTATAAATTTCAGCCGTGCCAATTCGAACCCCTCCAGGATTAAGAGTTGCATCACTGCGACCATGCACGACAACACCTCCCTCTTCAGTAATATGTATGAAGTCGCCGTGGTGCCATACTCCTGGGAAGTGATTAAAGTAGGCCTCTTTAAACTTTTCGTTATTAGCATCATTCAAAAAACTAATCGGTCTTGATGGAAAACTCTTCGTACAAACCAGTTCGCCTTCCTGTCCTTTAGGTAAATCCTTACCGTCAGGACCGAAGCTAGAAATCGCCATTCCTAAACCGGCAGCTTGAATCTCGCCTCGCCTGACCGGAACAAGCGGATTTCCGAGCATGAAGCAGCCAAGAATATCGGTTCCACCAGAGATACTGGCAAGGTGTAGATCGTGCCCAAAATACTTATAAACAAAGTCAAACTGTTCTGGCATGAGTGGTGCCCCAGTAGACAGAACAGTTTCCAAGCAATCAAAACTTGAACTTGGTCCTTCCTCAGTATCTTCAAGTGCCTTCAAAAACTTAGGAGAAGTTCCAAAAATATGAATTTTTTCTTTATTAATCAACTGAGTAAACTCACCTAGAGATGGATAACCAGGAGAGCCTTCATAGAGCGTGACCTCACTACCAAGCGCAAGCGCTGAGACTAGCCAATTCCACATCATCCAACCACATGTGGTAAAGAACATGATATTTTTACGTTCGTTTAGATCACAGTGAAGTGAAAGCTCTTTAAGGTGTTGCAACAAAGTTCCGCCTACCCCGTGTACAATACACTTTGGCTTACCCGTCGTACCTGAAGAATACATAATATAAAGAGGAGCCCCAAAGGGAACCTTTACAAAGTCAATCTCTTGTTCAGAGACGTTCTCCATGATCCCTTTCCAGGTGATACTTCGATCAACAACTGTTAAATCCTCACCACCACCAAGAATATCTACAATGATAATTTTCTCGACACTTTCCAGTCGCTTAGCCAATTCAGTAATTTTCGGCAACAAATCAATTTTTTTTCCGTTATAGCTATAGCTAGCGGCTGCCACTAAAACTTTTGGTTTTGATTGACCAAAGCGATCGATAACTCCTTCAACTCCAAAGTCACAAGAGGTAGAGGTAAAAACCCCTCCAAGCGAAGTTGAGGCAAGCATTGCAATAACAGTTTCTGGTACGTTAGGCATCCATGCACCTAATACATCACCTTGCTTGAATCCTGAGTCCTTCAAAACCTTCACGACTTTGCTCGTTTGCTGTTTTAAATCGCGATAACTTATTCTGCGTTTTTCTTGCGTTTCATGGATTGAGTTCAGTGCAATTTTTCCACTTTGATCAGTGTGAGCATGACGCAATAGATTCTCAGCAAAGTTAAGTCTAACGTTTGGAAACCAACCATATGATTCAAAACTAAGATCGGTGCACGCTGGTGCATCATCACCTTCTCGAATGACATCAAAATAAGTCATGACCTTCAGCCAAAAATCCTCTGGATGATCGACTGACCACTGATGCAATTGTGGATAGTTTTTTACCGGTAAAACACGCATAAAATCATAGATACTCGATTTTTCAATACGTGACGGGCTTGCATTCCAGAGGATATCGTTCACTTTTTACACCTTACATAAAGTCTTTTAAGAGCGTTTTACTGGAAGAATCCACATCAGCGTGAAGACTTCCACCATGTGAATCCATCGTGACAACAACCGGGAAATCCTCAACCATCAACTCCCAGATAGCCTCGGGTGAACCGAGGTCTAACCAGTTTACACTTTCAACCGACTTAATTTTTTCGGCCAAAACTTGAGCAGCTCCACCGATAGCGTGAAAGTAAACACAGCCATACTGTTTACAGCCATCAAGTGTTTTTGGACCCATACCGCCCTTTCCAATAACACCGACAATGCCGTAATCACGCATGACTTCCCATTGGTAGGGTTCTTCGCGAATTGAAGTTGTAGGTCCTGCCGCTGTAACTTCATATTTCTTTGTTTTCTTATCTTGAAGAACAACTGGACCACAGTGATAAATAATTTGGTTTTTCAAATCGACAGGTGGCTTAACACCTTCGTGCAATCTTTTATGAACAGCATCTCTACCTGTGTAGATTTTGCCGCTGATCAACACCATATCGCCGACTTTTAGTTTTCTGATTTCTTCTTGTGAAAATGGATACTGTAAACGCTTCATAGATAATCCTTAATTAATAAAGCCATTTCTGAATGCTTTGATCATTTTTAAGTTTCACACCCTGGCGACGATAGGCCCAACACATATAAGAGATCGATACAAAAAATGAAGCTGGCAAACGATTGAGCGCACCGATTTTACAACCGAGAAGAGTTGTCTTGCCACCGAATCCCATGGGGCCAATTCCAAGTTTATTGGCAGTTTCAACAATATCTTTTTCAAGTACGGCCAATTCTTTATTTTCATTAGTGTCATCTAGTCGACGCAGTAAGAGTTCCTTAGAGTGAATATAACCAGCTCCACGGTCTCCACCAATGGTGACCCCTAGAACTCCCGGCCCACAACCTTTACCCTGTGCCTTTTGGATAGCATCAAGAATGACCTTTCGAACTCCTGCAAGATCACGTCCGGCGCCAAGTTCATTGTGCGGCAGTGAGTATTGTGCACCAACATTTTCGCAACCTCCACCTTTGAGCATCAAGCTTACTTCAAGGTGGGATTTGTTGTGCTGATGAAAATGAATGGCCGGATGTCCTGGGCCGATATTTGTCCCAGGGTTTTCACCTGTTAATGAATCAACAGAATTTTGTCTTAGATAACCTTTCTTAGTCGCAGCTAAAACTGCTTTATGAAGCGTCTTAGTGAACTTAATTTGATCGAGTTCTTTAGGGTGATTGACATAGAAAAGTACAGTACCAGTATCTTGGCAAATAGGTTGAGACTTCTTTTTTGCTAGTTCAATATTCGCCTTAATTATATTCATGGCGTATTCGGCGGTGGTATTTTTCTCTTCTCTTGCCAACGCTTCAAGGATTACTTTTTGAATATCATCAGGCATTTCTGCTGAAGTCACGCGAATGAGTTCGAGCAGTGAATTGAAAAGGTGGACTTCATTTCCAAGACCGGGAAGAGCTACAACTTTCTTCGCTTTCTTTTTAGTTGTTTTAGCCGTTTTCTTCGGCGCCTTTTTAGGGGCTTTTTTGGCGGCTTTCTTGGTTGCTTTTTTAGTCACTTTCTTAGCAACTTTTTTGTTTACTTTCTTTGTAGGTCTTTTGCGCAATCCCACAGGGCCTCCTAGCAGATAGAACGAATTTTTAAAGCATATTACCAAGCTGTGTCTGTCCATGCTACTTTCATGCAATGATTTCTCTTTCAGGTCTTAACCCACAGCAACGCCAAGCAGCAGAAACGGTCGAAGGACCGGTGCTTATTCTCGCTGGCGCCGGCTCAGGAAAAACGAGAACGCTTACCTATCGCATCGCACATATGGTCGATAACCTGGAGATTCCCCCAAGCCAAATCCTAGGCGTAAGCTTCACCAATAAAGCTGCAAAAGAAATGAGAGAGCGGGTTCACTCTTTACTTGGCAGGAGAAAAAGTAAGGGAGTCACACTCTCAACTTTTCACTCTCTGGGTGTAAAAATTTTAAAAAGTGAGATTACTAAGCTTGGTTATCATCGCAACTTTTCGATCTATGACACTACAGATCAGATGTCGATTGTACGTGAGGCCTTAAAGCTTTATAAAGCCGATAAAAATTTTGATCGAAAAATTGTACTATCTAAAATTGGCTATCTTAAGAATAGGGGCATTTCGGCCGAGGACTTTGCCAATACAAGGCATTTCAATGGTGATGATCCTTACGATATTGCGACTGAATACGTTTATCATTTCTATCAAGACAAACTTCGTTTTTATAACGCCATTGATTTTGACGATATCCTTTTCTTAGTCGTAAAGCTTTTTAAAGAGTTTCCAGACGTGGCCAGAACTTGGAGTGAGAAGTTCCAGTACATAATGATCGATGAGTACCAAGATACTAACACGCTTCAGTTCCAACTTACGTTAGGACTAACTTTAGCTCATAATAATCTATGCGTAGTTGGAGATGACGATCAATCGATTTACGCTTTTAGAGGAGCTGACGTAAGTAATATCTTGGGGTTTGAGAAAAATTTCCCCGGGGCAAAAGTCGTTAAACTGGAAGAAAATTACCGTTCGGTGATGCCAGTTCTCTCGCTTGCCAACCACGTGATCAAAGAGAATAAGAATCGTAGAGAAAAGACCCTATGGAGTAAAAAGCAGAGCTCTAACCTTCCTGAGCTATGGCTAACTGGTGACACCGACCATGAAGCTCAGGCCGTGGTTGAAGATATCTTAAAACATCAGTCCGATGGTGGTCACTTAGGTGACATTGCTATTTTGTACAGGAGTAATACTCAAGTACCACCACTTGAAGACGAACTTCGCATGTCGCAAATCCCCTACACCATTGTAGGCGGGCAAAAACTTTACGAACGAAAAGAAGTTAAAGATCTATTGGCCTACCTCTCAGTCATTCATAACCCTGCCGATCAAATGGCCACCAGAAGAATTCTTAATGTTCCAGCACGAGGAATAGGTACGGCAACATTAAATAAGTTTTTAGAAAAGTCTCAGGAAACAAAGCTTGATTTGTTTGAAACCATGAGACAACACGCGAATCTTGCATCAGGTAAGTTCAATAGCATTAATGAGTTCACAAGTTTGATTGACTGGTCCAGAACGATTTTTGCTGAAAGACCACTGCCTGAGGCGATCGGTCTTTTAGTTGAACGCATCGACTTCTTTAGTTATATCGACAAGTCCTACGACAATGCCAAACAGGCCGAGCGTCGACGCAATGATATTATGTTCTTTATTGACTCTGCTGAGCGCTTCTTAAAGTATAAAGGTCCTAAAGCATCCCTTGAGGATTTTGTAGAGAAGGTGCTGCTTCAAGACTCACAGGATAAGCGCGATGAAGAAGACGAAGAAGATGATGATGTTAGAAAGAATGAAGTAACTCTCATGACTCTTCACTCCTCAAAGGGACTTGAGTTCAGACAGGTCTATTTGATAGGAATGGAAGAAGAAACTCTTCCTCATAAAAAGACTGTTAAAGAAGGCGAAGATATCGGAGAGGAAAGGCGACTTTGCTATGTTGGGATAACTCGAGCACAAGACAAGCTTGTAATGACCTACTGTAAGGAGCGCCAGCTATTTGGCAAGAAGACCCCTAGAAATCCTTCTCGCTTCGTTTTCACCCTGATGGATAAGGACCTCTTCATTCATAAAGATGTGACTTCATTTGGCCATCTCAGTGTTGAAGAGGCCGATGCTTAAAAGAAAGGCTTTTTCTCTAGTCTGAGAGACTCACTAGACGAGTAATTTCAAACCCTTAGTGCACGATAAAAGACTAAAGAGGTCGGCTTTATCTTCCGATAAAGAGTTATGAAAATAGAAAGAATCGGCGAGTATGCTAAATTCAATCTGCGCATGATCAACTCTGAAGGCTCACAGGCCAAGCAGACTGAGCGTGTCGTGAAGAAAATGGAAGAGGTTCAAAGAGAGTCGGCTAAAAAGCTGGTTGAACCGAGCCCCCATATGCAGAATTTTAACAACTCGATTAAAAAACTAGACGTTATTTAGAATCACTTGATCTAATTTCGTCCCACTTCATTGAGATTGTCCACTGTGATATCAGCGGCAAGCTCGATACGACTTGATCAAAAAAATCGCTTTCAATCGCCAAACTTACTTTTCTAATTCTTTTGCACTCAGGTGCTTTAGCCTCGGCGAGTAGTTCATCGAGATCAACATACTGTTTCCCAAAGCCAAATTTACGATAGATAAAGCTTCCACTACCGTGAGCCGTTTCAGTTTTCTTTTTTAGCTCAACAATACCCGAACACGTTCCAGACTTCACTCTTAAGCCTGTGGAGCATGAGCTTATCAAAAGCAACAGGATCAATACTTTCATCATTGCTCCCTTTCGAACTTTGCTTTTTGAATAAAGCCTTCAGCTTGCCATTTCACAGGCCAATACATACCAAAGCTTAATAACCTTGGTAGCCAAACATCAAAACTTGTCTCTTCTCCCACGACGAGTTTTGAAACACTAAGGGCCCCTTCTTTTGCAAAAGCAGCGCTCAATGAGACAGGAATCGGGGATTCAACGGCGCCCCAAAGATAAAGAGGGACTACTCCGCCAACTCGGGCAAAAGTGTCGTGGGAAGCGCGGGCTCCCCATGTTATGGGAATGCCGTCATTAGCAGCGTACTCTATGCGAGAGCAACTACTGCAAATTAAAATCATTAAAAATATAAGGGTCTTCATTTGCCAACAAACTTAGCGGGACGTTTTTCTAATAATGCTTTAACTGCTTCTTCATGATCAAGACTACGCTGAGTGATTCCTTGAAAAGCGGAGAGTTGATCGAGTGCCTGGGAAAGCTCCGCGCGCTGGGATAATTTCAAAGCCTTCTTTGTCATTTGCAACGCAATGGGTGCCATATCCAAACAACTTCTAGCCAGCTCTAAAGCATGGTCAAAATCCCCCACGCGATTAACCATGCCCCACGAAAGTGCTTCCGCTGAAGAAACTCTTCTTCCAGTTAAAAACATTTCCATGGCCCTTGTCCAACCGATGATACGAGGAAGAAAATATGTACCGCCATCACCTGGTACTAAGCCAAGCTTGGCGAAAGTCTCGGCAAAAAAAGCTTTATCGCTAGCAACACGAAGATCGGCCATGCACGCGAAGTCACAACCAGCCCCCACGGCCGCTCCATTAACAAAAGTCACAATGGGCTTTGAAAGAGACTCCATCATCAGCGGGATTCGTTGAATTCCCTGCTGATAACGTTCACGTAGCTCATTAGATGCTCCGGCAAACATGCCAGAGCGATCATTCATGGCCTTGATATCGCCCCCAGCGCAAAAGTGCTTACCAGCCCCTGTGATCAAAAAAACGCGAACGCTTGGATCTTTTTCCGCTAGTGGCATCATCGTAACCAATGATTCAATCATCTCATCGCTAAAAGCATTACTGGCTTCGGCCCGATCAAGAGTGATTTGTAAAATACCTCCTTCTAATAGAGATATCTTTAAATCAGGCCAAGTCTGCTTTAACCAAGTGCTCATACTTTCTCCGCGATGAATGCTTGATAGGCTTTAGAAGCACTTTCTCGTCCTAAGGCCTTTAAAATAAGTGAGGAGGCAGCTGTTAACTTTTCTAGATCGACTCCAGTGGAGACGCCCATAAGCTCAAACATCTGCACTACGTCTTCGCTGGCAACATTACCACTAGCGCCTTTGGCATAGGGACAGCCACCAAGTCCACCGGCAGAAGAGTCAAAAACTCTGGCGCCTTCTTGGTAAGCCGAATAGATATTAGCCAGCGCAATTCCTTTTGTATCGTGAAAATGCCAGGCAATTTTTTGACTATCAAAATGAGATTTAACCGTTTGATAAACTGACTTAACCTGTTCAGGCTGACCAACTCCGATTGTATCGCCCAGAGAAACTTCATAACAGCCTAAATCGAACAAAGCTTGAGTCACCTTCTTGAGACTATCAAGGCTAGTTTTTCCTTCGTAAGGACAGCCGAAAACTGTGGAAACATAGCCTCTAATTTTCTGCCCCGAATGCTTCGCCTCACGGCAAACTTCGGCTATGCGCTTAAAACTTTCATCGATACTGGCATTAATATTTTTCTTATTAAACTCTTCGCTGGTTGCAGTAAAAACTGCGATCTCTTTCACTCCAAGATTTTGCGCTAGCTCAAGTCCTTTAAGATTAGGAACGAGACATGGCAGTTTAGATAAGTCCGCTCCCTTATTGGCCAAGAGCTTCATCAGCTGTTCTGCATCTGCCATTTGAGGAATTTTATCCGGTCTAACAAAACTTGTTGCTTCAATAGTCTGAAAGCCTGCTGCGATAAGCATCAAGATAAAGTCTACTTTCGTTTGCGTATCCAGAATTTTCTTTTCATTTTGCAGGCCATCTCTAGGACCGACCTCAATGATTCGAACACTCACGAATTCTCCTTAAGCTCAACTAGAACAACTCCCCCATCAACTTGATCTCCCTCAAGGAAGTCGAGCTTCACAATGGATCCATCTGTCGGAGCCTTAATGGCGTGTTTCATTTTCATCGCTTCCATGACGAGAATAGTTTCACCGGCCTTAACAGGATCATTTACTTTTTTAAATAGTTTGAGAATTTTTCCAGGCATGGGGGAAACCATTCCACCTGAAACGGCCGAACCTTTACTTTGTGAAACAATGGCATCCTCAACTTTAAAAGTTCGAGTTCCGACCGCTGCGAAAGTCTGCGTGCCGTGCTTATGCTTAAAAATATTATGTCTTTTAGACGATCCATTTGAAGTTGTTTCGAAAATGGCGTTGCCACCGGCATGATCAAAGCTCCATTCTTTTCCAGCAAAGCTGAACTTCACACCCGATGAGTCATTTTTAATTAGGTCGACTTCAACTTCATTACCATTGATGATGAGATTCTTTTTCATAATCTAAAACCTGTTAGATAGGACCAAGAGCTATAGTTGTTTGCATTTGAAACCACTTTAGGGCTCGAGTTCATTAAGAAGTGGGACGCCACTGCAAGCGCGATTTCGCCATCTTCAGCGTCTTTAGGCGTAAGGCTCTCGGCGTAAGTCGCAACAAAGTGGGTAAAGGTTTCACCTTCAACAAATTTTTCATGAGTCAAGATACGAGCCAGGTAATCACGATTCGTCGTAACGCCTAAAAACGGTGTTTCTTTCAAGGCTTGTAGTGCACTAGCGATGGCTTCATCTCTAGTTGCTCCATACACAATGAGTTTGGCAAGCATTGGATCGAAACTGATGGTCACCTTATTTCCATCTTTGTAACCAGTATCAAGCCGAGCTGATGTTTCTGCTACCTGATGGATAGTTCCAATAGAAGGAAGGAAGCCATTATCTGGATCTTCGGCATAGATACGAAGTTCAAGCGCATGACCACGTTGAACCAAGTCTGCTTGGGTATAAGGAAGTTTTTCGCCTGAAGCCACAGCAATTTGTAACTTCACTAAGTCCAAGCCTGTGACGAGTTCTGTCACCGGGTGTTCCACCTGCAAACGAGTATTCATTTCGAGGAAGTAGAAGGCTCCTGGAATATCACCATCGAGGATAAACTCGATCGTTCCAGCTCCTTCATAATTAATAGAAGAAGTAATTCTTATGGCGACTTCGGCCATTTTAGTTCGAAGTGTTTGATCTAATGCCGGTGATGGAGATTCTTCGACGATTTTTTGATGTCGTCTTTGAATGGAACACTCTCGTTCAAAAAGATGCGTATGGTTTCCATGTTGATCTGACATCACTTGAATTTCAATATGCCTTGGGTTTTGAATATATTTTTCAATCAAGACACGTTCATCGCCAAAAGCATTCATAGCTTCACGTTTAGCTGCCGCCAAAGACTCAAGGAATTCAGAAGAGCTTGCGACAACTCTCATGCCTTTACCGCCACCGCCGGCTGAAGCTTTGACAAGAACAGGATAGCCAATTTTATCGGCTTCTTTTTTTAAGAAACTTGGCTCTTGTTCATCACCGTGATAGCCAGGAATAAGTGGAATTTTAATTTCTTCCATTTTCCTTTTAGAACCGGTTTTATCACCCATCAGAATCATTGACTCTGGAGAAGGACCGATAAACTTGATCCCTGCTGCAGTAACCTTGCGACAAAACTCTGCATTTTCAGATAAGAAGCCGTAACCTGGATGAATAGCGTCTACGTTTAAGTCTTTGCATATTTTAATGATTCGATCTTGTGCCAGATAGGTATCACTTAGGGCACCACTACCAAGACATACTGATTCATCACCAGCAAGTGCGTGTGGAAGATCAATTTCTTCATCTGTATAGAGTGTGACAGTTTTAATGCCAAGTTCTTTACAAGAGCGAATGACTCGAAGAGCGATTTCACCGCGATTTGCGATAAGTATTTTTTGTAATTTTAATTTCATGACTTAATCCATTGAGGTCGACGTTTTTCAAGAAGCGCACCCATTCCTTCTTGACCTTCTTCACTGGCGCGAAGTTTAGCAATCGTCTCACAAGTGAAATTAATTTGTTCTACTTTATTGTGAGCGCGTTCAAGAACACCTTTAATAAGCTGTTTGGCTTCGCGTGCAGCCTGTGGTCCAGCTTTTTTAAATTCGCTAGTTATATTATCAAGTTCCGCGCTTAACATGGCCGGATTGCATACTTGGTGAACCAAGCCTATACGAAGCGCTTCTGCAGCCTTAAATCTTCGTCCCGACATAAATGTTGCTCTCGCGGCACTGACGCCAATTTTGGCCATTACAAACGGTGAGATCACAGCGGGAACTAGGCCAAGGCGCGCTTCAGTAAAGCCAAAGACTGTATCTTCAGCTGCTAAGACATAATCACAAACAGCAATTAATCCTGCTCCGCCGCCTAAAACTGCACCGTGAGCAACGCCAACAACAGGTGCGGGACAATTATCAATGGCCTTAAATAAGTTAGCAAGCTCCTGGGCATCGGCGATATTCTCCTCTTTGGAGTAATCGACCATTTTTTTCATCCAGTTAAGATCTGCTCCGGCACAAAAAGATTTCCCCTCGCCTTTTAGAACAACGACGCGAACTCCACTTCCAATGCCTTTAAATGTTTGAGTCAGTTCACTAATGAGCTCTTCATTAAAAGCATTATGCAGTTCAGGTCTATCGAGAGTAATCGTAGCGACGCCATCGTGAATTTCGATATGATGAAATTTCATAGTACTTACATCCTAAACACGCCAAAGCGTGTCTCTTCAATTTCAGCGTTAAGGGCCGCTTCAATAGCAAGGCCTAAGACATCGCGGGTTTTAGCCGGATCAATAACACCATCATCCCAAAGTCTTGCACTGGAATAGTATGCTGAGCCTTCAGTTTCATATTTATCAAGAATAGGCTTTTGAAATTCAGCCACTTCTTTTTCACTCATGTTGGCGCCAGCGTCTTGCTTTACCGTCGTTAGAACTCCAGCGGCTTGCTCTCCACCCATGACTGAGATGCGAGCATTAGGCCACATCCATAAAAACCTTGGGGAATAGGCACGTCCACACATACCGTAATTTCCAGCTCCAAAAGAGCCTCCAACCACCACGGTAAACTTAGGCACACTAACAGTGGAAACGGCCGTTACCATCTTAGCCCCATGCTTTGCGATTCCTTCGGATTCATATTTTCGCCCGACCATAAAGCCAGTAATATTCTGTAGAAAGACTAATGGGATTTTTCTCTGACCGCATAATTCAATAAAATGGGCGCCTTTTTGGGCTGACTCGGAAAAGAGAATGCCGTTATTGCCAACGATGCCGACTTGATGACCATGTATCTTAGCAAAGCCACAAACGAGGGTTGTTCCGTAATTAGCTTTAAATTCATGAAAACGACTGCCATCCACAAGTCGTGCGATAATCTCGCGAATGTCATAAGGCTTTCGCGTATCTTTACTCACGATGCCGTAGATATCTTCACTTGGGTAAAGAGGCTTTTCGACTTCTCCAACATTTTTTTGTCCAAGCTTAGCGCCCGGAGACTTATAATTTAAATTCTCGATCACCTGACGAGTAAGCGCCAAAGCATGCTCTTCATTTTCAGCAAAGTGATCAGCAACACCAGATTCCGAAGTGTGAACACGAGCACCGCCTAAATCTTCAGCACTGACTTCTTCACCCGTGGCAGCTTTAACCAACGGAGGTCCACCTAAAAAAATGGTGCCATTGTCTTTAACGATAATTGTTTCATCTGACATGGCGGGAACATAGGCACCGCCTGCAGTACATGAACCTAGAACCACAGCAATTTGCGGAATACCCTTGGCCGACATTTGAGCTTGATTGTAAAAGATTCGGCCAAAGTGTTCCTTGTCCGGAAAAACTTCATCCTGCATAGGAAGAAAGGCTCCGCCTGAGTCGACGAGGTAAATACACGGTAATTTATTTTCTAGGGCCACTTCTTGGGCGCGCAAATGTTTTTTCACAGTGAGTGGAAAGTATGTGCCGCCTTTAACTGTTGCGTCGTTGGCCACGAATAAGCATTCAATACCGTGAACGCGACCTATACCAGTGACAACTCCAGCACTTGGTACATCAATCTTGCCGTACACGCCGTCTGCCGCTAACGAACTCAGCTCCAAAAAAGGTGAGCCTGGATCTAAGATGGCATCAATTCGCTCGCGTGGTAGTAGTTTTTTCCTTGAGTGGTGCTTAGCAACAGATGCTTCCCCACCACCGGCATGAACTCTGTCCAAGCGCTTTAAGAGGTCTGCTTTAAGACTTAAGTGAAATTCTTTATTGGCCTGAAAATCGGCCGAGCTGCTCGAGGCAGAGCTTGATAAAACATCCATATAAAACCTACTCATGATTGGTCTAATTGGATGAAATTATGCAGTTTTTGGGAGCATTGTGACAAGACGGCGAGCGGTAATCCGCCCGCCTAGAATTTAATCGTTAGCGCTTTGCAGAAGTTCCTCTACTTCACTCCATTTCTTGCGTCCCTGGCTTTCAATGGCCGCTGGTGCGCGAACTGGCTCTGCTACAACCTCAGGAGCTTCTTCTACTTCTTCAGGAACCTCTACAACAACCTGCGTTGCTTCGAGTTCGAAGTCCACTGGTTCTACTTTAACAACGTCTCCGTCAAGATAAACCAAAACCGTCTTTCCATCTTGTTCTTGAAGGATGTAGTCAGTGATCTGCTTTCCGTTCAAGTTATAGGCTGGTAGTGCTGCATTTCTTTGTGCCAACTCCGACTTTACGGCAGAAATAGCAACTTTAACCAGCTCAGAGCTTTCAATGAGTGAGCGGCCACCAAGATCGAGCCTTGGCTTAGCAATACTTAACTCTTCACTCGAAAGTACAATCCCTTGATAAGGAGATGGTGGGCCATAGGCTTGAATTGATGAGCTTCCACCTGAATTTGATCCACCTGAAGCAGCAGAAGGTGCAACAGAGGCAATAGATCTTCCACCAGATATATTTGCACCACCACTGCTATTATTATTTGAGCTAGGCGTTGGGCTAATATTGCTGCCAAAATTTGAAGAAGCCTGATTCACATTATTATTACTGCTGGCCACTCTGTTTTGATCAATCACACGCTGGGCCTGTGCCGTTCTGCGATCAATTTCTTCTCGCTCTGCCATGGCCTTGGCTTTTTGTTCCTCAATACGGCGGTTCGTCTCAGCAAATGCATCTTCAATTCTTACAACTGAACCGTCTTCTTTTTCGATTTCACTAATATTTTGTGCTTGTAGCTGGCGAAAGAGTTCTTCATTTTGACGACGAAGTTCTTCGAGCTGGGCCAAAAGTGCATCATTTTGGTTTCTCGCTTCAGCAGTAGCTTCAAGCTCTTGTCTTGCACTATCGACGCTCTCTGGTGCCGAATCTGTAATAGACGGAAGGTTGGCCGACATACTCGAATTAAAAGATGATGCCATTTGCTCCATTTCTCTAGCACCCATATCACTATAAAATTGTGAGGCGCGATCTCTTGCTGGTAACTCAATATCACTTGCAACACGATCTCTTAGCGAACGCGGACTAGAACCTGTTCTTGACTCACTAGCCAGCGATCTATCGGCACCTCTGTCACTAGAAGATCCACCCATTCTCCCACTACTTCTAGCAGACCTGATATAACGAGCTCGTTCTCCAGAATCTTGCATAGAACTGGTTCCTTCAACCAATGAGTTTGTAGCTGACTGCTCATTCTTTCTATGAGTATCGTTAACTTGAACAGCAAGTGTTTCAAAGTTTGAAGAAAAAGGTGCTGTCTCATCCATCAAAGTATTACTTATTCCATTTCTTCCAGCAAAAGGGCTACAAGAAGCAAAGCTTCTGGCGACTTGTTCTGTTCTCTCAAAGTTATTTGCCGAACTCGCATCTGAAGTTAAAAAAAGCTTTCTAAGTTGTGATGGGTTATCAAACTCAGCTGAAATTGAACGCGATCTTCCATTTCCACTTCTTTCTGAACAAAGGCTATTAGCTCCAGAAACACGAAGCCCATTGGTTTGATCGTAATGTTGAAGACACATAAGCTGTTGCACAGCTGCCTTATCGCGCTCTGTGCGCTGTTGAGCAACTAGTAGATTCCAGTTTCTATAATCCATTGCACTTACAATTAACGAGTTCTCACGAAGCGGATTACTAGCAGCATTGTCGCGACAGACCACTGAACTTTTTGCACTATTATTATAGAGCGCGCCAGGTGTTAAAAGCTTACAATCATCAACAATCTTATCAACCGCAGCAGTACATGAATTGCTAACGTCGTTATTAAGCTCAGCCAAAATAAAACCTGCTGTCTCGTCTGAAATAGCTGCTTCACCACTTAAGATTTTTAATGGGTCGGGTACACCTACGACTCTCATCTTCGCTAGATATTCATTTCTTAAGACTGCAGAAGTACTCGGAGATTGCACATAGTTAATAATTGCTTTCAAAAGAACTGTATTCTTATTCTCGAGTGATGCGACTCGTGAACTCATCACTTCAACAGAAGGTTCTTGATCACTGACTTCTAGCACGCCTGCTCTAGTTAGAGAGGATTCAACACGCTTTCTAATGATTTGAGAAAGGTCATCTCCAATTTGAGAATCACTAATAAATTGCTCGTACCTTCCTCTTAAATCAATTCGCGCTTGATCGGGCTGTGTCACGCCAGTCGCCAGCGGTGCCAAGCCGCGAGTGGCTTCTAGCAGGTTTTCAAGTTCAGTTTGTCTTTGATTAAAACGCTGACTGTCCTTAATTCTAATCTGACCAGCAATGGTCCCATCAAAACCACATTCATATTGTCCGTGACAATTGGTACTTTCTTTTTCTAGTTGTCCAATAATATAGGCTACCGATTGGGCCGAACACTGCCTGCCGCTACCGTCGACATCGCCAAAATTAGACTTAAATCTGTTCTTCATACCGTCGGCGCTGCAATTAACGCCCGTATGACCAGCCATTTTGAGAAACTCACCAAGCACGGCAGAATTCATATAAGAATTGATTGTATTTCCGTAATCGGTTACTAGACCTTTATCAACTGCTTGCTGACAAACGCGGCTAGCTTCTTCTGGTTCAATATTATGGTAGTTAGACTTAGGTCTAAAAATTTCATCTAGGTCGAGAACAAAACTAGTACCACTTAGCGAGAACGGCATAGCCTGTTCAATATTAGCGCGACAAATATTATTCTCAATTTGTACTGATTCATCTGAAAGATCATGAGACTGATTAGCAATACACTCACATAGAACAGCTAGATCTGCAGGGCTATTGACTTGTTTTTGACATAAATCGAAAACTTGATCCCCTGATACTTCATCAAAGGAATAGTATTGATCAACGATAGCACTCTCAGCGTGCTGAATATTTGTGCGATCGACCAAAGAAGAAGCCCCGGCCGAACGCTTAAATCTGATCGGCTCTATTTCTATATTCAAAGGCGACAATGTTGGCCTCGGCAAAGGACGATCATCTGCAATTGCATCTAATGAAATTAGCGCTGAAAAAACAACGAGTAAGCCGAGTAAATCTGTGAATTGCTTTTTCTTCATAAGTCAGTCCTCTCTAATCAAACTTATCGGCTATTTCTTTGTCAGACCTTAACGCCCTCTTTTTATAGATTCTCTCACGCTGACCAATTTTTCGCCGTATTTAATCCTGGTGTGTGACATAAGATACTAATTTTAAAGGGAATTAGAGGGAGAGCGTCTAAACTTTAGACGCCTCACAGACTTGGCAAAAATACAGTTTTATAGATTTTCGTTACGAATTTTGGCGATATGAGCTTCGACTGTATAGCGAGCATAAATAATAAGACTTGCTTCCAACCCTTCATAAACGATCGAAACAATTTCATCTAAAGACTTATTTGCTTTGAGAAGTTTTGCTATTTGAACTTCGCGGTGACGTCTATGATCCAGTGTTTTTTGCAATTTATAAGTTCCACCCACAGCAATACCGTGTGAGGGAATAACAAATTTCGGATTTCTAGCAATGACTTTTTCAAGTGAGGCAAAATACTTGGCCATATCACCTTCTGGCCCACCAACGGTTACCGTGCCAATGGTTTGAATAAGATCACTTACTAAGACCCAGTTAAATGTCTTTGGTGCTAAAGCAATTTGACCTTCATCGTGGCCAGGAACATTAAAGGCAATAACCTCAACACCTTGGCTTTTGCAGATAACATCACCTTCATGAACATACTGAATACGACAGTCTCTAAAATACTCAGGTCCCCACTTCACAAGAATTCTCTGATGAGAATCTGCACTCATGAGGATGGGCAAACCACGAACGCGAGCGATGTCTGGAGCGAACTCGTGATGATCTGGATGATGGTGAGTTAAAAATATTTTATCAAAACCAACGGCCTCGGCAACTTTAAGATAGCGGGCTAACTCGGCTTCATCTTTTGGCGAAGGATCGACGAGAATTTTTTCGTCGTCACCAAGAATGAAAGAGTTCGTTCGATTAGCCGGCGGGAAAGTGTTAGACAACGGCAAAAGTTGTCGAACACCTGCAATAGATTCAATAAGAGGAACTTCAGTCTCAGGGTCATAAACTAAATCGAGTTCTAACTCAGAAGTAGCACTTCCACTTGCAAGAGCCTTAATGAGACTGATTGTTGGAGGCACGGCCATTAGCTCTGCACGCTGGTAGCGATTTAAGAGCTCCTTCGCATCGACCCACTCACCGACTTCGACTTCGCCCTCGTCGAGCTTAAAAGTAGCTTCATGCTCAAGCTCATAGCGATAAAAGTGCGTTTCAAAGCGATAGGGATTAAACGGTGGCGTAGTTGCTACACCAAGGTAGTAAGTCTGAACCGGTTTTAATGATTCCAGCGTGACACCTAGTTCTTCCTCAACTTCGCGAGCAAGCGCTTGGGCGATGGTTTCATCTTTATCGAGTTTGCCACCAGGAAAAGATGTATAACCCGGAAAAACAGAAAGATGATTTTGCCTCTTAATTGCAAAGACTTTGTTTTTACAGGTAAAAACAGCGGTAACAGCTTGTCTCATGGATTTACTCCATAAGTTTCAGCCTTTTTATAACGAACTTCTCTATAGCCTTTTACATTTTCAAGTTTTTGTAGCTCTTGTCGAATCTCGTTGCTATCAAACTTAGCCGGTACACTCATCAAGTTCTTTTGAATCTGACTTGCCAGTAGTTTTTCCTTCGCATGCCAAGTTGGTAGAAGCTTACGAAGGACCCTTAAATGCCTCATACTTTTAAGCATCCACATTTTAGGGCTTAAATCGAATTCAATCTTTCTAGAACCAAGGTCAAAGCTTGGGCGGTTAATAAATTTATAACGATAGCTAGTCCCTAATTTCTTAAATCTCGCTTCGTCATGGGCTCGTTTTTGCGGAGAAAGCATTAAGTGAGCGACAAAGACTTCATCCTTAATGAAGAATGTTTTGGCTAATGTTCGAAGGGCTTGAGCTTGATGAGAAGCTTCATAGCGACTAGAGATCTGTTTGCAAAGCTCATGAAACTCACTCAACTTAGCGCCGCGATCAAAAATTAACAAATCATGCACGTACTGAGCAAGATGCTCCTCACTGATATCCTTAAAGAGCTCTTGAAGGCTTGCAACACTTTGCCCCCAGACTTTAAGTAGTTTCTTGGAGTCTTCCCAAGCAGCGCAACTTTCGATCAAACTAAGTTTAAGAAGCTGCATTTCAGAGGGGCGATCTTCACTTTCGATAAGCGTGTCTCGAACCTTTTTCTCGCCAAGAGCAACAACTGCGCGCCCAATTTCAAAAGCCTGTAGATTCGTCTTGCCCTCGCCGCCTTTGACAGCTTCAGACAGTGCATCTCGTAGGTCCTCTAATGAAAAAGGAAAGAGTCCTTTTTGAAAGGCTGCACCTAAGACCATGGCCGATGCATAAACCGACTTACCAAGGATTGCTTGCGATAGTTCTTTAAACGAAATGAGCTCTAAGCGTTCCCCTAGCTTCTGCGTCAGCTCAGTTCGAATACTTGCTTCATCGGTTAAAGGAGCGGCAACTGCATCATCAAGAATGAGCGAAAGTGGTACCTGATAACTAGCATCTAAAAGTACGTTTCCAGTGGGTGATAAGAAACCAAGATGCTGAGCCCCATCTAAAAGATCGGGTGACAAAAGTACGTCGGCACGGGCCGAAGGAGTGACAGGAGTTGCACCACGTCCCTTTGGAAATAATGTTAGATGAGCGGTGACATTACCATTTCGCTGGGCCAAGCCCTTTTGATCGACATATTTAAAGTCTATATCTTCGCGACCACCCATATTTCTTGCCGCTGCCGCCAGGACTCGAGAAATAGTCGTCACGCCCGAGCCACCAACACCTGTGACAACAATACGCATCTCTTTACCTGCAGCGATATCGGCCAAAGACATTTTTGATTCGGCCGGAGCACTGATCTCAAGTTCGCCCGGACCTTTTAGAGACTTGTATTTTGTGGGGTGATAATCATAAACAATGACTTCCTCAAAACTTGGACATGCCTTAATGCGAGTACAGTAGCCATCAGCGACACAAACTTGAGGATCAATAGCGATCTTTGTTCCGTAGGCATCCATGGTTTGTGTCAGTCCAGGACAACCAGTGGCATCCACACAGGCGCGACAGTCTTCGCACGCCAGAGTGTTAATATTATAAAAAACTTGTTCTTTTTTTACGTCATTTTTAAAAAGCTCGCGCTCTTTAGCTCTTTGTTTGCCATGAAATGTTAAGGCACATTCCTTAGTGGAAACGATAACTTTAACACCAGGACGTTTTACAAAATTTAACAATAAGTTTTTGTAAAAGTAGCGATCACTTGGATGAATTTCAAGCGTCTCTTTAACCCCAAGCGCGCGCGCAACTTGTAACATACTTTGGCGCGGTCGTTCCTTACCTTCAACCGATAGACCTGAAGCCGGAGTCATCTGATGTCCCGTCATGGCGGTATTATCATTATCGAGCAAGATATAAGTGATATCGTGATCAAGCTGTACTGAGTTTGAGATATCCGTTAATCCCGAGTGGAAAAAAGTGGAATCTCCCATAAGAACGACGGATGGATTAGTCGAAAATAAATCAACACCAGCTCCAAGCGCCCCACCTTGCCCCATGGCCGACAGGTTGTGCATTTCCTTAAACGGCGGCAAAAAGCTCAGGCTGTAACAGCCAACATCGCCGTGAGTGAGAAGTTTTAACCCCTCTTTGTCTAGCTCAGTTCTGATTTCTTTAAGAACACTCAATGTTTCTCTATGAGGACAGCCGGGACAAAAAGTTGGAAGCCTTCTTGGCAGTGACTGCTCTAGCGTGCAGGTCGGAATATGCTTAGCCTCTCTTGCAAGCAGAGGAAGAAGCTTTGTGGCAATGATGTCATAATTAAGTCCACCATGGGCGGGAAATCCATCTTGTCCGTCAAACTTTTTGCCAAACAAACTTGGCGAGAGTTTTTCTTTTTGAAGAAGTGAGACAACCTCAGCCTCTAAGAAGCCTCGCTTCTCTTCAATCACAATCAACTTCTCTAAACCTTTTAGCCATGGAAGTAATTGACTCTCATTAAGCGGAAAACTTCCTGCACTTTTATACAGAGACACTTCACTTAAAAGCCCGGCATCTTCAAGAACATGCTTAATCGTTTCATGCACGAGGCCCGAAGTTAAAATACCGATTTTTGAATCGAGCTTACCGATACATTGATCAAGCGCTAGTTTTTTTAATGATTCAATGACGAGTGGCCAACGTTCTTGCAGCATCGTCTGATCGGCGATCAATGAGTTAGGTGGCACCATAACATTTTTTTGTAGATCAAACGTTGCCGG
>PBCC01000070.1 GCA_002716825.1 Halobacteriovorax sp. | reverse complement strand
GTCTCGAAATAGGACTCAACTCTTGCTTCATCTTGAGGATCAAGCTGGGTTGTTTGTAGTGCCAACTCTAATAGGCCAGAAGCTTTAGTTTTATTGCGATACGTGGCGAAGATCGTTGCGCCTGGGAAATGTGAATTTAGACTCTGCACAAGACCTAAGCCAATTCCATGCCCAGCCCCAATGACGAGTATATTTTGTATGTTCATGCCTTACTTTACTCTCATTTCGTTTGCGTTGCGCCAGACACTTTTGAGACGGCTGTATTTGACTCAGCGCCATAGCCAATAACTCATATAATTTGGTAATAATTGACGAAATAAATTACACACAACTCGTACCCCAAGAGGCGATCATTAATACGAACACACCCTTCTCTGACTTTGGACTTGATACAAAACTATTGGCCGCTCTAACTACTGCCGGCTGGGAAACTGCTTCTCCAATCCAAGAACTTACAATTGAACCAATACTTGATGGCAAAGATATTTTCGCTCAAGCTGAAACAGGTTCAGGCAAAACCGGCTCATTTGCTATTCCGATTATGCAAATTCACCTAAAAGCTGGCGAACCAACCGCGGAACCCAATCATCCACAGTGGCTAGTTATCAGCCCAACTCGCGAACTAGCTCAACAGACTGATTCAGTTTTCACCAAACTAGGTAAATCCATCGGCATGAACACTGCCTGTGTCATTGGTGGCGAAAGTATTGAAAAACAAATTGAATTAATCAAAGCCGGAACTCATATTCTAGTTGCTACTCCTGGCCGTCTTGCCGATTTAATTAAGCAAGGCGAAGTGAAACTTTCAAAAGTCCAAGGCGTTGTCTTCGATGAAGCCGATCGTCTTTTCGACATGGGCTTTAAAAAAGAAATCGAATTCATCCTGGGCAAAGTTCCAAAGAGCCGCCAGATGATTATGGTCTCGGCCACAACCAATCTTGATGTTCTGCAGACTGCTTATAAATTCCACTCCCATCCAATTGAACTTAAAATTGATAGCGATGGATTACTAGTCGATAAAATCGATCATCAATTGGCCATGGTTTCTCGCGAAGAGAAGTTTGCTCTACTTGTTGGACTACTACGTCGCCAAGAAGATGCTTACGCTATCGTTTTCTGTAATACTCAATTTCAAACTCACTCAATTGCAGAGTGGTTGATTGCGATGGGCTTTAAGGCCACTCCAATCTCCGGTCGTTTGGCTCAAAATAAACGCACACGTCTCATGGATGATTTTAGAGCCAAGAAAACAACGATCCTCGTTTGCACTGATGTTGCCGCTCGAGGTCTCGATATTAAGAAAGTAAATCTTGTTGTAAACTACGACCTGCCTCAAGAGGCAGCTAGTTACGTTCACCGTATTGGTAGAACAGGTCGCGCTGGTGAAGAAGGTCTAGCTGTTAGCTTCTGCGCCTTTGAAGACTGTGAATACCTTGATCCAATCACACGCATGATCGGTAATCCTATTCCACGTATGGAACTTACAGACGCTTCCTTTGCCACTGATCTTTGCAAGAAGCCTTATATCAACAGAGACTCTTTGCAGCTTGAAGAAGACACACGCCCAGGTCGTCGCGAGAAAAAACCGGCACGTGAAAGCTCCAAACCAAAGGCTCCAGCTAAGACCAAGACTGAAACTCGTCATACACCAGTACCTCTTGATATCCGCCCTATTAATGACAAACGCAGTTTTGTTATCGACTGCGACTCGCTCAAAAAAGCTAGCTCGGAAGCGTTACATTTTTGGCGCCTTACTGACGAAGAGCTTTTGGGTCACGAAATTGTTGAGCAAGGTCGCAAGAAATTTATTTTCTTTGGCCCAAGAAAGAACAAGTACAAGTTCTTTATTAAACCAATCTACAAAAGAATTCTGACTCCATTTATTGAAGATATTATCGTTCGCTCAGGACTCGATCTTCAGGTCCGAGTTTCTTTTAAAGAGCCACTTCTTAAAGTTACTTTTAGCGGTGAAGACGAAAAGATGCTAACTGAAGACAATGCCAACCTTATTTTGTCTTTCGAGCATTTAATCAAGGAATTCTTAGTACCTAGAGTTCGTCCACACAAAGGCTTAAAGCTTTCAGTTCGCGCCCAAAATGATATCCCTCAGCGTTTCGACCGCGGACCATCAACCTCAAATAGAAACGACACACGTCCAAGACGTAGTAAGCCTGATGAAAAGACGTTAATCGCCATGGCCGAGAAATTTAAAGAGGAGCTATATAATAAGAATGCTCCCGTTCTTATGAAAGCTTTGTCTCCGGCCGAAAGACGTATTGTCCATCAACACCTAAGTGAAGATCCTAAGATCAAAACCAGCTCTATTGGTGATGGTCGATTTAAGCAAATTGAGATCAGCCTTCGGTGATTAAACTTTTAAGTCTTCTATTCACTCTACTTTTGGTGCAGTCCGCTTGGTCCGCACCAAAAGTCGTTACAGTGGGAGCCTTTCTTAATAATATTCAAAACCTCGATCTTAAAAGTCATAGTTACAATGCCGATGTTTATATCTGGTTTAAGTGGACTGATCCTGAGTTTGATCCATCTGAGACATTTGAGTTTGTAAACCCACAGGAATTATGGGGCCACACTCAAACCAAAGCCTATGAGAAGCCAGAGAAAATTGAATCAGGTGAATTCTATCAAGTTGTAAGGGTTCACGGTCGCTTTGGGACGAAGTTCGATCTCAGCAACTACCCTTTCGATATTCAAAGACTCACTGTTGAGTTTGAAGACAGTTCTAATGAAGCTGGTGCGATTAAGTATATTACAGACAATGATCCCATCGCTGTTAATGACAAGCTTACTCTGCCTGGATTTATTTTTGGTGAACCACGTATTTCAATTTTAGAACAGAAATACTCTTCAAACTTTGGTGATTCTCGAATTGATGGGAACTCTCGCTACTCTAGGGTACGTATTGAATTACCCATTCATCGCCCTCGCGGTGCCTACGCCATTAAATTCTTATTACCAATTGCGTGTGTTGTTTTTTGCGCCTCACTCATGTTCCTCTTCAGTCCTAAGTATGTCGACGCCCGTGTCGGAGTTGGTATTACGGCCCTATTAACAATTGTGGCGCTTCAACTCACTCTTGGCGACAATCTTCCAGAGGTTGATTATCTCGTATTGATTGATAAAATTTATCTCGGTGCTTATATCTATGTTGTCGCTGGACTTGCGCTCGTGGTTCGAACGACTTGGATGCTAGAGCTCCACGAAGAGGACCCTGACGTTTTGGCCAAGGCTAATAAGCTAGACTTGATAGCCTTAGGTATTTTCTCAGTCGTTTATCTCTTAGCTGTCGTGACATTATTAGTCCTAGCTCTGTAAAGCTTTCGTCTAACCTCTATTAGCAGCCTTCCCTTTACTTAAGTCCTCAGTAGATTGATAAAGACTCAAAGACTATCTTGAGGTTATACATGAAATCACTATTTTCAATTCTTTTTACACTAGCACTTTTCCCTCTTACGGCCTGTGCGACTTTATCCGATAATATGTTTGATACACTAAAAAAAGACGAGCGCTTTACGATCCTGACCCAAGCGATAGAGCTGACTGACTTGTCACAAACTGTATCGCACAACAAGCTCACCTTATTTGCCCCGACTGATGCAGCATTCAAAAAACTACCTGCCTCAACACTAAATGACTTGTTGGCAAATCCCGAAGCATTGAAGAGTGTACTTCTTTTCCATGTCGTTGATGGGAAAGTGAAGTCAAAAAAACTAGTTAAAAAAGTCGGGCTAGTGACTTTATCAGATGAGTTTCTTGCAATCGAAAGCTTAGACTTACTAGAGACTGATATTAAGGTTTCAAATGGCGTGATCCACGCACTATCAAGTGTCCTTACCCCTAGTGCCATCCCTGCAGACCCTTCAACCACAGAAATAGTCGATATCGAAAAGTACATGGGCCTATGGTTTGAGATTGGTCGCTATGCCAACCGTTTCCAAGACGAATGCGGTCAAACAACTGCGAACTACTCCCTCAGAGATGATGGAAAGGTTGATGTGCTCAATACATGTAAATTAAAAGCGAACCCTGCGGAACTTCAACAAGGTAAAGCCATAGCATCTATCAAAAACACTGAAACGAATGCCGTATTATCTGTATCGTTTGTGCCATTTTTTAATCGCTTTGGTCTTTTTGGTGGCGACTACCGCATCCTAGAGCTTGGCGCTGATTATGAATGGGTCATGGTTGGCGATGCAAAACGTGAGTTCTTTTGGATTTTAGCCAGAACTGCAGAACTTGATGAAACCCTCTATGAAGACCTAAAAGCCAGAGCACGTCTTCTGGGATATGACTCAAGCAAGATTTTAAAGTCTCCAACCTGGCAAGATTAGATAGTTCCCTCTAGTATAGAGGGATGAATAAACGTCTATACTTTGCATCTTTATATTTCGCCGAAGGCGCCCCAATTGGATTTATCTGGTGGGCGCTGCCTGCCATTTTAGCTGAGCGTGGCTTCGCACTCGCTGATGTTTCACAACTAACTGCTTTGGCCGCGCTTCCCTGGAGTATCAAATTTTTTGCAGCTCCAGTCGTCGATCTACTTTCGCGTAAGATTGGGCTTAAGGCGCCTCTACTTGTTGCTCAAACTATTATGGCGGCTACGGCCTTGGCTTTTTTCCCGGCCATCGAAGCTGCTGAACTTGGCTTTCTCACCTTTATTCTCAT
This sequence comes from Halobacteriovorax sp., assembly GCA_002716825.1. Classification (GTDB taxonomy): domain Bacteria; phylum Bdellovibrionota; class Bacteriovoracia; order Bacteriovoracales; family Bacteriovoracaceae; genus UBA4207. The sequence goes on along the minus strand of PBCC01000070.1, from coordinate 11,027 downwards.
ACTGCACTCAAGCTTTGCCGCCATACAAGACGTTTGCATTGATGCCTTGGCAGTCAAGTCTGTGCCTGAAGAGGAAATGGGGCGAGTTAATGGGGCCATGCAAGCGGGAATGCTCGTCGGTCGATCAATATTTGGTGGCGCAAGCTTGATGTTGATTCATCAACTAGGTCTTCGCGCTACCTGCTTTGCCCTCTCAGGTGCAATTCTCTTTAGCGCAGTTGCACTTTTTTCTAGAAAGGAGCCAAAAGAAACTCACGAGTTCAATGTGGCCGAGTATCTAAACGGCTTAAAAGTATTACTGCAACAAAAACAAACCTGGCTTTTGGTGGCCACGGCTTTTGTAGCCTCTCTTTCGTTTGAAGGCTTAGCTGGTATTGCCAGTGCAGCACTAGTGAAAGTCGGTATGCCCGCTCATATTCGCGGTCCTCTCTACGCGATTGGGGTGCCCTTAAGCATGATGGCCGGCGCTTTGTTTGGCGGCAAACTAGCCGACAGCTTTGATAAAGGTCGGCTTCTTCGTTACGCCACTAAAATTTGTGCCCTCACAGCGGTGATCACAGCAGGACTTATGGATCTTAAAGTCGATCATTCGATCCTGGCTTCATCCATGATCTTATTTTATTGCACCATCGGTCTTCTTACGGCGAGTCTCTACGCCTACCTCATGACTCACACTAATAAGAGTTTCCCTGCTTTTGCCTTTAGCCTCTTTATGGCCGTGACCAATTTATCCGAGTCTTCCTCCACCTTAGTGGTCGGTAAATTAGTCGGCCCCTGGGGCTACGCTGCCAGTGCCGCGATCCCTGCCCTGCTTAGTTTGAGCGTTGTTATCCTTATCATATCAAAATCAGAAGACCCTAAGTTGCCGATTTAATGGAGAAAAGCTCTTTGTAATAAAGACAGGGGGTGATGCCTAAACTCAAATGCTTTGGTACATAGTGTCCATCAAACTTTTGAGGTTCATTATGAAAAGTCTAAAAATTGCTCTACTAGCTCTTTTACCTGCAACACTTCTTGCAGCTCCCCCATATGCTCTGTTCTCACCCCACCAAGGTGAAGAAGCATTTGAAAAAATGTACGACTATGTAAAGGGTGCAAAGAAGACAGCTCATGTGACGATCTACAGTTGGTCAGATGGTGGCATCACCGATGCAATGGAAGATGTTCTAAAAAATAACCCAGGTGTAAAGCTTAGAGTTGTCCTTCACAGACCACTCGGTGGAAAAAGCTCTATCCTATCAAAAGTAGCAAAACTCGAAGCGATGGGTGCAATGTTCAAGCGTGCAAAAATGAATATGCATGAGAAGTTTGTCCTTGTTGATAGCAAGAACCTTTCAAACTCAAGTGCCAATATGTCTGGTGGCGCTAAGAATCGCTACAGCGAAGACTTCACATTTATCGAAAGTGAAGGTGAAGCAGATAACGAAGCAGTTATTAAGCAATTTGAAAGAGAGTTCGCTGTTATTTGGAATAGTTCAGATGACATCGTTACTAAAGACGAAATTCAAAAGGCAGACATTCTTCCACTAGACCTTGATCAAGCCAATCTGCCTGCAACAAAAGCTGCGATGACTTTGATTTCAAGTTCAATGAACTCAACACTAAGTAAAAACTCTCCAACTTCAGCTGACTATAAGAAAGGGCGCATTATTGATCTCAATGATCGCTACCTTCCTAACGGCGACCAACCTTATGTCGTCTCTACAGAACTGATTGAAGCGATCGACAATGCCAAGAAAAGCGTTTGGCTAGCGCTCAATCACTTTAATCTCTACTCAGTTAGCGAAGCTCTCATTCGCGCCGTGAAACGCGGAGTAGAAGTACGCCTTTCAGTTGATAACCAAGAGTTTAAGACGAAGATTCGCGATACTGGTTCACGTCCATCAATCGAAATGACACCTAGATTTATCCGTGACTTCAATGCCCTTCCAGGCTTTGATAAAAAAGAAGCTCCTGTAAGAGTTCATTTTTATAGCCATGCTCCTCACCATTCTTCATGGCATTTGAATCACCATAAGTTTGTCTTGATTGATAATGAACTTCCAAATGATGCCATCCTAATGGCCGGAAGCTTCAACCTTTCAAACAACGCCGAATTTAATCAGTTTGATAACTTAGTTGCCTACAAAGGTGCTGCCTACGCAGGTGTCATTGGCGACTATGCTAGACAGCACGAGCATCTTTGGACTCTCAACCGCAACAGCGCTGACAAGCCTTCAAAAGAAGCTCTTGATTATATCAAAGCAGTTTATGATGATAGCTATATTCGCCTTCACGTAGCTGATCCAGAAAACGTTGTAGCACTAACATGGAATGAAGCACTTGCTCTTAAGAAAGATATGAATAGAGTTGCTCCAGGACTGTTTAGACAGCTCTACAGTAAAAAAGGTTGTATGTTCTACAACTTTGTTAAACAGAGTTATTTTGGCGGCGCAGGCTGTAAGTAGAATAAATGAAAGCAGGCTTAGAGCCTGCTTTTTTTTTACATGTCTTCTAGTTTTTGATGGGTATAGGTAATCACCATAAGATTTGTCAGAAGTGCAGAGTTCAGTAGATGCCACATCCAGTGAGTACCAATCGGAATCAAGTCACACAACTCATTATCTAAAGTTCTAAAGAATAAGCTTCCTGCAAATAACAACGTTGAGAGCTGAAAGTGCACATTAAGGATGTTTCTTTTCTTGGCCAATAGATACGTCAAACCAAGTAGTGTAAGAAAAGCTGGTAAGTAGCCCAGTGAGCCGTTTAGAATATGGCGAGGTTGATAGATCTCAACGAGGACCGTCACAACTAAGAATAGACCGGTCAATAAACTTGTCTTTATTTTACTGAACTTGAGTATTTCTTTTTGTGTAAAAAATAAAAAGCTAACCATAAATAGTGCAATCGGGATGATATCAGCAAGATGCGACCATCTATTAGCGAAAGTGTGAAACAAGAAACTGCCACAGCCAACGATGAATGATAAACAGGCGAAACTTAATAACCATTTCTTTTTAAAGCTCCACCAACGATAAAATCCATAAAAGCTGGCCGCGATAAATCCCATATTAGATAGTGCATTAAGCGGCTCCGCCCAAAAGTGAGGTCCTACTCTTTCACAGTAAAAGTCGATCGATTGGAGCCAATCCATAATCACCAGCAATTGATGTTTTTAATCTACTAATATTTTATTTATCCATTCATTTTACTTAAAATGGACATATAATCCATAAAAACAAAAATAAAGCTGGTGAGCATGGAAAATAACTATTGGCGCAAATGTAGTACTTGTAAGAAAGAGATTAACTTTAATGCAATTTATCAAAAATGCTCAGTCAGCACATGTCGAAAAAACGTTTACTGTTCAGTGACTTGTTGGGATGTACACAACCCTATCATGAATCATAAAAGCTCTTGGGCAGAAGAAGAGCGCGCTCCAAGTAAGGAGCAAGCGGCAAATGAGCGTGAACCAAGAAGAATTATCGTCAGCGCCCCCAAAAGCTCAACTCAAGGGAGCTCAAATGATTTTCCGCTTGATACTTTAATTGTCGCTTCTAAGTTGAAGAATTATATTAAAGAAAGGCATGACATGAATACTTCTGCTAATGTCATGGATAAGTTGTCCGATCTTGTCCGCGAACTCTCTGATCAAGCAGTCCTTCGTGCAAGACAAGATGGCCGTAAAACCTTAATGGACAGGGATTTTTAATGTTTAAAATTATACACAACCCTCGTTGCTCAAAAAGTCGACAAACCTTGGCACTCTTGCAAGAGCACACAGACAAAGTTGAAGTCATTCTCTACCTTGAAGGTGAACTAGATGAAGCGACTCTTAGAAAAGCAATCAAAGGGTTGAAGCTGTCACCATCTGAGCTACTCAGAACAAAGGAAGATGAGTTCAAGGCTTTAAAACTCGATACCGCTAATGATGAAAAAGTTATCAAGGCTATCTTAAAACATCCAAAGATTCTTGAACGACCGATTGTGATACATGGAGCGAAGGCCGTCATTGGTAGACCTCCTGAAAATGTTAATCTTTTGCTTAAGTAGTTCTATGAAAATTTTAATCACTTTAACTGTTCTCCTATCCAGCTTAAGTTTATTTGCCAAAAGTTACGTCACTATTAATTGTAATAGCTGGGGAACTGGCAAGACGTTTGAACTTAGCGGCGAACTTGATGAGTCAGGTAGCAACTACCTTGATGGTCTCATTAACTTACGCGTCTTTAACGGAACTCAACTAGTTTTTGAAAAAAAACGAGTTGATTCTACTGGTTTTTTTTGGTTTGACGAGATCGATGACTCTCAAGTTTATCTCGCCGAACTTATGCCGCTCGACCGATCTAGTTTTCAGTTTTTATCCATAGCGGCCAATCATCCTCGTCCAAGTGGAAATAGTTATTTGCGTTTTAATAATCATGAATATCAGGCCGAATGTTTCATTCGTTAATTAGGAATCGATGTGAGCAATTGCAATCTATGTGCCTCCGAACAAAATATTTCCGACTTCTTAGTCGATCCTGTACCAAATCAAGCCGAAGTTTCGCTTTGTGAGAAGTGCTTAGGTGCCGTTAACTCCCAGGACTATTCAGATATCCATCATTGGCACTGCCTAAGCGAGGCTATTTGGCATGAAAATTCAGCAGTCAAAGTCTTATCCTACTCCATCCTCAATAATCTAAGATCAGAACCTTGGGCACAAGATTTGATGGAGCAAATTTATTTTGAACCACAAGAGCTTGAATGGGCCAAAACAAGGGTGGAGAGACTCAGTCCAGATGAAGGTGTCAGCCCCACTTTTGATAGTAATGGCGCCCGTCTACTTGAGGGCGATAGTGTCACCCTTATTAAAGACCTAGATGTTAAAGGCGGAGGCTTCACCGCCAAACGTGGAACTTTGGTTAAAAATATCCGACTCACTAATAATCCTGAACACATAGACGGGAAAGTTAATGGTGTCCAAATCGTCCTCGTAACCAAGTACCTTAAAAAAGTATAACCGAGCATTTTGCGCGGCTATTGTTTTTTCAAATAAGCTTACATGCCAATACATTCTGTTTCTCTTGAAGCATGATCATAGTGTTTTAATCAGGAGAAAACATGAAGCTATTAGTACTACTCTTTTCAGTGGCGATTTCGTCATTTGCTTTCGCTAACCTTCACCAGGCACCACCAAACTTAGACTTTGGAAATAGCACTGCCGGTGTATTTGTTGACTTCAAAACAGCTAAGTCTGTTTTAACCTATAACTTTGGCACTAGAGAAGTTCTGGCCGAAACAACTGTAGAGTTTTTCCAACCCGTTAAAGGGATGCCTATTTTTGATCTTGTTTCTGAGCCTTCAAAAGTTCTCATTGATGGTCTTGAGGCTTCAACTCAATTGACATCAATGGATGGAGTTTCAAGAGTTAGATTTATTAATAAAGTTTTAGAGCCAGGCTTGCATACTCTAAATGTATCAAACGAAGTTTCTAAAAATGTAAGCTTTTCTTCTACAACCGTTCGTAGCGCATTTTGGATGAGTGATCTATCTGATCGTCGCTATATGGAACAATACCTTCCAAGTAATCTTGAATACGACCAGTACCAGACTGACCTCGAAGTAAAGATTGTAGGAACTGATCGCGAGCACCAGATCAATACGAATGGTAGCATCAGCGAGCTTTCAAAAAATCATTGGAATATCACTTACCCTGCTGTCTATACAGCTAGCTCTTACTTTTATCACCTCTTTGAAAAAGGCGCTTACCCACAAGATACGAAAATTTATAAGTCTATCGATGGACGCGATATTCCAGTAATCGTTTATACAAATCAGTCAGTTTCACGCTTTATGAATGAAACGCTTAAAGCTTTAGCTGAGCTTGAAGCTGATTACGGTCCATGGCCTCACGCCCAAGTCATCATTTATGGCGCAGGCCAAGGTGGGATGGAGCATTGTGGAGCAACGATCACGAGCTATAGCGCGCTTGGACATGAACTCATACATTCTTATTTTGCACGCGGAATTATGCCGGCCCACGGAAACTCTGGCTGGGTTGATGAAGCCATTGCAAGCTGGAGAGACGGTGGCTACCCAGGCTACTCTTCAAGAAGTCTTTCGCGCACAGACATGGCCGGACACTCGACTTATCAAAGAACGACTGATCGTGATGCTTATACCAAAGGTATGCGCTTCATTGGTCACCTTCACTCAAAACTAGAGTCTCAAGAAAGCTTCAAGGTTTTCCTAAAGAGCTTCTTTACTGAAAGAAAGTTTAAGCCGTTTAAGACTCATGAGTTTAAAGCAGCAATTGAAACTTTCTATAGTACAGATCTTTCGAGTGAGTTTGATCTTTATATTTATGGTAAAAAAGGTGTTGATAAGGATCATGAGCACAAACATGAAAACCCTCATCACCCTAAACTTAGCGAGCAAGAGCTCTTTAATCTTCTCTAAAATTTCAGCCACCGAAAGGTGGCTTTTTTAGGTCTTCCTATGAAGTATTTAATCGCATCACTTTTGATTTCACTCCCTGCTTTTTCAAGCTGGGGTCCCATTGATCTTGTAAAGTCTGTTTGCTCAAGCGACATCGTTGTAACCGGTAAAATCATCTCTTTTGATGAAGACTATCTTCAGCTTACGTTTATGCAGCAAAAGCGAACTACGATTTATAGAGTTGCTAATCTAGACGTGAATAAAGTGTTAAAAGGCGACAAAGTAAAAAAACTGCGTTTTTTAACTCCTAGTGAAAAGCCTTCCACAGGAGGTTTTGATCATATGCTGCTTCGAAAAAAAATTAATCAAGAAGGAATTTGGCTCTTTAAAGGGACTGATCAATTTAGCGGAGAACTTCTCGATTTCAATCATCCTGATTTTCCGTTAAGTATTGAGAAAATACCTGAGGTCATCTCAATTTTAAAGAAGTGTTGAAACGAAATTCGCTGCATCTATTTCTAAGATGACATCTCGATCTATCGGTTCACCAATTTGCTTTGAGGTGATGCCCAAACGCTTATAAAGCCTGGCATGAACTTTTGAAGTGTAGACATAAACTTTTTTGACACTCGGATCTGCTTTGATCACTTGTGCCATTTCGCTGAGAAGATCTTTCATCAGGTTAGGGTTTGTATCACTGGCCGCTGTAAGTCTTACAATCTCAGCAACCTTGCCCTCACCCCTTGGAACTTTAACACCAGTTGCTTTTTCAAATGGCATGAGATCAGTAGACCTGGAGGATTCAACCATGGCAACGCCGCCTTCTATCTTATTCGCACCGGGCGGTCCTCTGGTCATGACGACTAACTTCGTTCTCGGTTCAAAGGAGCGACTCGATTGAATAAACCCAGTGATCTCCTCTGGAGTTAAATTAAGTCTTGAGCGATAGGTGTCTGCTACAAAGTCCCAGTAATTATCTGATAGCTGTGCTACAGACCTGGATTCAATCTCAGACTTACGACTAAGATCAACAATACTCATTATTCCATCATTCTCTAGATGCTTGAAAACGACAGGTGATGTTTTAGGAGTAATTAATGATCTAACAAGTGGTAACGATAGTGTTCCGACTGAGAGCACGCTTGATAGAGCTGCTGTTACAATTGCATCAGACTTTTGCTTGAGACAGTTTTCCCACTCATTCGCATCGGCAAGGCCAACTTGATTATTTGCAAGGATTTCTCGACACTCTTCAGTCTTTGCAAAGCTATCGTTGATCATTTTTGCCGAGAAGGCGGCATCGGCCATATAGGCACTCGCTCTTGATCCACCTCCGAGCATGGCCCGAAACTGGGCAAGTAATCCTCTAGAGGCTGCACTTTTTCCTACACCCATTAATAGAAAAGACTCAGGACCAATAAGCATACTGGTGGCAATCAGCCCTACCTCTAAGGTTGTCTCTAATCCGTCAATCGTATTCTCTACAGTCGTTTTGCGATCTATAAAGTGACATAATGATCTTCGGTTATCGTCGCTTGAATGAAGCATGGATCGCTTAAGAATTGCCTCAAGCCCTGTGTTGTAACGAAGGACAAGTTCCGACATAAGCACTGTCGGATTCTTACCTATACCAAAGGCGTTATTGATACTGGCTTGGATTGAAGAAATCTGTCCCTTAAGTTCAAAGCTTTGCGTGAAAAAGTTCGCCATCGAAGCAGCTAGAGTTCTTTTTAAGTCCGCGCTTGAAATCTCACTTTCCGAACTTGATAGCTCTATAAATTCTTGTGATAGCCACCATGGAGTCATTGAAAATAAGTTGGCTTTTACTTTTTCAAGTTGCTCTCCTTCAACTTCAAGCTCAACTCTTCGACCAGCGCTACACATTCCCCTATAACAAATATCACGACGCCTTTTATTGATATTAAGCTCATGTTGAACTTCAATTAAAGCCCGCGCCTGTTTTTCGTACTCATCCCAGCGTTCATCAAAACCTTCACTAGACCCGCGCAGGGTGCGACCATTAAGCCAGCGAGTAAAGTCCCCCCATTCATCGACCTTACCTTGAATTTGATCGAGTAGACTTTGCGCTCCCTGATTGAGAACACCAAACTCTACAATATGAGATGGAATTGGACTGGAGGTTGACTGGCTTTGTGGCGGGCATGCAACCTGGTCATCTGCCTGGTTAGATTGACAGTAAGGTGCGTGCCATTGAGCATTCGCAACGAAAGAGAATAGCAATAAAATCAATAAATTAAGCCGAATCAATACCATAGTATCCAGTTCGGCTATTTAGTCTTAAAACTTTAAAATTAAGCTTATTTAAGGTTAATTTTATTCTTTGAATTCAGGCACTTATCCAAAGTGTCGTAACTTCCAGCCCGGTGAGTTTCACCACTTTCGACCACGACCGACATCTGCATCCACGGAGCGCGACCATCATTGTCTCTTGAAGCACAAAACGCCACAGCTTGGCTCGAGCGAAGGGCGCGAGATAATGCTTTTGAGCAATCCGAGAGCTTGCCCAAGTTATTAATATTGCCCTCAAATTTCCCGTCTTTGAAATGAGCGATCGACCAAGGGTCACGGCCATCATTATCTTTACTAACACAGGCAAAAATACTTTCGCGAACGCTGACAGCACTATCTTTAACCTCACGACAATTGGCCTCTTGTCCAATATTTGAATGAGGAAGCTTGGTCACACTTAAAGTAATCGGATCTTTAACACCTAAGACATAAGGGTCGCGACCGTCATTATCGCGCGAGATACAGCTTAAATTCAGTCTTGGGTTTGGCGTTGGAGGGATTGGACCTGTGCCACCTTGCAGCAGCTCTAGTGTCGATTGCAGACGCTCCCTCACCCTAAGAAGAGTGCGCTGGTCCTGAGGCTGTTCCGTTTCCTTTCTAATATTATTGAGCAGAACTCGAATATCGCGATCGACTTGAGAGTGCGCAACAAACGAAAAAGACAGCAGCGTGGCGAGCAGTATACTTTTCATAAAAATCCCATTTGTATGATGTTAATGACGAATTGATAGCAAAGGGATTTTGTTTTTTAAAACAAATATACTGCTGGGTAGCTCATAAAGGCTTAATTGTAAGAATTGTTGAAGTTTTTGGAGTCATTTTGGCCACTCTTAATATTTTATGCTACGTGTAAGCATCGCAAAATGATGAGGAAAGAATATGATCAGTACGGCAAATATTGGGATGAGCTACGGCGGCCAAAAACTCTTTGAAGACGTTAATATTAAGTTTACGCCCGGTAATTGCTACGGCTTAATCGGTGCCAATGGCGCTGGTAAATCAACTTTTTTAAAAATTCTCTCTGGTGAAATTGAAGCTCAAACAGGTGAAGTTATTATCACTCCTGGCGAGCGCCTCTCAACTCTAAAGCAGGACCACTACGCCCACGAAGAAGAACAGGTTTTAACTACTGTTCTCATGGGTAATGAAGATCTTTATAAGTTAATGATTGAAAAAGATGCCATTTACGCGAAGCCAGACTTCAGCGATGCCGACGGTATTAAAGTTTCAGAACTTGAAGAAAAGTTTACTGAAATGGGTGGATGGGAAGCAGAACCAGAGGCTGCAAATATTTTAGCAGGTCTTGGTCTTGGCACCGAGTTTCTTGAAAAGAAAATGAAAGAACTTAATGGAGCTGAGAAAGTTAAAGTTCTCTTGGCCCAGGCAATCTTTGGTAGCCCGGACATTCTTCTTCTCGATGAACCTACCAACCACTTAGATATCGCTTCCATTCAATGGCTTGAAAATTTTATCGACAATTATAAGAACACAGTCATTGTTGTCTCCCACGATCGACACTTTTTAAATAAAGTCTGTACTCATATTGCTGATATCGACTATCGCAAAATTAATACCTACGTTGGAAACTACGATTTCTGGAGAAAATCTTCAGAGCTCGCCATGCACCTTCGCGGCAATGAAAATAAGAAGATGGAAGAAAAAGCTAAAGAGCTTAAGGCCTTTATTCAAAGATTTAGCGCTAACGCTTCAAAGTCATCTCAGGCAACATCAAGACAAAAGCAATTGGATAAATTGCAGCTTCACGATCTTCCAGTATCAACTAGAAAATACCCCTATGTGCTCTTTACTCAATCCAGAGAAGCTGGCAAAGAAGTTCTAAAAGTTGATGGAATAACAAAGACAATTGATGGCGTTAAGCTCTTAGACAATTTGAGTTTTAGTATTAATAAAGAAGATAAAATAGCGCTTCTTGGAAATGACCTCGCTAAAACAACTCTATTTCAAATTCTTATGGGCGAGATGGAGCCAGATAGCGGCACTTACACTTGGGAGTCACAATCACTAAAGACTATTTCCCTGCCGACAACTCTGCCTACTTCAATAGCGGCGAGTACGATATTCTCAATTGGCTTCGTCAGTACTCAGAGGATCAGCACGATACTTTCCTAAGAGGCTTTCTTGGTAAAATGTTGTTCTCTGGTGAAGACGCCTTTAAGAAAACTAATGTTCTATCGGGCGGAGAGAAAGTTCGCTGTATGCTTGCTAAGATGATGCTCTCTGGAGCCAATGCAATGATCTTCGATGGCCCAACGTCTCACTTGGACCTCGAGAGTATCACTGCCGTCAATGATGGCCTG
>PBCC01000069.1 GCA_002716825.1 Halobacteriovorax sp. | reverse complement strand
TTACTTCCCGACATGCGTCCTTACTTTGTCGGAACTTATTTTCCATCAAAGCCGCAACAAGAAGGTCAAGCCACTTTTATTGATGTTGCCAGCGAGTTGGCCAGAGTCTTTAAAGAAGAAAAAGAGCAAGTCGAAACCAATGCCAAGCAAGTCACGGAGGCGATTGCAACAGGCGTGAAGCCACAAGAAGTAGAGTTTGAGGGTCACTTCCCTCCTCCTGGCGCCGTCATGAATGCGCTTGCTCAATTTAAAGACGATGAAAATGGAGGCTGGGGCAATCCGCCTAAGTTTCCTCTGTTTGCTTTTAATGAATGGGCCTTAGAGCAAATGCTTGAAGGCATGATCCAAAAAGATCAAGGCGAACATATCATCAAGACGATTGAGCGCATGATGATGGGTGGCATCTATGATCATGCTCGTGGCGGCTTTCACCGCTACGCCACTGATAAAAAATGGTTAGTGCCGCACTTTGAAAAAATGCTTTATGACCAAGCCGGGCTTCTTCGTATGCTGGCCAAGGCATCAATGCTGTATCCGTCTCCTTTAGTTTATGACGGACTCATGCAAACTCTAGAGTTTCTTGAAGCTGAAATGCTCTCTGATACAGGTCATGCCTTTGCAGCACAAGACGCCGATTGCGAGGGCGTCGAAGGTCTCTATCAAACCTTTACCGAAGCTGAGTTTGAAGATGCTATCAACAATGCCTCACTAGAAGGTGATCTTGAAGAGCGCCATGAAGAATTCAAGCAGTGGTTTTCAATCACGACGGAGGGAAACTTTGAGCAGGGCCTCAATGTCATTAGCCTAAACCCAGATAAGCGCGAAGAGTATATGACTCAAGACAATTGGCCAATCGTCAGACGTCTTAGAAAACAATTCTTGCGCGAAAGATCCCTTCGTATTCCACCGGCCACCGACAATAAAGGTGTGGCCTCGTGGAATTTCCAACTGATCTCGGCGCTGGTCGATGTCATGCAGTACTGCCAAATCGTACCGATTAAAAATACCGCCTCTAAACTTTTCAATCGTTTAGTCGAAGGTGCCTATGGTGCTTTCATGGTGGCCAAAGAAGGTGCTTCGTTTGAAATTCGTCACACCACCACGCGAGAAAACTCAGTGCCTTACTTTGAAGATTATGTCTTTTTTGCTGAGTCTCAATTTCGCATGTATGAACTGACTGGTAACCCCGTTTTTAAAGATAATTTCGCAGACACAATGGGCTTTATCAAAAAAGAGTTTATCAGCGAAGGCAAAGTCTATACTCGTCCAGTACGATTAAATGACGCCGAACTCTACCCTAATCAATTCTTAAATATGTACGATCAATCTTATAGGTCTCCTATGGCGACGCTGGTTCTGCTGGCCCGTCGAGGCAAGATGCTGATGATCGACCCTGAATTTGATAGTTTCCTAGAAGATTTCAAAGAAGAGGCTGTTCACGAAGCGCTTAGAAACCCTTTATCTTCGGGAGAAGGCCTTCGTGCCTTCACTTACCCCGACCAAGCTTATCGTACTGTTAAACTGCCACTCGCTTGGCTTAAGCAAGATAAGTTTATTGCTTTCATGTCGTATTTTTTACCACGCTTTGTTCTCACCTATCACAGCGATAATGAGGATGAGTGGCAAATTTGCACGCTCGAAGTTTGCGAACTTCAAGGACGTGGGCTGGATGAGTTTATCCAGACTCTTCGACCTGCCAAAAAGCCACAGGACAATCAATGAAGCTACTCGATGGAATGCTTATTTTAGATCTGTCTCATCGTCTACCGGGTCCAATGGCAGGAAAAGTTTTGGCCGATTTAGGTGCAAAAGTTATCAAGGTTGAAGACCAAAAGTTTAAAGACCCATTTATTCATGGGCTTTTTGCTGAGATGGATCCTAGTTTTCCCCATTGGTATGAAGAACTAAACTCATGTAAGCAAATCATGCGTATTGATTTTAAATCACCTGATGCGAAGGAACAGCTTAGTGAGCTTGTTGCGAAAGCTGACGGCATCATCATGGGTCTACCGCCAAAAGTGAGAACGGTCCTTGGTGTTGATCAAGAAAGTCTTGAGAAACTATCTCGTCCACTTTGCCAGGTTGAACTTTTTTCTAAGCGCAATCTTACACGTGGCATGCACGATCTAAATGCTCTGGCCGATACTGGATTACTTAAGCTCTATGTCGAAGGTAAAAACGAAGAGATAGTAGATCCGCCGTTTTTACCTGTGGCCGGTATTGCCTTCGGACATAAGGCGGCCACGGATTTATTGGCCGGACTTTTAAAGGCCCGCACTTTAGGAAAAGCACAGTTTATTGAAAGTTTTCTTTATGAATCAACAGAAGAGCTGCTCTCACCTTTTTGGCCAAAAGCCTGCCGCCAACAAGGCATTATGCAAACGCTGCATAACGGCCGCTACCCGTGTTATTCAATTTATCGTCTAAAAGATGGCAAGTACGCTGCACTGGCGGCAGTTGAAGAAAAGTTTTGGCAGCGTTTTTGTGACAGTACCGGACTTAAGATTGAGCCCGAACTTCGTTTTCATTTCGCGGATAGATCCGTTTTCAAGCAGGTCAGCTCAGTCTTCTCTAGCCTCACCAGCAGCGATGTCGAAGCATTAATTCAAGCCAACGATATGTGCTTAAGCCTAGTCTAGGTAGTTCTTACATGGGGTCAAAAGGCTTTTAGCGATGGTGTCATCTGGCTACCAGTCCCTAGAGGCCCCACTCTTCCCTTCCAAATTACAGTTACTTACGCTTTTTAAAACTTGGCACAGTCATTGAACTATAGATTGTTAACCAAGACCCACCAGGATGGAGGGACAATAATAGAGGACAAGATGTCGTAGCTTCCACGTAGGGGAGAACGTAATGAAAGCGCTAATCCAAGTTTTAACTTTAATCGCCTTAAGCTTTGCCTTTAACCACAGTGCAAATGCTCAAAGTGCTGATTCAGACATCAAAGTTCCTGCGACTAGAGTTGATGCTAGTGCTGAAGTTAACGCTCTCGAGCTCTATGACGGTGAGACAATCAGCGTTGTGCAAATCAGAAGAAGAAACAACTCAGCTGGTTCAATCTTAGGGGCATCACAGATCGAGCTTAATAACGGTGAGATCGTTTATCCAGAAGAAGTTAGATACGCGGTTGTTCGCGGTGATAGCAACAAGAATCCACATCAGAAGAATCCACACCAACAAAACTAATTAAAAACCGGTCTTTGGGCCGGTTTTTTTTACTGAAATTTAACGTTTGAACTAACCACATGAAGATCGCGCTGAGGGAAAGGAATCGTGATCTGTTTTTCTCTAAACTGTTCATCAATGGCAAAACGCAGCTCAGATAAGACAATAATATAACTCCACAGATCTTCTAGCCACACTCTGAGCTCAAAATCTAAACTTGAGTCACCAAAGTTAGTAAATAAGACGTCTGGTCCAGGGTTCTTAAGAACTTTAGGATTGGCCGCTGCCACTGCAAGTAAAGTCTCTTTGACAAGCTTAGTATCTGAGCCGTAAGCCACACCAACTGAAACAGAGTATCTAATCTGATGACCGCTAAAGCTTTCGTTAATGACTTGCTCAGAAATAAACTGAGAGTTTGGAACTAGAATCGAAACATCGTTTCGGGTTTGTATGAGGGTTGATCTGGCTTGGATATCAACGACTTTGCCCGAGACGCCACCAACTTGAACGATATCCCCTTCTTTGATTGGTCTCTCGAGCAAGATAATGAGACCTGAAATAAAGTTTTGGGCGATATTTTGTAGACCAAAACCGATACCAACCATAAGAACAGCACCAAGTGCGGCCAAGGACGATAGGCTCACACCAATGGTTTCAAGCGTAATAATGGCACCAATCACGATCGTGATATAACGACCAAAGCGAGCTAAGGAATTCTTGATACCCTGATCAATCGGCTTGTCGTTAAGAAATTTTCGAAGAAACCTTTCAACGATGTGGGCGCCTTTAATGAAGATCACAAAGAGGATAACGGCGGTTATAAATGTCATCACGGACAACTTATTGCCAGATATTTCAAAAAGAGGCTTAGAAAGTGCGGCCCAAAATTCTTTAGCCAAGTCGATGAGTTGTTGTTGATCCATTAGAAAATGGTATCAGGCTGGCTTAAAACTGCAAAGGGCCCGAGCGATTTGAGGATCTGTGATGAAAGCTTCATCTCTACCACTGACTGGAATCATATTTAGGCCAGATGTAAAAATTAAAAACTCTATTCTTAATCCGGCTTTTAGAAGTTCTTGTTCAAGTTCGAGGTGATTAAAAACCTTTCGTCCAAAATCACCGCCGACGATTCCAGTCAACTTATCAAAGCCTGGTATATCCATTTTTTTATGTGCCACCATGGTTTCGATGGCAAAAATTCCACTCTCTGGTTTTAGATGCTTGATCACGTTAGCTAAGTAAGCTTCGCGAAGTGATGGTCTGGTAAGACAATGTAAAAGATGTGAATCAACAATCAGATCGAACATTGTAGGAATGAAAAAATCAGGACTGGTTACATCTGCGACCAGATACTCTCCTGTTACTTTTCGCTCACTGGCGCGAGAGATGGCCGTCTCAGAAACATCGACGCACGTAGGGTTAATCCCTAGCGGGGATAAATCAGGTGATTCAAAAACACTGCCCATTCCACAGCCAAGTTCAAGTACTGAGCTTATGCCACTAACTCTGGAGTGTTCAAAGACTTCAGCACGAAGAAAGCTGGCAAGGGACTCAGGTGGAGACCACTCACTATTTTCTAGGCTTTTATAGGCATCATCGTAGGAATTCAAAAAATCTCCCCAATAACTTCAACTTCACTGGAACGCTCAAAGTCGCCAGGAGAATTACCAGGCTCACCTTGAGGAACAGGATTCAGGACCGATGACCAATAATCCCAGTTTCTAGAAAAATCTAATGGCTTTGGAGGAAAGACTGGTCCCATAAAGCTCTCTAGAAACTTGGCCACAAACTCTGAGCAGTAAAGTTTCTCATCATCCCAAGTATAATTGGAATCAAATGGAATTCCACTCCAATCGCGACTAAAAACTTCCATCAAATTTTCGCTGGGAGAAAAGTTCTTAGGCCTTAGAACTAATAACGAAGTCGATTTTACTTTCTGTGACTTAAAATTTGATAGAGTTGTGACGTGCACACGACCTAGAGCTTGTGCGACGAATGTTTCGTTACCTTGCTTGCCTAGGACAACGCCTGAGTGTGAAAAGCGCGAACCCGTCTCATCGGCAATAATCGAACAAGAATAACAGCGTAGTTCAATCAAGAGTATATCGCCGGGTCTAAGCTCCAATGAATGAGCTGAAAGACTTAGACTCAATAAAATTAGACTCTTAAGAAATGACTTCATAACGATCCATAAAAGTGACGAGAATCAGTGGCAGCATAAAGTACATTAATAGCCCTCAAAAGCTTGATCGTAAACCGCCTGAATACCTTTAGTTTCAGCCAGTTAAAGCCGACTAGATAGAAAATAAAGAAGCTTTTAAGACGCTTAGGCGTGATAATGAGAGATAACAACTTTAGGGCGTTGATATGGATTTTAAAAAATTACAGCGAGCTTTCTCATTAGCACTCACCTGCTGGAGTTTAATCCTAACTTCAATGCCTTTCTCCGTGATGGCCCAGACCACCAATAATAAGCCACAAACGGCAGCCGAATGTCCGACCGGTCCTGACTCTGCCTATAGATGGAATGCCAACCTCAATCGCTGCATGCTCAAAAACGATGCCTCAGCTCAACGTGAAATGTTTGAAGACTGTGAAGCAAAAGATGGCGATGAAAAAGCTGCCTGCTTTGAACGCATGAGAAACCAAAACTTAAACGAACAGGCCGTGGCAAGTTGTAAAAAGTCTCACCCGGAAAATACGCAAGCACTCAAGGAGTGTATGCAAAAAATTGATGGTTCAAGCTCTGGCATGGCCGACAAGTATAAGGGTGGCGGGGCTCTGGATATCCTAGGCATGACCGTCAGTGGAGCTTCCACAGCTTATGTGGTGGCAGGAATGATTTCTAAGAAAGGAAAAAGTGCAAAAGGCTGTACCTCGGCCACCATGTTTAAATTTACCAGTATCGGTGCTATCGGTGGACAATTGTATTTGAAGCTTGGGGCCAAGGGTAATTTTGATGATCTTCAAAAAAACTATGACGAGCAAGTTGCCGCCGGTGATGATGCCCAGTTTGCTTCTTATGATTACCTAGAAGCGCAACAAAGAGAAGTTGCGAGTGTCGCTAAGAAACATGAAACCGTTTATAAAATGACTGCCCTCGCCTATGGGGCAACTGCCCTGGTTGCAGGGCTTGAGCTCACAGGGATTGCAGGCATGAAGCCGTGTACCGGTGAAAATAGTGCTGAATCAACAGATGATGCGAATACGGCCGGTAACGAGAACGATCAAATTAGCACTGATGAAAATGGTGGTGAGAGAATTCATGGTAGCGACGCTGAACAAAGACTGCATGGAAGTGATTCCACAGCAGATACTCCTGATACTACAGCAGATGCGGTAGAGAAAACTGGAATGTTTGGCAAGATTGGAAACTTTCTAGGGACCTCTGTTGGAATCCTCGCCGTCTCTGCTGCCGGTGGATTAGTTAATACTTTTTTAAAAAATAAAGCCGCTGATCAAAAAGATGAAGCCAATGAAAATGCTGATAAAGTGGCAAGTCTTAAAGCTCAGCTTGAAGCTGCTCTGGCCGGTTCTTCTTATTGTAAATCAAGAGATGATCTCTCTGTGCCACGTTGTTATTGTTACAAGCCAGATAATAGTAGAAATACCGAGCGCAGTCGCTCAGAGACTTGTCAGGCGCTTTGGGCTAACCAAGATCGTAGTCTCTATGCAAAGGCGGGTCAGTATGGAAAAGATATTAATGGAAAACCTCTAGGGTGTTACACAGTTGAAGGTAAGTGGGATCCTGATTGTAAATGCGCCAAGATGAAAAATGACCAAGGTCAAAATGCCTGTCTTCAAGTTCCTGTCGGCGTTAACCAGATCGCAGCGTTAGGCCCTGGAACAGGAATTGGCAACGTGATTGATTCTATGAACAAAGTCTACAGTGGTGGCTTTGCCTCAGGGACAATTGCTCCGGCACAGATTGGATCACTAGCTGCACGAGTGGGCGCAGCCAGAAAGCAAGTTGAAGCAAAGCTCAATCAAGGCTATCAAAAGTCTGGTCAACCCTCTATTGATGGTCAGGCCGATGCCATTCTAAAAGGCATGATTAAATCTGTGACTCCAGCACAATTAGCTAGCGCCGACGCCGCACTTGGAAGCCTTAATGGTTCTGGCTCAGGTCCTCTCTCTCCAGCGCTGCAAGCAGCGATACAAAAATCAGGAATTTCAATAGCGAGTATTAATCGCTCAAGCTCATCTAGAAAGAAATCTAGTACGAAGAGGAAAGCCGGCTTTGACCTCTATGATAATGGAAGCAAAGCTACGGCCGGTGCCGCCTATATGGATAAGAAATATGACTACTCGGAAACACAGAATGATATCGTTGAGCGCGATGATGTCTCTATTTGGCAGGTCATCTCAAATCGTTATACCACCAGTGGTCTGCGCCGTTTGTTTGACGACGAGTCGGAAGGTCTTTAAGCTTTAAATATGAATGATATCTTAACTGGTAAAACTGAAGAGCATCTAACCCGAGGTTTCTCGGGTTTTCTTTTTAATCAAAAAGCATCAAGTGCCCTTGAAATACTTTCAAAACGAGCTAAAAAGGAAGGCTTTGATCTTCGTGTTGTCTCTAGCTTTCGTGGCTTTGAACAACAAAAAAATATTTGGCAAAGAAAAGCTCAAGGTCAAAAAGTCTTATTAGATAGCAATGGTCATCCATTGAAGTTTGAAGATCTAGAACCAGATCAGATTGTCGACGCCATCTTACGTTGGTCGGCCTTTCCAGGAGCGAGCAGACACCACTGGGGAACTGATGTGGATGTCTTCGATGCCAATGCTGTGGCGGCTGACTATGAAGTACAACTCACTCCGCAAGAAGTGGCCGGTGTGTTTGCGCCTTTTTATTCTTGGATTGATGAGTTAGTTGCCAGCGATGACGCCGAAGGATTCTTTCTCCCGTATGATCAAGATCGCGGCGGTATAGCTCCCGAGGCATGGCATTTGAGCTATCGTCCGGTAGCAAAAGAGTACGAGAAACTTTACTCAGAGGATTTTTTCATCAAGCACGTGAGCAACCTAAATGAGCTTGCTCTTATTGATGAAGTTAAAAATCGCGCCAGTGAAATCTACGCAAGATTTATTTCTAACGTCGCAAGCTAGCACTTAATCGCTTCAAGCCATTCCTTAGTGGGAGTGATTAATTTTCGTTTTGCTAAGTCCATCAGACCTACTTTAAGAATAATCGAAGAAGCGGTAGTACCATCGGCCTTGATCATACTTTGATGGATTTCCATAATCAGAGGATGAGTAACTTCTTGTGGTCGTGATTCAATCGTGATCACTTCCCTATTCACAATTTCTCGTTTGAACTTAAGATCTAATTCCAACACGACGGGGCCAATTTTTAGCGCCTTGATTTGCTCCAAACCATAATTATTGCCACTAATAAGATCCCACCTGGCCTGCTCATACAGCTCTAAATACTTTGCATTGTTTACATGGCCAAAAGTATCCAAGTGAGATTCATTTATTAAAACCTGATAGCTATGCATGGCAAGACTCCAAAAGCTGTATTTTTGCCTAATATTTAAGGCACCTACGACTGTTCATGAGCCTATCCCAAATTAAACTCAATGTCTGTAAAACCAGTTATTTAGGTCTATATATTGCTCATAATTGGTTTACTGGAGTGTTTTACTTAACTTGTTTGGCCGATGTGCCGATAAAATTAGAGTAATAGAAGGTTTGGTCCGGTGCCAAAGCCTTATTTAACGGGAATTTGCTTATGCAAAACTTCAAAAAAATCCTCTCCATCATTGCTCTAGCGGGCGCGAGCTTAAGTTTTAGTGCTAATGCCATTCCGCCTTATCTTCAGCCCGGTGCAGGTTTTTCAACGGTGCCAGGATTTACTGACCAATTAGATGGCTCCCCTCAATATCAAAACTACCAAGCTAATGGTGGCTCACAAAGTTTTAACGCTAGTGTCGGTGGTCAGCGAATTGATCAGCTTGACTATATTTGGTGTCAAAACAGTAGTGGTGTTTTTAGACATAAGGTTGGAGAGCGTAGAAGTGATGGTAGCGGTCCAGAAATTAATAACTGTAAAGAATACGGTGGTGGAGTTACTGAATTATCAGCAGCTCAAATGAGTTGTTTATCTCAAGGCAATACATACTCAATGACCACTGCCGAATTTGATTCAAATCCTTGTAAGACTGGCAGAACTATCGCTTCCGAAGATGACGATAATACTGAAAATCCAAATCCAGGGATCACGAACAACAGTAATCCTCAGGCAAAATACTGTAGAAAGCTCGATAATACTTTTGAAGTTTTCCCACCTGATCAGAGTGCTCCAGCGAATTGTACTGAAGTAACAGATACTAACTTAATCGCCTGTTTCAATGGCTCGATTCAAAGTGGTTCAACGACTTATCAGTCTGACTGTCAGGCGCAAATCACAGCAGCCTATCAGCCACCAAATCCGAACCCAAATCCAACAAGTCCAGGCCTAGATGCATCAAATCCAGAGTTAGATCATATCGCTTGTAACGGCGCTCTATCTCAAACTCCTATCGCTGCAACGGGATCACGTAGTGATGTGTTTAACTTTCAATCTTTTGCCGCAGATATCAATGCAGGCAATGAAACTCTAGCTGAACAAGGTAATGAAGCTGACGGATATTTCTTTAAATCAGACCTTCTTGTTGCCTGTGAAAATCTAGGGACAGAACCATGGGCTGAGTTTAGATCAAGAATTACCACAAATGATGCCTGGAAACCTTCATGGCAATATTTAATGAAAGACATGATTGGACTTCAAAGTGACTCCGGCATTTCAAGTCCCGGCGTTTTAGAAGGAATCACTTTCGATGAAAAAGAACAAGCATTCCTAAAACGATGTGTTAATGGAACAAATTATCAATTTCCACTTCCAAATGCTGCATCTACACCTCCTAAACTTGTTGCGCTTAGAAATAAAGTTAAGCAGGTTGCGATGAAAGGTATCAGCATGATGGATGAGCACAGAAAGCTTACTGAAAAATGTGAGGCTTTGGTTTACCTTACTGGTCACTCAGACTTTGGAGCCGAGTACCCTATGACTGCTGGTTCAACTAAGACGACTAAAAAGTCATTTGATGGAAGAATCACATGTGAAGCTTATGGGGCAGAAACACAAGATTATAAAGCGTGTAAGACATTCGTGAATACTTATGACGCCTCCATGGTAGCCAAGACTGCACTCAATGCTGGCCAAGGGATTCACTATCAGGGTCAGACGATGGATCGCCAATCTGAACTAACAAGACAAGGTCAAACTGGTGGGATCGATCACCGTGGTGCTCTTGGAGCACAAAAAGATGATATTAAAGACAGAGCTGGCTACGCCACACAAACAGCTGTGCTTGACTCTGCAAAGCTAGCGACTCTCTTTGCTCAACTTCAGGCGATGCCAACTAGGTCTAAACTTAAAGCAGAGTGTTCAGCTTCATTTGAACCAAACGAGAGAAGTGCAATAGCACGTGTTTCTACTCCACACGTTGAAACGTTCAATAAGTTCATAAAAGTTATTGGTCTGAATGAACGACATTTGGCTGACGCTTGCGTTCCAGGTGATAATGGTTGTGATCAAGCCACACAGACAAATGAAACTGTTCACAATAAGCCAGCAACAGAAGGTTTTGCTTCAAATAAATCTCCGGCACAGCTTTGCGACGCAGTTGTAAGCAGCGCCCGTGGTAGTGCCAGAGACGAAGCCACTTCATCTCGCGCTAGAGCCCGCTCGGCTTCAACTAGAAGTAGAAGAAGAGGTGGCAGTGAGCGTACTCAAGAGGCATCAATGTCAGGTGCAGCTTCACTTATTATGAACGATGCCATGAGATCAGTGGCCAAACAGATTCTGGCACAAACTGCTGTTGAAGCGGCGGCAAGTTTCATGAAGGCCGGCATGCTGAACAAGCAGGCTAAAACAATCGATGAGCTACTCAAGAAAATTGAAGGCTATGATCCAAGTGGAGATTTTGTTCCACCTAATACGGATCTCTTGGCCGGACCATGTGCCTTCGATCCATCAGCTGAAGGTTGTGGAGCAGGTGTTCCACTAGCAGCGAGACAAGTAGGCTTTGGTAGCAATAGCCTATCTCTTGGCGGCGGTGGCTTTGGTTCAAGTGGAATGAATCTCGATTCTGATACCGGCTTTGATAATGCTGCCGGAGATGGCACTGGCAGCTCAGACCGTACAGGTGCTTCTGGTCCAGTTGGTTCACTCATTACTGGAGTTGATAAGCCATCAGGCTTTGAAGGTGGAGTTCCAGGTGCGGCCAGTATTAAAAGTAGTGCTGCAGGTAGATCTGGCGGCGGTGGCGGCGGCGCAAGTGCAATCGGTAGTACCGGTGGCTCGGCCGGCGGAGGCTCTGGTAGCGGAGCAAAAGGTGGCGCGGCTTCAGCTGGCAAGAAGCTTGATTATGCAGGCAGCAGTATCGGTCGCCTAAGTGGTGGTCGTGGTGTTGGCAGAAAGCCGGCTTCTAAAGACGCGGGCGCTAACCCATTTGCTAATATGTTCAAAAAAGGTGGACCACAAAACGGTACGCTAAACTTCCGTAACCCTGCAGGAATTGGTAACAAAACTGGTAATATCTTTGATCAAATCTCTGAACGTTACCAAGTCGTTCAAGGCAAAAACCTGCTACTTGAATACGAAGAAAAGAAATAACAAAAGTCATTAAGCCCCTGTAAATCTTACAGGGGTTGTCCCTCGTGTCCCCGGCCGGTGCTAGAATGGCACCATCTTAAATGTTCGGGGTTTAACGTGAAACGTTCCATTTTTATCTTAACAACAGCTCTCGCCTTTCCACTGCTTGTTAGTGGTGCAGAGATTGATGCTTTCTCTAAGCGCTTTGAGCCGCTAGAGGATTCACTCCAGCAAGTGAATGCTATTACGAAACAACTCTTTGATGAATCACTGGTCGAGGCTAACGAGAAAGAAGATGGTTGCGATGAAGATCGTCTTTATAAGTCTTTAAGAAAGCGCTTTAATAATCAGTATCAAGGCGAGCTACCTAAAATTCTTATCAACTCGGAAGATATTCCGAAGATTCATATCCCTTCTAAAGAGTCGATCTATCAAGACTTCAAATGGTATGAGGCCATCGTTCAAGGTGGTACGGCCAGAATCTCTGACCCAATCGCCTCACAAATGAAAGTTGGCAATATCCTCATTGGAACAGATAAATTCGAACACTTCTTAGGCTCTGGTTATCACTACTTTAATAAGTTTTACCTTGATGGTGAGACTGTTGAAGACGCTTTAAATATAGGCTGGAAAGCTGAGACGGGCATTCTTGGAGCCTTCACAACAGGCGTAATGTCCTATGCTGACTTGACAGCAAATTTCAATGGCATGCGCTTTTGGAATCATATCTTACTCAAAAACGATGACATTCTAGGTGCTCAATACAACCAAGGTCCCTTCGTAAAATGCGAAGAGAATAAATGGGTTGCGACTGAGCACACGATCGATTGGTCAAAGTATATCGATCACGCTTTTGATGAAGGTATTAATTGCTCGCGCTTTAAAAATGAAAGTCTTGCTAAGAAAGTTAGCGCTCGCCTTCTGCTACTTGAAAGCGAAGATAAAGAGGGGCGAAAGTACACCTGCCCAATGGCACCACAAAAGCTTGAAGCACTTAAGTCGAAGTACGGTCAATTGGCGCCATACCTACTCAATCCTTATGGTCACAACCCAATTGGAGAAGAAAGTTTCGATTCGCTCTATCCCGCGCCTTAATTGGCACGTGAAGTGCATTAGATATCTATAGTTGGCAAAGGATGCCAAAACTGGACGCACGGAGGCCCCATGAAAAAATTACCCACCGCCAAAGCACAGGCCATACACGAAGTTAGTTCGATGGCCGCAACCCTCGGTTTTATGGCCCTAGCCAGCTCTTTACTGGTGATTCAGGGACTTTCTCGCTTACTCATGAAGAATTTATAAGCGCAGCGCAACTTGGCAGAACGCGCCGCCTCATCCTAGGATGCACTCAACTTAAGGATTGGTTGAATGAATCAAAATATTGGCCCTGTACTGCAGGGAGAAATGTTCTCAGCATGTCGCTATTTCGAAAGAGTGGTTCAAACCCTCGCGCAAATTGACGGCATCAACGGCTTTAAGGAGCTTAGTACTCTTTTAGCGGAAATCGAATTTGACCTCGATGCTTGGCTGGCCACGAATTGGCTGCGCGAAGACTTTTTCCCTAATGAGCAAAAGCGTCCGACTCAAGTCACTCTCGCTACACTTCAGGCGCGCTTTCATGCGCTGGAAAAAACGGTTGCACCTATTTGGGAAATCGTTCCATCGAGAAGCACAGCTGAATGTACAGTTGGACTTATTAACCTTGTTCTCGCCACAGCATATGATCTCCATCGCTTCTGTAGTGATATTTCTGAACTCGAAGTTCCGATGCCACGCCTTGGGGCCATTCAAGTTGTAGAGGTTGATGAAGCTGGACTTGCTCGCCATGAGCTAGCATGGATGGCGATTGAACAATTGCTCGATAGCGCCGAAAATAATCATGTCTCGATTTCATCTTTACAAGTAAAGCGTGAAGAACGTCACCGTGAATGGATTCAAAAAGGTCATGAGTTTATTTTTCAAAAAAAGCCTCAAGAAGCCTTAGAGGCGTTTGAAAAAGCCAGTGAACTCAAAGAAACGGCCGAAGTTCTAACCCTTATGGGTTGGGCCTTGTCGCAGATGAACCAAATTGAAAAAGCAAAAGGACTATGTCTTCAAGCTATTAAGCTCGATCCAGACTATGGCCCTCCTTATAACGACCTAGGCACGTATCTTCTCAACGAAGGCCAGGCCACCGAAGCACTGAAGTGGTTTGAACTCGCGAAGAATGCTTCTTTAAATCAGAACAAAGAGTATCCCTTTATTAATGCTGGTCGCGCTTATCTTGCAAAAAAAGACGTTATGAAGGCACTTGAGCAATTTGAAATTGCGCTTGAGATCGCGCCTTATCACGAAGAGCTTAAGGCAACAGTCGCAAAGCTTAAGACGAGTGTTGAAAAGCAGAGAAACAGCGCTAAGCCTGGAATGAACTTGGATGAAAGATTCCCTTTTCAAACTCCAGAAGACGATGACTCCCCTCCTGTTTTCTAATTATGATAAATCGCGATCAACTTTGTGACTTTCTCGATGACTTATTAGCGCCCAAACAGTTTCAAGACTACGGGCCTAATGGTCTGCAAGTTGAAGGCACAGAAGATATCAAAAAAATTGCTTTCGCAGTCTCGGCCACAAGAGACTCTATTACTGAGGCTGTGAAACAAAAAGCCCAGGCACTGATCGTTCATCACGGATTATTTTGGCGTTTTCATGGTCCTAAAACTGTCACGGGTCCTTTTGCTAAAAGGCTCAAGCCACTTATTCAAAATGATATCAACCTGATTGGTTACCACCTTCCTCTTGATGCCCACATTGAGTTTGGAAATGCAGCTGGGTTGGCCAAAGCCTTTGGCATGGAAAATCTAGAGCCATTTGCGTTTGAAAAAGGCGCTTATATCGGGGTTAAGGCCGAGCTTAAGACTGCCATGAGTGGTTCAGACTTTTCTAAAAAGCTTGAAAGTGTATTGGGTCATACTGTTCTTCATGCTTGCCCAAATGATGCAGGCACAATTCAAAGTGTAGGGATTATTACTGGTGGAGCGAACTCCCAGTGGAATCTAGCTCTTTCAGATGGTTTGGATGCTTATATTACGGGTGAAATGAGTGAGCACGATTGGAATGAGGCGCGCGAATCGGACATTCATATGTTTGCCGGCGGTCACCATGCCACAGAACGTTTTGGCGTGCTCTCACTTAAAGAGCTGCTTGAAAAAGAGTTTGATATCGAAACTGTTTTTATCGATTCCGAAAATCCAGCTTAATCTTTTCTCTTAAGCGAAAGTGTCAAAATAAATTCAGCAACAGGTTCATCGCCAAGTTTCTTGGGACAGGTCGCTGTGATTTTAACAGGAAAGTTTTCACGCTCACCTGATTCAATAACTCGCTTCACAAAAGCTCTAACCTCTTCACCTTGGTTATTGGTAAAGATAGTGTCGCCTTCAGCGCGCTTTAAAAAGTCGGCATGAAAGTCTTTAAAAGAGAGGCTGACTTTTTTACCAGAGTCCCTTATGGCCTGCATGGCAACAAGTCCACCAGCACAATCAGCGCCTGCGGCCAAAACACCAAAATACATCGAGCCTAAGTGATTTTTCTGGCGACGACCAAGTGGAATTTTAACCTGACAAATATTCTTATCAATTTTCACCACGCTTGGACGTAGAAAAAAAAGCATAGGAATTTTTAAAAATCCAAAAAGTCTGAGGTACATGGTATCTTTTAGCGGTGATGGCAACATGCTTATTCCTTCGTCGGTTTTTTCATTTCACTAAGTCGGTCGTGACCAGCCTGGATAGCCTGATTAAAAATATTTTCTAGATTATTTTCTTTTAAACTATTGAGTACCGCCGCAGTAATTCCACCTTTAGACGTCACGTTATCGCGAAGTTTGGCCGGTGGTTCGTCGGCATCTAAGAGCATTTTACCTGCACCAAAAATTGTTTGCGCCACAAGTTTTCTTGCCAGAGATCCGTCTATCCCACGCTCTTTAAGATCATGGACGAGGATTCTAGCAATCTCAAAAAAGTAGGCAGGACCAGAACCTGAGTAAGGTGTAATCAGGTCGAGATCACTCTCGCTTTCGAGGTGAACGGTTTGAGATACTCCGTTAAAGATATGATCAAAATAGTTTTTTTGTTCCTGATTTAGGTTTCGCTCACAAACACCCATAATACCTTCCCCCACGAGAGAGGGAGTATTAGGCATAAGGCGTACTAACGACTTAAGTCCAGAAGCGGCCTCAAGATCTTCAAAAGGGACAGCGGCCAAAAGCGAAACGCCAACGGCATTTTTGTTCGTCGGCTTAAAGTCTGAAAAGGCCTTAAACAACGTTTGCGGCTTAAAACCAAAAACGTAAACATCGCAAGGTGGTAAATCAAAAAGGCTTTTAACGGCTTTGCCGTTGATAGTGCTTGCAAACTCTTCGGCCTTAGCTCCACTTGGAGTAAAGGTATAAAATTGTGCATTTGGGTCAAGCTCGTTCCAGCGTGGAAAGAGCGCTTGAACCATATTGCCACAACCAAGAAATGCAATACGCTTGGAATTTGTAAGCATGCTAGACCTCCAGATCTAGTGGGGCTCCATGTCGCATGATATTCACAGCAAAAGATCTTGGACGTATATAGGGCCTTAAAAAGCCTTTAACGTTGCCAGTAGACGGAGCATCATAAGGAGATAATACACTAACTAATTGTTCATTAATATTTTTGTTGGCTCTTACTGATACCCAAGCGGCCTGCTCTATTGTTCCATCGACAATGACCACTGGCCACTGCTAGCTGGCCAAAGATTTCTCTAATCTTTCCTCACTCACATAATAGGCATCCACATTATGCTTAGAAACACCTGATGCGTGAAGAAGATCAATGAGTCTTGCCCAAAGTGCATAGGACTCTTGTGAGCGACAGACAATACTAATACCTGTTCCAACATACAGTGCACCAAAGAATTGTAGCCAGGTGCGAAGGTCTGGACGCTTTGTAAATGAAACGAGTAGCGCTGTCTGAGCAGGCAGTCTGTGAGAGTCAAAGCTGAGTTGACCAGGGATCTTACGATTAGGGCGATCTTTCAATAAATAATTAGGCAGGAACTTATCATTCCACTCAGCAAACTTCTTGAGTGTATCTTTAACTTCACCGCGAATCTCTCCGGTAAGAGATTCAAACTGGTGCAAGAAAGCATTGATACCGCGAGTGACGCGATCTTTTCTTCTGTAAACTTTCAGTCCGCTTGGCACACAAACAGGGAAATCATAGTCTGTTCCCTCATCTACGATAGAGTTTTCAGCAAGAACAACACCTGAATTGATGGGAAGATGAAAGCGAGGAACGTAATGACGTGAACCGGCCTTTGGCCCAGTTCCTGAGAGTTTAAATCCTCCAAAGGGTTCAATTGCAACACGAGCACCAGTGATGCCACGATTCACATATAAGTTACCGCATTCCATTCTCGACGTGTAAAAATCAATATGATCTTGAGATTGACTGAAAATCCCACCAGTCAAAGCGTATTGGGTGCTATTAAAAAGCTCTAGCGCCTGCTCTCTCGTATCATAGCCAACAATATGAATGACTGGACCAAAGAGCTCTTTAGCAGCAAAGCTATCGCTATTAAGCGCCCTAGCATATGGCACTTCAAAGACGGCTGGACCTACGCAGTAGCCAGGGAGTTCTTCATCAGATCGATCGATAATAACTTTCCCACCAAAGTCTTTAGCCTCTTGAGCGGCTTCTTTAATCTGGAGTTTAAGTCGATCCTGATCTTCTTTAGTAATGACTGGATTAACAAAGGTTGACCAATTGAAGGCCTGACCAACTTTGAGGTCTGAGACCGCTTCGCGAAGACGCTCGATTAAGCGATCTTTCACTGCATTGGCAACGAGAACACGAGAACAAGCCGAACATTTTTGTCCAGCGTGGCCAAAGGCCGAATACAAAATACCTGCGACGGTTTCATCGAGTTCGGCGTTTTCGGTTACGATGGTGGCATTTTTCCCGCCCATCTCGGTAATTGCGGAGGCGAGATACTTCTGCTTGGTTAATGGGTTTTCAACCAACTTGCCGGCCATATTTTGATAAATCATGACGCCAACATTTTTAGATCCAGTAAAGACCACTGTTCCAACTTTGGCATGTTTGACTAAGCGGTCCCCTACTGTTTCGCCAAGTCCTGGCAGATGAATAAGAACATCTTCAGGAACACCTGCGGCGTGCAAGATATTCACCAAGGCTTGGGCGATAAGAGGTGTTTGCTCAGCTGATTTAAGTATAACCGTATTACCTGTCACCAAAGGCGCAGTGATCATGCCGCATGGAATAGCAATTGGAAAATTCCATGGGGTAATTGCAACAACGACACCTCGACTTCCCATCTCAGCGTGACGATGAACTTTTCGCTCTTCACGGGCGTAGAAGTTTAAAAAATCAATGGCCTCATCAACATCGCCTAGAGCTTCAGCTGGAGTCTTTCCGGCTTCATAGACAATGAGCGCAGAGAGTTCACTACGTTTGGAAAGCATCAAATTAGCAGCCTTGGCCAAGATGCTAGCGCGCTTATG
This sequence comes from Halobacteriovorax sp., assembly GCA_002716825.1. GTDB lineage: Bacteria > Bdellovibrionota > Bacteriovoracia > Bacteriovoracales > Bacteriovoracaceae > UBA4207. The sequence goes on along the minus strand of PBCC01000069.1, from coordinate 29,091 downwards.
CCAAGAGCCTTGAGCCCAATCTCCCCTTGCGTAAGCGGCATAGGTCGCCTCGACCGCTTTATCGGCGTCGTTAGCATTGGCAAAAATAATTTCACCTACAATTTTTGTCGGGTCAGAGGAACTGACGATAACCTGCTTACTATCAGTGCACAGAAACTTATTGGTGAAATCAATACCAAGTTGAATATTGGCAATAGCGTGATTGAGTGGCTCGCGCTCACAATCTAGATAATGTCTTACGGTTGCGACATTACAAAATTTATCGGTTAAGGCTTCTTGAACCACATCGCGAACTAGCTCACCTTTTTCAATCTTTTCAAGATGGATATCAATAGGAGAAATGAGTGATAATTGCTTTTTATGCGAACGCATAATGGTTAATACCCCGACTTGAGAGGAGTTTTCCATAATACGTCTTACGAGATATGCCATACCTACAATCAATGAACCAATAGGAACATAATTGCGCACACACCAGCCAAGCTTTGCCATAGCACACGAAAGAGCCTCGTAAGTCATATGTAAGCATTGGTGCTCGATTTCAGGAGTTGTAGAGAAGTGTTTTTTCCTAAGTACTTCTGCATAGGCGTGATCAGCGAAATTATGTGAGGCCAAACAAAGTTGCAAATGAGGATGAGCTTTATAAATCTCCCAGATAATCTGTCTAAAGTGGATATCGGTCTCTTCCTTGTTTAGAAACTCAGGAGCATTATGACCTTGAGCTTGAGCCTCAACTGTTTCAGCGTCCCAGTAAGCGCCTTTGACAAGACGTACTGGCATTATCAATTTTCGCTGTTTTGCGAGCTCAATGACGTCCTTAAGATGAATAAACGCGTCTCGAAGGTAGGCTTGAATAACAATACCAGTAGCAGCAAAATCATGGAGCTCTGGAGTATCTAATAAGACTTTTTTCCAAATTTTAAAAACGATGTCTCTATAGTGGTAATGTTCAGCATCGATATTGATAAAGACTTCGCATTCTTTAGCAGTGAGAAGGATTTCCTTAAGTCTTGGCGCCACCAATTCATAGGAATAATCAAAGGCCTCTGGTTTAAAGTCAGAAGCGAGGGCCGAGACCTTGATCGAAACATGAGCGCGATTAATCCCCGACAAGTTCTTTGCGCCTTTTTTAACGTGTAAATCAAAGCCGCGAACCAGCTTTAGAACTTCGTCTTTATAATGATCGGCTTCTTTTTCCGAAACGACCAACTCTCCCAGCTGATCAAGAGTGACGTCGCGCTTTGATTTAGCGAGTGAGCCAATGGCATCAGAGGCGGTTTCAATCGTTTCCCCTGCAATAAATCGCTTGGCCATAAAACGAACTGAAGTTCGCACCAATGATGCCAAAAGACCTGCAGGCATAAGCGCTGAAATTCCACGAACAAGACTAAACATTGTAATATAAATATTTGGAAGGCCTCGAAGCTGACCTTTTCTCTTCGTGCGTTTCGCTTCTCTTGAGTCCTCAGCTAGGCGTCTAAGAGATTCAAGCAGAATCCTTTTCACTTCATGACCTGCTAAATCGTGGTCCAAAGAAGGTAGAATCGCTAAGAATTTTAATAAGTGAATTCGAATCAAAGCGTAGCGAGCTGTTAGAGTCAGACCAAAGTCTGAGATACGCTCGAAAAGTGAAGGCTTATATTCATTAAGCCGAGATAAAAGTCGATCAATGGTCGCGCTCATGATCGTTTCAATTTCGCGATTATCTTGATCAGTAAGTAAATTAACTAGTGAGTGCTGGGCCGTAATGACTTCAATCTCTGAAGGAAAATCTTGGGTTGAAAGTGCTGCTGCTTTTTCAACATGCTCTAAGAACGTCAGGTAGTTAGCATCAGAAAGATCAGACTCAGCTAATTTTTGATATTCTTGGATTAGAAATAATTCCTGAGACAATCTTGGAGAATACAATCGAATAGACTTCTCATCGTCAAATACACCCATTAAAAACGGCGTCGACTTGATTAAGATTTGGCGGCGATCATTCCTACCTGGAAGCAGACTGGCCCAAGCATCAAGCTCTTGTGCAATTGACTTCTCTAACTGCTGATCACCAAAGAGTAGATCTTTAAAAGTTTCATCAAAGACTAGCTTCCAATCATTAGCCAGCTTGGCCTCAACAAGTTTTGGAAAGAGATTATGGAGAACAACTTGGGTGCCCAAGGGAGGATTTTCAGTCATGACGTTGCCTCTTCTACAGTCGAAGTAAATTCAAGAAGTTAAGGGCATAAAATACGGCGAATTTTATCAGAGGTAAAGGGAGAACTCAGAGTAAAATCAATTACTTACGAGTTGCTCTAGGAGATATTGGCGATACTGATTAAACAGAGGACTCTTAAGTACCTGAGCTCGTAGTTGTGGTGTTAGCTGATCAAGCATTGGCTCAAGCATACGAGTACCAGCGAGCATGGCCGGTCGCACCTGCACAAGATAAGTTTCCTGTTCAACTTTAACTGCAATATTAAACGGCTTGTTCGTATCAACTCCAAAGTTTTGCACACTATCAGGTGTAATTCTTGGCAGTTCGCTGGCTTTCACATTGAGTGTTTGTACGCCATCATCAGCGGTTACCACGCGAGCTGCAGAAGCTGAGCTTGCTGCCGCAGAGGCTGCCGCATTGGCTCCACCGATCGCCGCTGGAGAGCGACCTGAGCTTGTATTACCTGCATTCACCTGCGCGGTAGAATCAGACTCACCAGAACTTGGAGTCACCGAAGCGCTTGCATTGATATTTCTTCTCGTGGCAGCAGTTGAATTTGTTGTGCTTGAGCTTCCACCAAAACCGTTAAAACCAGTCGCGCTGCTATTTACAGTAGAATTTCGCGCGGCTTGATCCACTAGACGTTGCATGCGATCAAAAGCGCTTTGCCTGTAGCCTTCTCTTAGCTCTTCAATCGTATTCGACGCTTGATCAAGAGCACGTCTTGCTTGAGCTTCGCGTCTACTTTGTCCACTTGAAGTACTTGAGCTAGAAGTTGAACTAGAAGCTGTATTATTTCTAGCGACAGATGGAGGGGTAAAGTTTGATGATGAACTTGCAATAGAATCAAAACGCGAATTCATAAATTCTTGAAAAGCTTGATCAGCTGTGACCACACGTCTGGCCGGACGTTCATTCGTTGTTGCCGCCGAAGATGTATTCGCTGCCGTCGACTGAGACTCTTGTGCTGCACTTGGTGCCGGTGTCGGCGAAGCGGGCTCAATAGGTGTTGGCGAGTAGCTTCCTAGAAAGTTGGCTGCAAATTCAGAGCGACTAAAACCAGTCGCAGGCTCAGATGAATTGCTACTTGCTGTTGTTTGATTTTGTACTCTTGAATAGGACAGTAGAATGCCATCGGCATCTGCACCTAATTCTGTGCGAACACCTTCATAGCAGGCATTCATTTGCTCTTGAGTGCCTGAGCAATCAGCTAGTTTACAAAGAGAGTTGGCGTCGAAGCTTGGAGCTATTCGAGTTTTGATGCTATCAATACTAGCACCGTCGGTTATGAATTGAAGAGTCTCATCCAGCATTTTAGTATCTGGAACTTTGCCACAAACGGTGGGAGATTTATCACTTTGACAGCTCTTACCGGCGCACCAATAAATATGATTCACATAATTAGTATTTAAAACATCACGGCCTTCGTCATTAACAAACATAGAATCAAATCCAGAAGCGTGATCACTTGGGTTATATTCGAAAGCATATTTAGATACTTCGCCATTTTGTTGAAAAGCCAAAGAGTCTCCAGCGCAGGCTAGCTCAACTACAGAGTTCATGAGTGAACCACAGAGATCATCCATTTCAGCTTTTGTATGTTCAATCACGCTAGGAAACTGGGTATAAACCTGAGAAGTAAAAAAATCTAAAATCGATCCGTCGCTGCTTGAAATTGTCTCTAGGTTATCAATAATATGTTTTAAAACAGCTTCATCGCGAAAAATGGCCGATAGGGCCGGATCAATCGAGGCATCGGCAATAAAATTGATAATGACTTGATTATCTTTAGACCTTATATCAAGATCTGAAAGCTTTTTACCTGAATCAAAATAAGCCTTAAGCTCAGTCTTAGCGTCTTTCATGCGGTTTAAAAGAGGTTTAGCAATATTTAATTTGATGCGATTTGAATTAACTTGATCCAGCTCTTTTGCGCTTAAACACGACTTTGAAGTGCCTGAGACAGAGCCTTCGGTTTCAGCAAAGTTTTGTCCTAGACTTGAGAGATAAGTATCAATTGAGTCGACGCCAAAAACTTCAGTTAAATGCTTTTCACTTGGAGTGCCGTTAGGGCACGCAGATACTCTTTGTTTGATATCTAACAATGAACAAGATTTAAAGCTTCCAGTCGATTGAGACTTAAGAATTTGATATTGAGACTTAAGAATTTGATCTAGTCGCGCCAGACTCTTTGTTGCTTCTCTATTGAATTTCACAAAATCATTTTTCAAAAGACTCTTTACTAGCGTGGCACGCTCTGGCAAGAGCTCATTTAATGCTTCGTCATGTGTTCGTGTATAACAATTGCAATCATTACAGCTCGCCTCTTGCACCGAACTCATAGTAGGAAAGCCGGAGATCATATTGCCGCAATCGACGCAATCATTTGTTGCAAATAATGAAGTCGAACTAATAAGAATAAATCCAGCGAGTAGTCTTAGCATGAATTAAAGCTCCGACTCGCGCTTGCCGCCAAAACGTTTAATGGTGGATTCGTAGCGACTAAACTTATCTTTATCAATTTCAGTCAAATTTGGGTTTGAAGAGTAATAGTCGATAAAATCCAAGAGGGTTCCACGCGGTTTGCCCGGATTATCAATGACTTTATTAAAAATAGCTTTAAGCCCTTCTGGATCATTTTTTTCACGAATATAATAGCGCGCTAACGACATGAGGTCTGTTGCAGCTGTTGCATCACTGGCACGATGACGAATAAGATCAGCCTTGGTCTGGCTATCGCAACTTACACTATTATAGATTTGGTGAAGGTCGTAGCCAAACTCAGTTACCTTTGCTTGTAAGCCAGAGAAGCTATTGTCATGAAACTCTTGGCAAAAAATTTGTTGCTCGTCTTTATCTGGCGTGGCTGAAGCAAGCGCTCTTGAAACCCCAGAGATGACTTGAAGATTGCTAGATCCCACACCTGTATCGGTCATAAGAGCAGCATTACAATCGCCGCAATCACCTTCGGCCGCGGCCAGACTTGCTCCGTGAGCGCTCCAAAGAAGTGGAAGAAGAGCGATAAGCCATTTCATGAAATTCTCCTGATTGATCTACCCTCTTATTGTGCCAAATTTTATGTAGGACCAGTGCGGCGGGCAGATTGTTCCAACTATAATTTTAAACTAAGCACCTGGTAGAGAAATTCGTGTACCCAGACCTTGCCACTTGGATGAAATGAACAAAGCAATAAGACCATACAAAAAGAAAAGCTAAGGGCAATCAAACCTAAAAAGGCTTTTTGCCAGACACGTAGCCGCCTTTCCTCTCTTCGCTCAGCTAAATATTTTAAATACTTTTCACGGCGCTCTTCGTGATCCTTGATAATGCGCTCTTTTTCTTTGCGCACTTCCATTTCATAAAGCATGGCTTCTTCACGTTTTGATGTATCGTATTTTTTAGCCGCTTCACTAGACACGAGATCCTCCTGTGTATTGTCTTATCGGAGGTTCGCACTCAGATATTTAGTTTTATTGACGGAGGTTGAACGTATTTTCTATAATTTAGCTATGAAAACCTTCGTAAAAATGAGCCTTCTAAGTTATTTGGTTTTTGGCTTAACTTCGGCTTTTGCCTCCTATACTTTCGAGGACTTACAGGCGCTTGAAGGGCAAAAATCCTACCGTGAATTTTTACAGCACGCTCGTGATATCAGACCAAGTGAGCGCAGCAAGGTCTGGAGTGAAATGCTCGGGAATATGGCCACCGGCTATATGGTCCATCTGCGCGCTAAAAAAGACTTTGATCTCGCTACTTACCAATACGTCCAAGTACTGAGCGATTGGCCAGAACTTAGGGCCGATGCCTTTTTTCATACCAAGCGTGAAGCTTACCTTTTAGACTATTTAAAAAATTGTTATGAGCGAAAACAAGCAGGTTGTCGCGAACAAGCTAGCGAAGCTTGGCATCTTGGTCGAAAAAATCCAGACAATGGAACCTTATTGGCCCAAGTCTTGGCCACCCACGATCCAAGAGCAGACATTTCAAATTACATTTTACCATCGCTGCAAGCTGATATCTCACAGTTCTATTGTCGTAAAGACTTCATCCAAAGCTGGGTGTTAAGCCAAATTGCTCCTAGAGTTCTAGCCAGTGAAGATAGCTCTAAAATCAAAACTGAAATCACACAAACAATTCATGAAGCCTGCTTTATTGCGATGAAACCACTTTTCATTCGCGGCTTAAGCGCCAGCAGTAATGATCTTAGAAATATTTCCTACCGTGTACTCAAAGCCTTTGACTCCATTGATCAAAGTGATGAGGACCTCTATCTCACAACCTATTTGTTAGAAGGTCCATCGGTTGGCAAAACGTTTAATCTTGCTTGGGCCGTAGTTAAAGAGCTAGGCCAAGACTATAAACGCAGACAGACTCTTTTAAAGAGACTGGCAAAGCTTGATCCCCTTCCTGATACGCTTTTTGACTCGGGTAATATTCTCAAGCGCGATACACTAGCTAAATTTATCGCCGGGCACTTACCTGAGTACTTTAGCTTTTACGCTGATACTTGTGTGCGCTATCGTAACGGCATTGGCGAATACCCCAATGGAAACCCTACAATTCAATGCGACAAATTCTTCACACTTGCAGCTCAAAATAACTGGCTATCACAAGAAGTAACCACCAAATACTCGGCAACCTTGAAGCCGTAATGGAAGCGACCAAGCAAAAAATCAATCATCTATGGCAAGTATCAACGCCGTATCATGCCTTGATTTTTTTTGCAGCAGGTTTTCTATTTGATATTTTTACTTTGGAAGAGGTTGATGATCTTTTAACCGTCATCAGCCAGATGATCTATCTGATTGTTGCAACTTCTCTTTTTCTTATTACAACTGAAGGTTATAAACTTTCGAATTTTTTACCCAATAAATCTTGGGCCTTAAAGATTTCAGAGTTTGAAGAAGATATTTTTCACTTCGCTCTGGGGGCTCTTTTAAATGCTTTCACTCTGTATTTTTTTAAAAGTGGAACGTTTTTTAATTCGATGATCTTTTTAGTATTTTTAAGCTCACTACTTCTTCTCAATGAGTTTAGACCTTCATTTTTAAAACATGACCTTATCCCGGCCATCCTACTTCATACTTGCTTTATCAGCTTCACTGTCATTCTTGCTCCAACTCTTCTTGGAAAAATGGGTACCCTCCCCTTTCTTTTAGGTGTGGCCGTATACCTTTTAATCATTTTTACGTGGATAAAGCTTAGGCGTGGACGCTTCCTCGCAAAGTCTCAAGTCACCATCGCAACTTGTTTAGCGGCCTTTTTTATTCTGATGTATGTCTTTAGGCTTTTCCCTCCCGTTCCTTTGTCTTTAAAGAAAATTGGTATCTATCACAAAATCGAAAAGATGCAGACAGAAGAAGGTACAAGATATTTGGCATTCTCCAGTAGCCCCTGGTGGCATTTTTGGAGCGATACCAGCACTCCCTATATGGCCAGACCAAGCGATGCTCTCCATGTTTTCACCCGCGTCTTCGCCCCCGCAGGTTTTGCCGATACAGTCTATATTGAATGGTGGTGGAAAGCTCCAAACAAGTGGATTCGAAGTGATCGTATCCCGTTAACAATCACCGGTGGAAGGCGCGATGGTTTTAGAGGCTTTGCCTATAAAAATAATTATGATGAAGGTGAATGGAAAGTTCTGATCACGACTTCTGATGGTCTTGAGATTGGAAGAACATATTTTGAGGTAAAAAAAGTGCCTGAAGATTATTCCCTCACTTTAAATAGTAAGGCTTACTAGATGAAAGTGATTATTATAGGAGCTGGCTTCGCTGGGTTGAATGCGGCAAAGTCTATTGCAAAGCTTAAAGATGTAAAGATTCAAATTATTGACCGGCATAACTATCATCTTTTTCAGCCACTGCTGTATCAAGTTGCCACGGCCGGTCTTAACCCTGCTGATATAGCTACTCCAATTCGTGCACAATTAAGTAATTATAAAAATATTGAAATTATTCTCGATGAAGTTATTCATATCAATAGAGATGAAAAAGTTGTCCAAACAAAGGAAAGAACTCTTAATTATGACCGATTGATCATCGCTACTGGGGCTAAGAACTTTTACTTTGGAAACACTCAGTGGGCCACTCTTGCCCCCGGACTCAAAGGTCTAGAGGATGCTACCGAGATTAGACGTCGTTTATTTCTTGCCTTTGAAAATGCTGAAAAAGCCCAAGATGAATCCCTTCGAAAGAAACTTATGACTTTTGTCTTAATCGGTGCTGGCCCAACTGGGGTGGAGCTGGCGGGAGCGTTTGCTGAAATTGCTCATCAAGTTTTGGCCAAAGATTTTAGACATATCAAACCAGAGCAATCCCAAGTTATTTTAATTGAAGCCGGGCCACGTATTCTGCCAAGCTTTAATGAAAAAATGAGTGCACGCGCGAAGAAAGACTTAGAGGCCATGGGAGTTAGTGTTTTAACAAACACAAAAGTGATCGACATTACCTCCGATGCCGTTATCTTAACTGACGGTAAGATTGAAACTCAGACAATTGCCTGGAGTGCGGGCGTTACGCCATCACCTCTCGCTAAAACACTTGGCGTTGAACTTGATCGCCGTGGCCGCGTTCCAGTAGATCAAAGTATGGGGCTTAAACAAGACTCTAATATTTTTGTACTAGGTGATCTCGCTGCATTTGATACGAAAGACGGCACCTTGCCAGGAGTAGCCTCTGTTGCCATACAGCAAGGTCGCTTCATGGGAAAAATAATTAAAGCAGATATAGACATCAAACCAAAGCCTCCATTTAAGTATTTAGACAAAGGTCAAATGGCCACAATCGGTCGAAAAAAAGCGGTACTTCAAGTTGGAAAAATTAGCTTTGGCGGCACGCTAGCTTGGTATGCTTGGTTATTTGTTCATCTTTATTATCTAATTGGCTTTAGAAATCGTTTTATGGTTTTTCTACAATGGGCTTGGTCCTATTTAACATTCAAGCGCGGCGCAAGAATCATTACCCCTCCCCGCACGTCTGAAGATAACTAAGAGGTCACTATGAATATTCTCACACAAGTATTTTTACCTTTGGCCCTAGCAATCATTATGTTCTCCATGGGTCTTGGACTCACGACCAATGATTTTAAACAAGTTGTACTTAAGCCAAAGGCTTTTGCTCTTGGACTTTTTTGTCAGTTCATTACTTTGCCACTCATAGCCTATGCAGTGGTTCAGTTTTTTGGCATCACAGGTGAGCTTGCAGTTGGTCTAATGATTATCTCAGTTTGTCCTGGCGGAGTAACTTCAAACGTCTACGCCAAGCTCTCAGGTGGTGATGTGGCCCTCTCTATTGCATTAACTGCAATCACTAGCCTTGCCAGCGTGATAACAATCCCGCTTATTATCAACTGGTCGCTTACCCAGTATATGGGTGCTGAGTCAGCCACAGAGCTTCCCATTTTTAAAAGTATTGCCGGAATTTTCTTAATCACTTCAGTACCAGTACTGAGCGGTCTTCTTCTCAACCAAAAGCGCCCACAGTTAGCGGCAAAGCTAGAGGGTTTTCTCTCCAAGCTGGCCGTCTTTTTATTTGTTTTAATTGTCTTTGCCGCCATTATTAAAGAGCGAGAGAACTTTCTTCCCTACATGCAAATAAGTGGTTCAGCCACATTGCTACTTAATTTATTAACCATGGTCACAGCACTCATATTTTCACTCGTGTTATCTGTTCCCAAAAGTCAGGTTAAGACGATCGTGCTTGAGTGTGGAATTCAAAACGGAACACTTGCGATTATGATTGCCGCGACATTTTTACAAAATGAGGCCATGACTATTCCTGGCGCAATTTACTCGCTTCAAATGTTTGTGACTGGAGGAGTTGTGATTGCGATATCAAAGCTCAGTAAGAAGTCTAATTCAACTTCACTCCAAGCTTCTTAAAGAGTTTTTTGAGGTGAGCAATAGAGTTAGCCTCGGCGTAATCTGATTGCCCGGCAACACTCCAATCATTGCAATTGGAGTTAGTTCGGGTGGTTTGATTTGGCCCAGTTCCACGAACAAGCACACCTGTTACATTGCCGGCCTCATCAAAGATGGGTCCACCAGAGTTACATGAGAATGTATCGAGATCGTGCTTAAAGGAAATATTCTTCGAATCAACTGATAAAACCTTTCCATCATCATCAGCTTTTTGTGGGAGCCCAAGAGGATAACCAATCATACTCAAACTTGTATCGAGTGTTGGCAATTTTTTGCTTACAGGGATTGGCGTTCGATTCATTACTTTGCGATCGAGTCTTATCATGGCGATATCTTCTGAGGCTAAAGTCTGGTCAAACTTATAATAAACGACTTCCTTACAATCAAAGACATTACTTGAAGAAAGAACATCTAGATTGTGTCCTAGTGCGAAATCAAAGACGATTTTATATCCACTGCAATCCTTATCTGCTTTTTCAAGACAGTGCGCTGCTGTCAAAACCAAATCAGGAGCGATAAGTGTGGCTGAACAATTGGCTAAATGAGGCTGACCCGCAAAGTTCGCATCACTGCAAAAGCCTAGATTTTGCGGAGACCAATTAAGTGTATCGTAGTTTCCATCTGATCTTTTCTTTAAAGCTGAGTTTCTAAAAATCGCCGGTACAGAGCGAGCACGCTCGATCACATCAGGCGAGCCATCACGTTGAGCTTCGTAGCGAGAGTCCCCATTAAAAATAGAGGCCTCAACCAAAAGCGGAAAAAGCAGAGATATGAGCAAGAATTTCATGACTACTTATAACAAAGCCAAAAAATGCATCAAGTGGCCAGATAAAGAATAGTAGGGCTAAGTACAGGAAAATTAGAGAGGAACTATAAAGTCATCGTTTATTTTAGCTATCTCCTGGCGTCTTAGCTCCAAGCAACGATTAAATGAATCTCTTAATTTTTGATTCTTCAAACTCACAGTGAACTTTGAAGGTTCAAAAACTTCATGGGTTTTGGTTTCTCTAAAGAGTTGCTTTCTATCAGGCTCAAGTCGCTGCAGTCTTTTTGTATGAGAGAAGAAAATATACTTATCACTTATAACCGCATCGACTCGCTTAAACATTAGCATCCTCGTATGGAGGTCTTGTTGAGCGATTTCCTGATACGTTTTAAAGGTAGGGATAGCATCCTCTAAGCCTGCAAGCATAGATCGCGCACCTTTAAAGGACACCACATCAAGCCCTTTCAAATCAGAAACGCTGGATATCACTCCCGTGAAGTCTTTGAGTGTCGTGACCACATTCTGATAATCAATATGGCTTTTACTTTGGAAGCCGCTGACTTTGCCACCGGGTGGAACTGTGGCCACTAAATCGAATTTATCACTGATGCCAAAGTATGAAAGATGACGCCCGTAGGGAGCGAGCTCAAGCTCTATCTTACGGCCCATACATTCGGCGATCGTCTCGAGAACGAGGCGCTCACGTCCCTTGGGTGTCTCATCGAAGACACCAGCAATATCAACGCCTAAAACTCTAAGAACCTTAGAGTCTGAACTCATACCGATGCTGCAAAAAAATAGAGCTATAAATGGGAGAAAGCGCATACAGACATGATAAATGATTAATATTTAAAGAACAAATAACAATTCATTCACATTTAAAATGAGAATAAAAAAAGGACCCTTTCGGGTCCTTTAGTTTTGGTTTTATCTAATCACTCTATTTACATAAGTTGAATTATACCATTGACCGTCATCTAGCAGAAAGAGTCCATCTGCAATTGCAACGATTCTTCTAAAGCTTCTTGTGTTGTAGCTTTCTACAACTTCTTGCCCAACATAAAGACCGTTAAGACTTTGCTGAAGTTTGTTGATATAGGTTGAGTTATACCACTGGCCATCTTCGAGAAGAAAAAGACCATCGCTAATCTCAACGACTCTTTGAATTGAGCGAGTGTTGTAATCTTCCATCACTTCTTCGCCAACAGAGATTCCGTTGTGTTGAAAAACGAGCTTACTGATATAAGTGGCGTTGTACCACTGGCCATCATCAAGAAGGAAGAGGTTAGCTGCGATTGCCTGAACGACGCCAATAGATCTTGTATTATAGTCTTCGGCAACACGATCACCAACATAGATATTATTATAACTCTGCTGAAGCTTATTAATGTAAGTAGCGTTATACCACTGACCGTCTTCAAGCATGAATAGATTGTCAGCAATGGCTTTTACAAACTGAATACTCTTCGTGTTGTAATCTTCCATTACATCTTCACCAAGACCGATACCGTTGTAATCAGTCTGGAGCTTATTTACATATGAAGAGTTGTACCACTGACCGTCTTCAAGCAAGAATGTATTGCCTGAAATGGCAGTTACACGCTGAAGTGACTTGGTATTATAGTCTTCCATCACGAACTCACCCACTCTAATTGAGTAGCCAGGTAGTGGAGAGAACACATCACGTCTTGGCGGTTGTGGCTGAGGAGGCATAGGTGGCTGTGGTGGGCGCGGTGGCTGAGGATTTGCTGAAGGTTCGCAAATCAGATTAGTTCCGCCGCCTTGTTGTTGGCGAGCACGAGCACAATCTCTTAAAGCGTCACGACAACGACCATTTTGATCGAGTTCGGCGAAAAATGTCTCAATAACACGTCCGTTACGAACCATGTCGACAGCACACGTTTGAGCGTAGGCAGAAGAGCCGGCCAAGGCAGAAATACCTAGAATAAGCGCAGAAATTTTCATTGTTCTTCCCTATTTAGAATTGATTGCAGCAATCTATAGATGCCAGAACGATCAAGCAATTGACACTATAATAATTTCATTTACAACGCTTAAAGGGTTGATTGTATTGTCTTTTAAGAAATAGACAGTGATTTATTCAAAGATAGTGTCAGGGTGACACTAAAGACCGTTATACTCGTGACGCAGCTTGGACTGATTGAGATAAACTTCCAGACGTATACGATTGACTCCGCCAACGGGTCGGTTCTCTAGCGGTGCGCGCCAAGGGTTAAAGGTCATATTCTCACAGGCACTCATGCGCTGACTTGATCTAAAGCCAGTCTGTTGCTTCACTTTCATTTGACCAACATGAATCATGGGAGACTTTTCTTCACTCCATGAGATCATAGCGTCTTCAATATTATTCTTTTTTGGATCTTTATTTGGCTGAACGTAAAAATCAAAGCAACCTTCTTGATCTCTTAACGTACTTTCCAGGCTCTCGCCAAGGAAGTCGTGGTTTGGGCGTTCAGGTATCGCATCTTTTACTTTCTTGCATGAAACAAACTTCATCTTCATGGTCGTTGGGCCAAGCTTATAAGGCGTGGCACTGGCGTAATCAATATCAAGCGAGTTTGCTATTTGCACACGAGACTTTAGGATTTTTCCGAGTGTCCCCCAATGAAATGCAAGATAGCCAAGAACGCCAAAACGCCCCTGTGTAGCTTCCATAAATTTCTCATAAGCTTTGGGATTAGGAATAAAAAATGAGTCTGCGTTCATAAAAACAAAGTCGTGTCTATTTGGGCCATCTTCAACGCCGATATCTTGCAAATAATTTTGATAAGGAACGCCAAAAAGCTTCACGGCCATTCCGCGCACATCTTTTTCACTGTCTGCTTTTCTAAAGTTCGGATCACCGTTAGAAAACCTCACGATGCCTTGGTATTTATGATTTTCTTTAAAAAGACCTACGCGCAGTTGTTCAGGCAAATTCTTGTTAAAAATCTCAAGCTCACTTGCCACGCAGCCATGATGCTTAGGGTGTGCATCTCGCCTCATGATCTTATCGTCACCGGTTGATTCAATTAAGGTGTCATGAAAGATTCTCGCAACTGTATCCATCATGGCCGCTTCATTACCGCCCCATACTTCCCCTTGCTCAACAGCTGGCTGAAGCGCATTGACCGAGGCCACCTTGCGATCGCTTTGCTTAGCGGTACAGGCCAAGGTGGTGATTGAGATTAGGCTAATCAAGATGAATGACTTCATTTAAGCTCCAAAAGCATTATTCCATTGCTTATCGGCAGCTTATCAAAATATCTTATTGAGCCGTTTAGAGCGCATTTAGGGCATAAAAAAAGGAAGCCAGCGGCTTCCTCATTTTTTTAAATACATTTGGTGCCCAAAACTGGAGTGACTAAGCGAGGTTTTTGAAAGTGTCGTGATTACACTAAATTAGTTAATGATTTCGATATTTTAGTATAACTTTGAGTTCTCTTTCTTGATCGTCCGTTTTCGTCTTTTTTTGCCTGTTTTTGGGCACTTTAGCTCCATATTAGCGCCAAGTTTTTCCTACAGGCTTTGGCTGGGCACCATTTAAACCATGTCATAATGACATATTGAATTGATTCTAATATGTCATTATGATATAATGTTATTGTGAAGCTCATCGGACGAGAAAATATTGATATTTTTAAGCGTAAGCACCCTACCAGTCGCAAGGCGCTTGATCGTTGGGTGAAGTTGATAGAAGGAGCGACTTTTAAGACTCCTCAAAATGTAAAAGAGCTTTTTGGCGTCAACGTAGATTTTGTTGGAAACCAAGCGGTTTTTAACGTTGGTGGAAATAAAGTTAGGGCCATCACTACATTACAGTATGGACTTCAAATCGTTCTTGTTACTCACGTCCTTACACATAAAGAGTATGACAAAGATAAATGGAGAGAATAGAAATGGCACAAGCAAAAAAAATTATTGATGATCTCCAAAAAGATATTAAATTCAAGCCTCAAAAAATTGAAGGTTCTTATCTCGATTTCGTTGAGTTCTTTCCACTTCGCCCTATAACATCTAAAAAGCAGCTTCATACGGCTTTAGCGATTGCAGAGCGTCTAATGGGTGCCCTTAATCAAAAAATGGATAAAGGCATGAAGGTTTATCTTGAAACGCTGACTGATCTTATTAGTGACTACGAAGGAAAGATGTTCGAAGCTCCTGAAGTTAAAGGGAGTGAAATGCTTTCTTACTTAATGGAACTAAAAGACTTTACACAGATGGATGTCTCAAAGGAACTTGGTGGCCAGCCTAACGTTTCTAAAATCCTTAACGGCGAGAGAGAGTTAAATCTGCGTCAAATTCGAGAGCTAGCAAAAAAATTTAAGGTTGAACCAGCGGTGTTTATCTGAAACATAAGCCTAATTAGGATTGTCGAATTTATGAGGCAATTCATCTACATTCTATTTTTATGGTCATCGATAAGTTTAGCTTGTGAGCCAAATGAGACTCACGTTCGAGAACAGTGGATTAAGCCTTATACGAGAAGTGATGGAACCAAGGTGTTGGGACATATAAGGAGTGAGCACTGTAGGGTAATAAGCGTGCATAATTACTTCCAAGATACAGGAAGTGAGATTAAGGGTTTTAAAGGAAAGTTTAAAGCATGGACACAATCTGAAAAAGCGTTGGTTCAATCAAAACTAGATGAACTTCCTTCTTGGTTAAAAAAATATAAAATAGCTAGCATTTTAAGAGCAAGTTCACATCCCGGAAACCCTAAAAATCCGGCCTTAACGATTCCAGCAAGCAAAACGATAATTCTCTTTGATGTATTTTTTAAATCTTCAAAGGTAAAAGATGTTCTATTGCATGAATTGGCCCATATTGCGATATGGGATCTTGACCCGGTACAATTACACCAATTTTTCATTTCTAACGGTTGGACCTATCAAAAAGGCAATAGACCGACGCCTCCTACAAAAGTCATTCTTCCTGACTCAGCTCATTCGCCAAGTGAAGATTTTGCTAACACGTTAGAAGTTTATTATTCAAACCCAAAGCTCCTTAAAGAGTTCAATCTCAAGTCATTTTCAATTCTCGAAGAAATTATTAAATCAAAGGATAATCGATGAGATTTCTCCATATATGTTTTTTCTTATTCGCAGCCTGTGCACAAATTCAATCAGAGTCTGATCAATTGGATGATATCGATAAAGTGTTACTTGTTATGAAGACCAAAACAACCGCTGAACTTGTTAAGTTCTTTGGTGAACCAGATGAAATTTCACTATCCGACGATAACAAAAAATTGAAAATATATCGATATAAGAAGTCTAGAGTTGATGCTTATGTCTATAAAAAAAATAGAAATAAAATTTCTCATCTGACATTTTTCTTTTTTAAAGATTTTGATAATTACACTTATTTAAAAAAACGATTTGAAAAATATAAGTGGATAGAAAAAAAGTTACCTGACAATAAATCTGGCGATGTCGCGTCCGATAAATATTTTGTTGAAATCCCAGAGATCGGAATGCAATTTGAGTATGATAATCACACACCTAAAAGAAAAGTAATGTGGATTTATTTTGAATAGTACCCACGACTGGACTGCCTTAGGGGCTTTTCTATTCACTCTTTGGTGCCTAGTCATAACAGTGCTTTATCTTTTATTTCAAAGAGTTAACCCCGAATTTCTCGCGATACCATTGTTGTCTGTTATTGCCTATTTTGGGCTATATTCGAGGGTCGTAGTACTTTTCTAGTACTCTGAAGTTATGCACACTTTAACAGGCAGGTTGCATATTTAGTCTACTGTAGAATATATAACCATTCTAACCTAGCTCTAGGTTAGCGTAACCTTTCGAAATTGCACATACACTCCTGCGAGCTTCAATAGTCATATTGGCATCATATTTGCATATATTGTATATAGTCGGTTCTTAATGCTTACTTGTATTTAGAACACTAAGTGCTTTAAAATTAAGAAAAGATACTATTTATATAAATAGTATAAGCATCTGAGCCGATACGTTGTGAGTGTGGTAATAAGGCTTGAGGCTATTTGGATGAAAGTAATAAAAGTAAAAGACATTTTTCCTGCTTTTGACTTCTTATCATCAAGAGAGAATGGTCTTCTATTGAGAAACCTTGCATTACTAGAAATAAGAAGTATGAATAAAGTGGTTATAGACTTTTCTGGTTTTGATGCTATCACGCAGTCTTTCACTGATGAGCTAATAGGTGTAATTGTCAGAGAATCGGGCATAGATTTCGTAAAAAACCACATAGAAATTTCAAATGCCGGTAGGGATATTAGAGCAATGTTAAACCTTGTCGTTAGCTACAGTTCTAATAAATTTCCATCTCACACAGAGTCAATGCACGCTTAAAAGATACTAATACCATTTTGGTCTATGCGCCCACGTATGTAGTCAAAAAGCTCTCCAAACTCTTGTTGTAGATTATGCTCAAAGATTTCAAAGGTTACTATTGTGCCATTCCATGTAAATGGTAAGTTTGTAACGACTGTTTTTCTGTTGGCAATTGTTAACTTAGAATCTCCCGAAATCATTTTAAGCCTATTTTTAGTTAATTTTATAAGCTCAGTTGACATATGAAGCCCAAGGCCAATGTTAGTAGTCCCTCCATATGGATTACTATTTGGAGCAACCCCTGTAGCAAAAGGCTCAATGGCTTTAAGAATGGCATCACTGTGGGTTTGAATCTCCGGATACCTTCTTTCAAGGCTGGCCCTTAACCCTATTCCAGAATCAACTATAACCACCTGGGTTTTTCTATGACTAGGGTAAAACTGCGCCGCTATATATGAGTGCTGGCTCTGTGAATGGTCCTTTATATTTCTAACAATCTCGCCAAGCAGGTAAATTAAATAAAGACGAAGGTCCTCTCTGTCTCTAGCTTCCATACTCCCTGTATTATGTAGAATATTATTGACAACCCCCTGAACTAAAGCATCTTCACTTTGAGGGAAAAGGTCTTGTGAAAACTCAGTGAGTGTAACGTAAGTTCGCTCCGAATCAGTTGCCGGTGTATTTGTTAAGCATCTAATATATGCCCTAGCACTGGATTGAACAGACTCAGTATCACTAAGGTTTGTTATTAATTGAGACTGGTACATTGTTTTAAGTAAGGCAACTCCTACTGGCTCGATCCATTTCAAGTCACGAAGCGATACATTTTCAGTAGAAAGTCCCTGTTCAATTATCTCTTCGAAGTTATCGTAAGTTATGTTCATCTTACCTCTTAAAATCTTGTATTAAGCTTAGAGTAATTCTATTCCAACAAGTTTATATAGTCACATAACCGGTCACATAACGCTTTATAAGTTTTTGCCTGCCCGAGATTACTCTTTATATTCAATCGCTTACAAATCTCAAACTCTGACTACCCACCCTCAACCACAGTTTTGGGAAGGTAGTCAGTCTTTGGATTTATGTAAGCTAGGAAGAAAGTCTAAAGCGGGCAGGCTTTAAAAAAAGAAAGAGGAGTTAAAATAAATTAATACATGAGAAGGCAGATAAAAGAAGAAGAGGAAGGTCAAAAAAATAAATGATGATGATGAATAAATGGAATACTCAGTTTTAAAAATAGATCGAGTATAGAGATTTTTTTTTAGAACACTCGTTGTTAAAAAAGTTAGACTCATATTCTCTAAAAAACATACTCGCCTTTTCAAAAAACGATACTGCTTTTCATTGGTAAATTTCACAAAAGTTTGTGAATAAAAATTTAAATAATGATTGACTTTGATGAAGTGGACTTGCTAGTTCTGTAGATTCGTCTTTTTGATCTTGCCGGACACTTAGACGTTTTGAACACTTTTACCAGGGAGGAAGTTATGTAAAAGCTCAAGTCGAACGTAACATGGCAGTGATTGAGACTCAAATAGTTTTCTTCCATCACAGCTAATTTTTCAAAACCGAAATCCAGGAGATTTAATGGCAGGAGTGTTCGACTCTTAATCATTCTTTGCGTGCTTTTTAATTTTCAATAACAAATTAAGAAACAGGGCCGAGTATGATGAACTACGAGATATACAGATTAGTAAGAAACTCAGTAGAGGAAATCCTCCAAGAACGAGATCTCTCCAAATCGAGTGCTTCCGAAGACTACTTAACCGTAGAGCAGGTTGCCAAAGAACTTAATATAAAGGTTTCAAGGGTAAGAACGGCAATTTTCAGTAAAGAAATTCCATTCGTAAAGATTGGAAATCTTGTACGAGTGTCAAGAAAACAATTACATCTTTACCTTGAAGCAAATCTTAAGCTGCCAAGTGCTTCTGGGCGGTGTTAAGATGAATTGCTCTTTGACATTCACTAACCGACAACAAGGCATAGCGGGAAATTCCTATTTAAGGAGTTCCCCATGATATTAGAAAATAAAAAGCAAGACGGTTCAGTTTCCTACAAAGTGAAAGTCTATGTTAACGGTCGCCAGGTCACTAAGACTTTTAGGCGAAAGTCAGATGCTAAACTTTGGAAACAGCAGATGATTGTTGATCGCGAGCGCGGATTTCTCAAACTAGAGAATCCCGAGGCCTCGCAAACTCTAAGAGACTTTTCGGTGCAGTGGTTTCAAACCAAGGTCATCGGCAAGTCTCCCAAGACGCAATCATCGTATCGAATTCAGCTGGAGCATCATATCCTGCCCCACTTGGGAGACTTTAAACTTAAAGAGTTAAAAATCTCACTAGGGCACGATCTGATCTCAAAGCTTAGAGCAAAAAACAAAAGCCCCAAAGGCATTAATATGGCCCTTGGAGTTTTGAAGTCGATGCTCAACGATGCTGTCAGATGGGAAGTGCTGGAGCTTAATCCTTTTCGTAATATTGTTATGGAAAAGATTCGCCCCACTACTCCCAAATTTTGGATGCCAGAGGAAGTAAATCAGTTCCTCGCTGCCAATAAAGCGTGTGAACTCTATGAGCTTTGGATTGTGGCCTTAAACACTGGTATGAGGCGCGGCGAATTGGCGGGGGTTAAATGGGATAAGCTAGATTTTAGAAATAAGCTTATCCATGTGGCACGACTTCGAGATCGCACCGGTCTTCGAGAAACCACCAAGACCCGTTCCAGCTTTCGCTACGTCCCCATGAATGAAGCCAGTGAGCGGGCCATGCTTAAGCTGCAAGAACAAGCACGGCATCCCGAATACGTCTTTGCTCACAAGAATGGTCAGATGATTGATGTCCAGCATATCTCCGAGCGACACTTCAAGCGCGCCATTAAACGCGCTGGAGTGAAGCCCATACGCTTTCACGATCTTCGCGGTACTTTTGCCTCGAATGTTTGTATGGCACCGGGAGGCGATCTGTTTGGATTGTCGAAAATCTTGGGCCATAGCAACGTTGATATGACGGTCAAGCGTTACGCTCATTTACACAATAGCTTCTTGAAGCAGGTGGCCGCGAGTGTGAATTTTACCGGAGATGATGTGTAGTACTTTTCCAGTACTCGTAAAACAAAAAAGCCTGTAAGTGTTGATGCTTACAGGCTTTTTTATATTTGGTGCCCAGAACTGGACTCGAACCAGCACGTCTTGCGACACACGCCCCTCAAGCGTGCGTGTCTACCATTTCACCACCTGGGCAATTTGAAATCTCTGCAAAGTTAAGGGAATAGCAGGAAAAAGTCCAAGGATTTTTGAGATGGTTGCGCTGCGAAATTAGCTCGTCAGCGCCGTAAATGAGGTGTGAATAGCTCGACTTCATCGAGATAGAATTTCAAGCGTTTTGTGACATCTTCGAGGAGATCGATTTGTTGAGTGAGCAGAGCGAGTTCATCGCCTTGCTCACTTGTTGGATTGGGATAGATTAGAGACATATCCACACTTGGCTCGCCAAACAGCGGCTCCCATTCTTCCTCTTCGATTTCCCACTCGGCAAACTCGTTGAGAAGCTCTTCAATAGGATCGCTTAAATCACTGATTGGAGCACTATGAGAGACCCGCTCAGCCTTCCCAAAGGGGAAGCTGACCACATTATTCATAGCATCTTTGTCTAGCTCATGATCTCGGTTCATGGATTCTCTTTCCTTTAGCCTAATAACTTTAAGACGAAACAGCTTGTATCTCCCTATTACAATGCAGACTTAGTGCCATCAAAGTGCGCCACAAATTCATATAATTACAATGGGTTAAGGACTACTTTAGAGCACTAGGGTGACACCTGAGCGGCACCTGTCTACTTTCTAATCACTTAGCCGGCAGGCCGTGCCGGGCCGACATAAACCTGTGAAATTGAGATAATGAGTAGGATGGATAAGCCCAACTGCCTAAAGTGCAAACATTATCACTCGACCTATGACCCCGCTAGACCACGCGGTTGTCGCGTCTATGGTTTTAAGTCTATGACCATGCCGACGATCTTGGTTAAGAACGAAAGTGGTGATGATTGCAAAGCTTATGAGATGCGAAAGCATTTTGAAAAAGAAGAAGATAAGTTCGATTTTAATCGCAAGGACTACTGGTAGCTGTTTCAGTTGCCTACAGTCTGTGGTAGCTCTTTATTTCTCTCAAAATAACTCTCCCCTGCTGCTTCGATCATGGCACCACCAAGGCAGCGATCTCCATCATAAAAAACGACTGACTGGCGGATCGTCACGGCACGCTGAGGAATATCGAATTTAACTAATAAGCGATCATCACCCAGCATACTCACGACACAGTCTTGATCAGCTTGACGATAGCGGACCTTAGCCTTCAAGCGCAGATCGTCTTTAAGCTTAAAGTCAGGATCGACCCAATCAATTTCAGTCGCGCTTAATTCATCACAGAACATGGCCGGGTGGCGTTCACCTCTTTCAACAAAGACAATATTTTTTTGAACGTCTTTCCCTAGAACAAACCAAGGCTCGTCTTGTCCGCCAAGCCCAAGACCTTTTCGTTGTCCCGGAGTATAAAAGGCACAACCATCATGTCTTCCCACAACTTCTCCACTGAGAAGTTGGAACTCTCCAGCTTTGGCCGGCAGATACTGCGACAAAAAGTTTTTAAAATTACGCTCGCCGATAAAACAAATCCCTGTGGAATCTTTTTTAGCAGCAGTGGCCAAATCATATTCGTGAGCGATGGCGCGAACTTCGCTTTTTTGAAGTCCCCCGATAGGAAACAAAACATTCTCGAGCACAGGCTTTTTAACAGCGTAGAGAAAATAGGTTTGGTCTTTGCCTTGGTCGGCGCCTTTAATTAAATTGCCTTCCCCATCAGTCTGGCAATAATGCCCGGTGGCCAATAAATCAGCTCCAAGCTCTCTAGCTTTTTGGTAAAACACTTTAAATTTGATTTCACGATTACACAGAATATCTGGGTTTGGCGTGTAGCCGGCTTTGTACTCTTCTAAGAAGTGAGCAAAAACATTGTCTCGATATTCTTTAACGAATTCGACCGAGTAATAAGGGATGTCGATCTTCTCACAGACCTTAACAACGTCGGCGTACTCTTTAGAGGCTTGGCATACGCCATTTTCATCTTCTTCTTCCCAGTTCTTCATGAACATACCGATGACTTTGTAACCCTGCTTTTTGAGGATAAGCGCAGTTACAGATGAGTCGACGCCACCAGACATACCGACAATGACCGTCTTTTGGCCGTTGGCTTGTTTTTGTTCAGGTGATAGGTCCCAAGATTTACTCATACAAGCTATTTAGCGCATGTCGAATGACCAGGCCAGCGCTGCCCCAATGATTGCTTGGGTAGCACTATGAAAAGTCGCAAAATTAAGGGTTTCGGCGAAGTCTTGCTTAGTGTGATGATTGGAGTTGAAATCATTTTCCCAGTCGTGAGTCAACACAACCCCAGGGAATCCAGCACGTTGAAATGCTGTTTGAGAACTAAACAAATATGCTCTTTGGCCCGGCTGAAAGCTGACACTAGATCTAATCTTTTTTGCGGTCTGAGTAAATTGTGAAGCAAGCCGTTGATCTAAGACTGCACCTTTTTCGTTTTCAGATGTTGTTCGAGTATAGGCCCGCATATTTCCCGATTTATTCTGCTTATCATCATGAGTGGTATCGTGACCGAGCATCAAAAGACTGAGAAAACCTGCCACTTTAAGATTTGAAAGTTCATCACGATGAGCTTCTACATAAGCCTTGGAACCGCTTTGACCCAGCTCTTCTGCATCAAAGAAGATAACACGAATGGTTTTAGCAATATTAACTTTGGAGGCTACTTCGACTATGGCGAGTGCAGCGGCCACTCCAGAAGCATTGTGATCAGCCCCGGGCATTGCACCACTTGAACTGACAGTAAGAGTCTTAGGGTCTTGTGCGATTGTGTCGTAGTGAGCCCCAATGATTAGAACCTCTTCAGGCTGAAGAAATCCTTTTTTCTCCCATACAATATTTTGTCCTTCGAAGTCTTTGTTCAGAGCTAAGAGGTGAAGCATGCTTTCAGTAAATAAGCGCATACCAACTGCTTCTTCAGACGATGCGGAGGCTCCAGAAGCTAGATACTTATCAAGGTCTTGCCTGTAGCTCTGTTGAACTTCCTCAGTCTTAATTTTGAAGTTTTCGATTTTCGCCGGATTTTTCGGGCTGCTCTTATTGATGGTATCTACAATAAGCGTTCGAACTTTACTGTGTCCCTCGCTGCCTATAAAGCGTGAAGGTCTGCCGTTAAAAAGTATATTTTGCAGGTTATCCACCAACATACTTCGTTGATACTTGATCGCAAGTCTAGTCACCTGACTTAAAGTTTTAGGCGTCTTTTCGTAGTCTTTAATTGAGTATTCTTTATCACTGGCAAAGGCAAACTGACTAAAAGCGAAAAGTAAAAATACTATTTTCATCAAAAGCCCATTTGATTTTTTAGTGATTGCTCAATTTCCTCATCGGCATCAGGTGAAGCTGGAGCAAACCTGCGACCATGGCCTTTGATCATATGAAAGCAGTTCTGTATTTGACCTGTCGCCAACACTCTGGCGACTCCCGAAGCTTTGGCATAAACAACCGCCACAGTACCTCGCCCTACTAATCCTGATTGCTTATTTGAAAACTCGACGACGCAGCTTTGGTTGTTCTTGAAGTAAAGCTTTCCAGAAATCCTTTCACCGTGTTCCTTAAACTGAATATAAACATCTAGAGGAAAAATGGAATTTGAACCACCACCAAAGCGACAGCCAACTAAAGAAACATGAGTATAAAAAAGTTTTCGAGGATCCTCGACCACTACTTTCCCTGATTTAGATTCGATATCAACGACAACTAAATCGCGCTCCATTCCAGTTCTTTTAATATCAAGTCCCGTTTCTACTCCCTGACCTAAAAAGAAATGATGAAGACCTTTATGTTCAGTGATCATTTGATCATCTTGATGCTGATAAACTTCACCTTCGGTGATTATGTCTGGTGGCAGAAATGGTTCAATCTCTTTTCCAAGAGTAGGTTTCTCAAAAACATTTAAGTGTTTTTTAGAAGCCTCTGTTTTAATTCCCATCATTTTAGCAATCTTTTCTGTTTCAGCTTTTCTCATATCGGAAAGTGGTAGCTGGAGCATAGCTAATTGCTCTTGCGAAAGCCCTGCAAGAAGAAAGCTTTGATCACTGACCAAGTCAGGTGAAGAGAACAGCGAATTCTCTCCCGACTTCTGATTCATTTGTAATTTTGCATAATGACCAGTGGCTATAGACTTGGCACCGATTACTTTAGCCTTTTCAACTAACACATCAAAGAGAAGCTGAGTTGTTGCTACTTTGGAGTTATAGCTTCGTCCCATTAATCTATGGGCCACCACTTTATCGTGAACTAAGGCGTAATATTGTTCTTGGGCATTTACGGCATAGAAAGGAATTTCCATACTATCGTAAGCTTTTTTGATCAGGTTTAGGTCAGATAGGCCATACTGAACCACTTTCGGATCGAGGGTAAAAGCATCTTTATCTGAGCTTGAATCGCCTTGTGCATGAAATAAAACGGCAACTGCATGAACCTCCATCCCCTGCTTTTTAAGTAGGTATGCGGCCACTGCAGAGTCCATACGGCCCGTAACAGCTATTAATACTTTTTGAGATTGAGTCGCCATAACCGAGCGCATCCTTCAACTATATAAGCAAAACCTGACCTATCATAACATAATCACTTAATTAAAGGACATATCCGCCGACAAGATATTTATGTCAGGTGAGTTTGAACAAAATGACATTCTCCTCTTTAAGTTTGAGAAGACCACAAAAGGTTGTCGTCTCAAGCACTTTCTTCACTTCCTTAATTCTGGTGGTGTTAGACGTCCTATTCGCTTTGCTTATATCGAAGCCGAAGGTCCACTCATTAGTAACCTCTCCTTAAGAGAGAATATCTACCTGGACTCAATTCCAAATTCGTTATCTGAAACGAAAGACTTTCAAATGAAGTCTTTTCTTCAGCGCTCGAGCAATCATCACTTGATTGATTTTTATAATCGTATCCCTTTGCTGGATGAATTGCCTGGTGATGTAGATGCTCAAACCAGAAAAATGGCGGCATTATTTAAAGGTCTTTTACAAAGTGCTGATTATCTCTTTTTAGAATCACCAGAACGCTATCTCGATGATCAAGCGCTTGAAGTTTTTACTAGTGCCTTGAGATTTCAGACGGCTTCGAGATCACAAACAGTTCTGCTTGATAGCTCAAATCCAAAGCTTTGGACTCCATATGCTAGCAAAGTGGTCCTACAGAGTTCTGGTGGGAATTACGATGTCGAGCCAATCCTCTCAGGAAAGGTGAAGCGCAAATTTCTTGAACTCGCCCATTCAGAGCCGATCCCAGAAGGTAATCTCCGTTTTTTAAACTTAGACAACCTACTTACCGCCCCTACGGTCAAAAAGAAGAAAGCTGCATAAAGCTTCATTTCGTTGACAATCTCACTCCGGCAAAACACAATAAAATAAACTGGTTGCGAGGGACTGCGTGCCAAAAAAATCTGAATTTAATTTTATCGATGTATTTGCTGGGGCCGGTGGTCTGTCGTGTGGCATGGAAATGGCCGGTATGACCTGTGTGCTTGGTATTGATGCCGATAAACACGCCATGAGAACCTTTGCCCATAACCATAAAAAGGCCGAGGTCTTTTGCGGTGATGTAACTAAACTCACTAAAGCCGAACTCAAACGATTAACTGGTGGGAAGAAAATTCACGCCGTGGTCGGAGGCCCGCCTTGCCAAGGTTTCTCGACAGTTGGTCTGGGCAACCCTGACGATATTAGAAATACACTTTTTAGACAGTTCGTTCGTATCGTTAAAGAAACAAAGCCTGACTTTGTAGTCGTTGAAAACGTTACAGGAATGCTAGCTAAAAAGAATGAACAAACACTTAAGGCCATCTTAAAATGTTTCAAGCAAATGGGTTATCCCATGGATGTGAGAGTTCTTTCAGCTCATGAATATGGTGTTCCTGAAATGCGCCGTAGAACTATTCTCATTGGAAATCGTATTGGCGCCGATGTTGTTTTTCCAGTCGTCACCCATAGTGATTCAAAAAAGAAAAAGCCTGTCACCGTGGCCGAAGCTCTGAAAGATATTGCTGATAAAAAAGGCAAAACTCATAATCATGATCTTGATAGCGCAAAGCTTCCATCAAAAATTGATGAAAAGAGACTAGAGCGAATTCCTCAAGGTCATGGCATCCGCTATGAGCGAGATGAAAAGAAGTTTCTTACTAAAGCACTAAGTCTTGGTGTGGATTGGAAAAATCTTCGCGAAGGCCGTTTTCGTCAAACTAAATATTTTAGACTCGATGGTAACAAGCCTTCACCAACTATTATGACTCATCGTCATAGCTATTATCACCCTACTGAGACTCGCTACCTAACTCAACGTGAAGCTGCCAGGCTTCAAAGCTTTCCCAATAACTTTGTGTTCTTTGGACCCCTTTCAGCGCAGTGGCGCCAAATTGGTAACGCTGTTCCACCACTTCTTGGTAAAGCGCTTGGGCTTGCGATCTATAAAATGATTAGCAACAAGAAATCTCTGAAACAAAAGAAGACCGTTGAAGAGACACTCACTCAAGTTAGAAGTAGTGCTTTCATGTACCGTCCAACAAGTATGGCGGCTAAGGCTAACTAATGTCTTTACTCATATCGCTTTTAATTAGCGCTAGTCTTTTTAGCGGCTGCTCTTCGTGGAAGAGCCTCGATCGAAGCGAAGTTGTTGCAAAATATGCGAACAATCTGGATGGGTCTGAGTTTATAGAAGTTCAAGGTATGCAGGTTCATGTTAGAGACCAGGGAGTCGAAACTGCACCGACGTTAGTTCTCATCCACGGAATTTCAGACTCGTTACATACATGGGATTTCTGGGCAACACAGCTATCTGACTCCTATCGTGTTGTACGTTTTGATGTTCCAGGTTTTGGTCTAACCAAAAACGTGACAAATGAAGAGTTTACTCCAAAGTATTATAGCGACTTTATGTTGGCGCTTTTTGATAAAATGAAAATATCTAGCGCCACGATGGTGGGAAATTCTCTAGGTGGATTTATTTCTTGGAATTTTGCTTTGACTCATCCTGAACGAGTCAACTCTTTGGTCTTACTCGATCCGGCCGCCTATCCTTTGACGCCTCCTTGGATCGTTCGTATCGCCAGCTCGCCCTTTCGAATATTTGCCGAAAACATCAATTTAAGGTTTATGACCAAGGACGTGGCCCAAGACGTTTTCTTTGACGATTCCAAGCTTAAAGAAGAAGTTGTAGATCGCTATCATGCCATGTTTAGTTTAGAAGGTGCACCAAAGCGCTATATGGATGTCTTTGCCAGCATCAATAAGTTTTCAAAGCAAATGCCAGAAGGCATCGAACGTCTTGAGCAACCTGTATTATTACTTTGGGGCGAAAAGGATGAATGGATTTCTCCAAAGCAAATCGATCTTTGGAAAAAAGACGTCAAAAACGTCACTGCTATCATATTCTCACAAGTTGGTCATGCGCCTCAAGAGGAAGCACCCGAAGAAAGCCTTAACGCTGCAATGAACTTTATCAAAACTTACTCTAAATAATCATCACTTCTAGCCGCTGCATCGACGAGATCTTGGTAGGCCCCGCCAGCACTCTCAAGATAAGTTCGAGTCCCCTCTTCAACTAACTGACCATTTTTGAAAACGAGAATACGATCACAGATATCAAGAGTATGAAGTCGGTGAGCGATGATTAAGCAGGTTCGTCCTTTCATCACAACTTTAAGTGCATCCTGTATAATTCGCTCGTACTCTGGGTCAACGTTGGCAGTCGCCTCATCAAGCACTAAGAGCGTTGGATCGCGAAGTAAAATCCTTGTGAGCGATACCAGCTGCCTCTCTCCTATTGATAAATTCGTGCCACCGTCTTGAATCATAGAATCGAGTGTCATGCCAGAAGCTCGCATGACTTTCCCAAGCCCGGTAAGCTCAGCTGCGCGAACAATTTTTTCTTCATCAAAACTTTCTTCAAGAGTGAGGTTCGTTCTAAGCGAGGCCCTAAAAAGGATTGTTTCCTGCGACACAAAGCCAAAACTTCGTCTAAGAAATGATCGCTTAAAATCTTCCAAGCGATGCCCATCAAGAGTAATTGAACCTTTTTGAAAGGGATAAAGTCTAGACAACAAGGATACCGTCGTCGTTTTACCAGAACCAGTGGTTCCCACAAGACCAATACATTCGCCCGGAGTTAGTTTGAAAGAAACGTCTTTAAGCACCCAGTTTTCTTCTGCGTAGGCCATCCACACGTTCTTAAATTCAACTAGTCCATTAAGTTCTATAGCGTCCAGCGATCCATCTTGGCCGAGAACTTTATTCTCTTTTGATTCATTCAAAAAGACTGAGACTCGCTCAGAGTTAGTGATGGCCTGTTGAATCAGATGAATCTCGCGAGCAAGCATCTGCATTGGATTAAAAAACCTATCAGCGTAGCGAATGAAGGCTGTAAAGATTCCAACCCCAAGAGTACCGGCCAAAATTTCATGACCGGCCACCCAAACCAGAGCGACTAATGGGAGTGAGCAAAAAAATGAAATAAGAGGTCTTGACCACGAGTAAAGAGCGTTAGCACGAAGATGTGAGCCAAGGTATTCATTGACCGAATCATCGTAGCGATCTTGACTCCATTTCTCGAGTCCAAACGATCTAATAACGCCGATACCACTTAAGTATTCTGCGAGCTTGGCATTAACCATGGCCGAGAGTTTAGACATATCGCGATTAACCACACGAACCTGGTTTCTTGTAGCAAAAACCAAATACATAGCGGGAATCATGGCAAGAAGTGAAACTAATCCTAACCACCAGTTGGTAAAGAG
>PBCC01000068.1 GCA_002716825.1 Halobacteriovorax sp. | reverse complement strand
GTGAAGAAATTCTACAGGATCCTCGATCGTCACAATATGGCAGCCACGAGTTTCATTAATATGATCAATCATAGCGGCCAATGTCGTACTTTTTCCTGAACCTGTAGCCCCTGTGACAAGCACCAAGCCTCTTCGTCTATCGGCAATACTTTGGATCACTTTGGGTAAGCCTAGTCCCGAAACTGAGGGGACTTGCATACTTACAAGACGAAGCACAACGCCCGTTTTTCCAGAGTAGCGAAATGAGTTAAAACGCAGTCTTGATAAATTCTCAATCTCATAAGAACCGTCAGTTTCGACTAACTTTTCCAGATCGCTGGGCTTAATTGTTTCAGATAAAAGAATAGTTAAAAGATCGGATATATCGTCTGTACTAAAGGGTTTGGTTTGAACCGGAACAAGTTCACCTCGAATTCTAAAAGCAGGAGTTTCATCCATACGAATATGAATATCACTGGCAGCATTTTGAACTGCAACTTGAACAAGGCTTTGAAGGTTTTGACGTGTAAATCCCATAAAATCATTTTTCCACGGGTTAGGTGCTTCTTCAACTGTATAGGATAGGATATCCTAGATTCATGACTCCAAAGATATTAATCATTAGGTTTTCTAGCTTCGGCGATATTGTTCAGAGTTTCTCCTGTATTCCTGAGCTGGCCGAACAAGGTGAGATTCACTATCTAACCAAAGAATCTTTTGGTGCACTGCCTTCACTTTGTCCTGAGATCTCTCAAGTCCATCAATTTAATCCAAAGCTGGGACTATCTGGACTGATCAAGCTTTCTTTAAAGCTAAGGAAAGAGAAATTTCAGCTCGTTTATGATGCCCACGAAAATCCAAGATCAAAAATTGTTCGTTTCATCATTACCTGCTTCAGCTCCACTGGTCTGGCCATCAGAGCGAAGTCGAGATGGAAAAGGTTTCAACTTTTTACCCTGAAAAAAAAAGACGCTTTACCGGCACCCTTTAAAGGTATGGTCTCTTTTTGTAAGCCTGTTGGGGTTCGCCCTAAGTTGCAGACTTGGAGATTTTCTAGAGTGATTAAGCCTGAGCGTTTAAAAGAGCTTGAACAGTACTGTGAAAATATCGCCTTAGTTCCATCAGCCGCTTGGGATATGAAGCGCTGGCCAAGTAATCATTGGCAGGAGCTAGTGGGGAAGCTAAGTCACGAATCAGTTGTTTTAGGTGGACCTCAAGATTTCTTTTGCCAAGAAATCAGTGATCAATCCTCATTGTCTACGAATCTATCGGGCAAGCTTTCACTAGTGGAGAGTTGCTATATTGTTTCGAAGTCTAAAATAGTAGTCTCGGCCGATACAGGCTTACTCCATGTAGCAGATATTTTAGGTGTCCCGGTCATTGCACTGATTGGCCCAACCGCTTTTGGCTTTCCAACCTTTGAACGATCAAAAGTTCTTGAAATACCTATGGATTGCAGGCCTTGCACCAAAGATGGTCGCGGCAAATGTTCGCAACCTATTTGGCAGCAATGCATGGTTGAGATTACGCCAAAGCGTGTTCTTGAAGCAATAGACTCTAATTTGGCTGAATAGTCTTCTTTCTCATTTCCCATAACAGCGCACTGATATAAGGGCGTCTATTTTCTTTCGTTGTCACCATGAGAAGTTTCGTGATCTTTAAGTTCTCTGGGTCTGAAAACAAAAGTAAGAGCATCTCTTGAATATAGTTCGTTGAGAGAGTGATATAGTTATCAGTGCCAACCCCGAGCTTAACCCCTTTTTTTTCCCACCAAGAAAATGGGTGGTCTTTATAGTCGGGAAACATTCCGGTGAGTTTTAAATTAGAAGACGGAAGCGCAATGAGTGAGACTTGTTTATTAATCATTCGATTGAGCACGTCATGTTGATAGTGTTCAATTTCTCTCGCCGTGTGAAATTTGGTTTTAATAAATGAGGTTTCTTCAGCACTGGTTAGTGGAATTCCTTGAAACAATTTGTTTTTAACTGAATCGTCGTGCCAGGCCATATCATCAAGCTCTTCTCTCTCCTGCGAGCCTTCACTGATTGGCTTTGAAGCCTGATTCATTTCCATTACCCGTTGATACAGGCGGTGGAAATAAAAATTGGGGTTAATACCAAGAGAAAGGCCGTGTTCGAGGGTATCGATATGCCAAATATTCATAGCATTATCGACGGACTGGACGCCTTTTCTCAAAATTCTCCAAGTCTCACCGTGGTGAGAACGAATACGAAATCCGTTATATTGTAGACGCCTAAGTCCTGATCGCATTTGTGAAAAATGGATCTTGCGATACAGTTCTTTTTCATCACCAACAGTATCGACTTCATTAAGCACACTTTTGAGGTGTGGATGCTTATCTAAGAGACTTAAGATCGTATCGACTTGATGATCGAAATGTTCGCGTTTGTCTTTGAAATTAATTGAGTCATAAAAATCCAACTCTTTTCTAAAACTTGGCGATAGAACATATTTAAAGAATGGATATTCATCTTTGAACTTTTGAAAACCAGCATTTAGGCCCAGAACAACATCCTCTTCGGTTACATCCTCAAGCCCGGGGATTTGCTCTGAGTCCATTTGATTTGCTCTAGAGAGTGTAAATTTTAAGCGAATCATACCAACATTATATTTATGATAAAGCTCACTTGCCATATGGTAGGCAGCATCAATATGAGCTTGTTTAGAGTTCAGGATCAGCTTGGGTAAATAGAGAATTTTTAAATAGGTTTTAAAGAGCTCTCCCTCTTTGAGGCGGGCCAGCTTATCAACATCTTCAATGCAAGTGATCGGTACTGATTTTTCACCATAGACATCACTTATTTTCTGTTCATATATTTTTCCATGAGGGCCCTCAAGTAAAACTTTTAAGCGAGGCCAAATAAATTCGGCACTTAGTGAACCTGTGAGGTGAATATGCTCTTCATTATAGGGGAGAGGGAATTTTTTAAAGAAACTAGTAAAGGCTTCTGAGACCGGATGGCCTAGAAGTGTTTCAATATCAACTTCATCTTGTTGAAAGCCAGAGAGTAGGCGTTGGAACTCTTGAATGAGCTTTCCATGGGCCGATTTATTCTTTAGTTGTGGAGAATGAATTAATAGCTCGAGAGTGTCGCTTAGGGAGATACCATTAGTCTCACTTACAATTTGAATAAGAAGAGTTTCCAGTTCTTTAAGTGTCTCTTCGCCTTTTTTCATAACCATGGGGTTACTCCAGTTCTTTCTTAAGTAGATCGTAAGCAGCTTTAATTGTGCGGAAATTACTATTGGCCCTTTCCATTACGGAATGAGGAAACCCTTTTGATACAAGTCGATCAGGGTGCATGAGTCGCGCCAGCTTTTTATAGCGCCTAGATAGAATTCCGGGGGCAGGAACGGCTTCAAAACCCATAAGATCCAAAGCCATTTTTGAGTTCAGCGTATCCGCATCGGGGAGAATATTGACCGCATGGATGGTGAAGAGCTCTTCTTTCATCGAGTCAACTAGGTCCTGGCCTTTGATTGGTTTATCTAACTTAGAGCTCAGCGAACTCCAAGGGAGCCCGTCGAGTCCAAGACCAAAAAAGCTCATGAGCTCTCGCGCACTCAAGGGACCTTCGTGCATGATAAGCTCTTGCATAAATTCTGGCGTTGCAATCTTTGCTTTATCTTGAATCCACAAAAACCACGCTTTTTGAAGGCTTGCTACATCAGTGTGCCATCGTTTAGCCAAAGTCTTTATTTCAGGAGCCTCTGTATTTGTCATGCTCATTTTAAAGACTTCATGAAAACTAAAACAAACGACACAATCACTTAGATCTTCAAACGAACTTGGAAGGTTCCTATCATTTGTAATTTTTCCGTGGATTAAAGCCATTCTTAATGACTTTAAAAAAATATTTTCATCGGGACTAAAATCAAAGGATTTCTCAAACTTACGACGCACGATAGTTAGCTCTTCAGAATGACCCCACTGAAGAGAGTCAAGTAAACCCATCATCTTCTTTAACTCGAGAAGATAGTTTCTATCTGACTCGCTTTTAGATGTTTTACTAGATAAATCCGTAAATGTTGATTTAACCAGTTCAGAGTAATCTTTTCGTTGTGACCTCTTGCTTGTATTTACTGAATCTGACTTTGAATGAGGATTTGACGTAGCAGCGCCAGTCACGCGCAATAAGTCCTCTTTCCGTTTGATCATGGAGTCAAGATCATCTGAAGCCTTAGATTTATTTGCACCAAAGAGGTCATTAAAAAATGGCGCAAAAGCTTTTGCAAAAATATACAAAGCTGCCATGATCGTTAGTGCTTTTATAACCAATTCAAGATTCATATTTTCTCAACAATTTTTCTCAATATGTATTCATTTTAGCAGGAAGTATGGCATGATCATAGAATGATAGAATGGACCATTTCACGAATTGAGCTTCCTCTAAAGTTTCCTTGGAAAATTGCCCGAGGGACATCCTTTACTAAAACTAATTTTATTATCACGGCTGATTGTGATGGTACGATTGGAAAAGGTGAGATTGCCTTTAATACCCGATACGGGGAGTCGGAAGATTCCATTGAAAGTGGCTTCAGACAGTTTCTAGATCACGGCGCCGAGGAGCTCAACTCACTAGAAAAGCTGATCCAATTGGTTCACGACTTAGAGTTAGATTCATCTCTATGTTTTGGGCTTGAGTCAGCTTTGGCCCATGCTAATGCGACGATGTCTGGCAGAACGATTCATCAGCTCTTATGTCTGCCTCAGGTGCATGGTGTATCAACATCATTTTCTTTGCCAATCATGGAGCCTTCAGAGGTACAGTCATTTTTAAATAAGCATAACTTATCGCGATTTCCAGCGCTCAAAATAAAGCTGGGATCGGTAGGTGGAGTTGATCTTGTTCAAGAGGTCGCGAAATATTATCAGGGTCCTTTAAGACTAGACGCCAATGAAGCTTATAGCGATCCAAGCGCGTATATGAAACTTTGCGACTCTCTTAAAACTCTACCGATTCAGTTTATTGAGCAACCTTTTGCCGCAAGTGCTTTTGAACTTTACCGCGAAGTAAAAGAGAAAAGTTTATTTCCTATTTTTGCTGATGAATCTTTAACCAGTGGAGAAGTAGTTCCCGAGTTTAAAGAGTTGTTTCACGGCGTGAATGTGAAGCTTATGAAGGCCGGCGGGTATATGCGAGCACTTAAACAACTTCGTACGGCCAGAGAGTTAGGACTTTCTACCATGCTTGGCTGTATGGTCGAGACCAGCCTGGGAATAAGTAGCGCTATGAATTTGGCCAATAACGTCGACTTCTGTGATCTCGATGGTTGTCTTTTAATAAGTGAAGATCCATTTGACGCCGTCAGTGAAGAAGGTGGCGTGCTCAATTATAAATACGTTCTTTAGAAAAAGAATCGCACCTCAAAGTCAAAACGAGTATAAGTCGGAGTATTAGTGCCGGCAAAAATCCTCTGTCCAGACAAGCTCGCCTGCATTGGAAGTAAAAAGGCACCCTTTTGGTAAAGTCCAACTGTATTATAGTTGGCACCAACTCGCATGGTATGAGCGAAAACTTCGGTATCATTGGCCAAGATGGCATTAGCCTTTTCATGCTCTGATTGGTAGTCAGCTTGACCAATATGATTGAAAAGATATTGGCCACTCAGAGACCATTGATCGTCGAATTTCCATTGAGCTCCGGCCATGAAGTCGATCTTATTGCCAAGCTTTTCGCGAAAGACGGCCTTCTTATCAGATAGGACAAATTGCTCGCTTTCAGGAATTCGAAGTTCCTTATCTGAGGCAAGCTGATATGTATAACGTAGTGATGACTCAAGTTCGAGTTGTCCTCTCATAAGAGTCTGTCCACCACCAAACTCAGCAAAGACATCGGTCTGGCCATCGCCAAAAGCAAAGTCTTGTAATAAATCAGGGTCATCAATTCTGCCGGTAGGGAGGGTTACACCGTAAGTGGCGGCGAGCCCTGCATCTGTCCAATCTGTTAGCCTGACAAGTGATACGAGATCAACGTCACCAAGTCCTCTTGCTTCCCAAGAACCAAGTGGCTTGTAGCCATATAAATTAGTGACGACTGATTGAATGAGGCCTTCGCTGACACCGACATTTTGTCCTGAGAGAAATTCTTGAAAAGTTGTTTGGAACTGATTACCTGAGTTCGTGCCATTTAAAATCTGCAAAACTTGTTGTTGAGTGTCGGCACCGGTGCGTTTCATATTCATAGCGACACTGGCGTTATAGATGGGCATTGAAACATAAGCGGTTAAGCGATCATTAATTCCATATCCAAAAGCGTAGCCTTGAACATTAACCTCAGCTTTACCGTCAATTTTATAGGTGCCGAATGTGAATGTGTCGTATGCATATTGAGAAATATTTTGCAGCTCAGAAAAAATATACTCAGAGATAGAGCTCGACTCTCTAAGAGCTGCGGCATTGAGGTTAACATTGACATCAAATCCGATAGGCTTTGAGTTGCTGTTAAATTCCTCATCAATAGTACTAGTCATGACCTGTCTAAAAACGGCAACTCGAACGCCTTCAGGAAGGGTCGAGTAGTACGCGGCTTGGGTGCTTAAGGCCAAAAAGCTCAGGCAGCCCGCTATGGCGATGAATTTGAAAGACGGCTTTTTTTGCATGGCGTAACTATAGTACAAGTTGGCTGTTTAGTGGTGTTAATTGCGCGCCGCATGTAAAAACGATATGGTTGTATAACCTATTGAAATTAGTCATATAAAAAAGACATGGTGCATTGCGCAACCTGTCGTTACATGGCAGATTACGATTATGTCTAGACCAGCTGTTTTAGCCCTATTTTTGGCCTCACTTACACTCCTTAGTTGTGGTCTAAGAGAGAGTATCGTGCCCTTAGCAGCACCTGAGCCACTGGCTGGAACTGAATTGGAGCTGGTTCTACCCATTTCATCTATCGACGTTCCAAACATCACTGACCAGGTCAATTCCGTCTCATTAATTGGTCCCATCTTTGGCAATATTGCTGCTAGTTTGGCAGATATGACCTTGCATGAAGACGATGGAAAAGAAGTACCTATCGATCCTGTGGTCTTTGAGTTTCCAGTGTTAGAGGGGGCCGATCTAAGTGCACTAAGAGAGCTTAAAGTTAAAGCAATTAAACTTCATGCCATGGCCAATAATGAAGAGATCTCATTGCATTTCTTTAGAAAGATTGAAGTTTATCTTCAGGCAAAACCAGAAGTACTTGGGCACGAAAATGTTACAGATGAAGAGGCCATTGCTTTCGTGGAGGGACAAGCCGAAAATAGTGAAAAAGCAGTCAAAGGACAGCTCATTTTATCCTACGATCGAGATCTTCATACTCTTCGCTGTTTAACTCGTTGTATGGACCTTCAAGTCAGTGATACAAGTTGGAAGTCTATACTCCAAACAGGAAGACGTTTCGTTCTTAGAACCAAGGTTATTGTTGATTCTATACCGGCTTCAGACATGAAGATCGGGGGCAGAGTCGTGGTCCGTGGTAAGATTGATCCCGGTTTCTAATCCCCTTATTTAATTGAGTCATTCACCCAAGCAAGGGATTGCAATACTTGCCGTTTGCAACTTAACTGGCGCCCTGCGCGATCTATCTTTAGAATGGACTTAAGTGTCTGTAAATTTGGAGATTGACGTGACTAAGCTACCCTCAATCATTGGCCTATTAACTCTTTTAACATCATGTGCATCAGTGAGGCCTTTGATAGGTACTTTGGATGATAAGCCTCAGGCTCCTGTGCATACAGTAGAGAGCATCGACGCGCATCCAGAAGAAGTAGAAGAGTTAGCGCAAAGTGAAGCCTTCGAAGTTGATGGAACCCGCGATGTATATGCTGATAATAAAAATATTAGCGATGATAATATCGCTTTGGAATATGAGCCGAAGCACTATAGTTTCTGGTTTAATTATTTCACAAAACGAGATCACGCCCGCTTTAAAAGACATTTAAAAAATGGCTTTGAATACAAACAGCTGGTTTTTCATATTTTGAAAGAACATGGTCTTCCAACAGATCTTTTTTATGTTGGCTTAATTGAGTCAGGTTACAACAATCGAATTAAGAGTAGTGCAGGAGCAGCTGGTCCTTGGCAATTTATGCCAAAAACAGCAAAGCATTATGGCCTTAGAGTTGATTCGCAAGTTGATGAGCGCTGGAATATTTATAAGTCCACTCATGCAGCAGCCAGGTATTTTAGTGATCTTTATAATATCTTTGGTTCTTGGGAACTTGCGATGGCCGCCTATAATGCAGGAGAATACCGAATTAT
Source organism: Halobacteriovorax sp. (assembly GCA_002716825.1). Classification (GTDB taxonomy): domain Bacteria; phylum Bdellovibrionota; class Bacteriovoracia; order Bacteriovoracales; family Bacteriovoracaceae; genus UBA4207. The sequence goes on along the minus strand of PBCC01000068.1, from coordinate 13,761 downwards.
TCGCTCCATTAGAAAAGGTAAGACGAGAAGCTACCGTGAACTAGTGCAGAAGAAACTTATTCCGAAAGAAACGGCCTATTATGTTCCCAAAGTCGCAGCCGCCAGAGCGCTGGTACAAAGCGAAGAGAAGTACGGATTTTTTCACATCAAGGATAAAGACTCTCTTTATGGTTCAGCAGCTCTAGTCGAAGTGAATCAATCATTCTCATTATCAAAAGTTTCTAAGTTATCGTCTATTCCACACAAGACACTTAAAGAGATGAATCCAGATATCAAATCAGATTGGATTCGAGTTCGCGGGGCTTATGGACTATTGGTTCCGAAAGCTCATGTTTCAACTTTGGCCAATTTAGAGCTTCCTAAAGCACGCGCACCTAGAAGAAGTGTTGCGAGTAATTCAGGCATTCATAAGGTGAGAAGTGGTGAAAATCTAAGTGTGATCGCCCATCGATACAACGTAAATGTTAGTGACTTAAAGCGTGCCAATAATATTAGAGGTTCACGTATTTATGTTGGGCAAAAGCTTACTGTCCCTGGCGCGGGTAGGTCAGTTGCTTCAATTGCCAAGAAGATGGTTCACACCGTATCGCGTGGTGAAAACCTAAGTCTTATTGCCAAAAAATATGGCTTAAATGCCAGTGATTTACGTCGTGCCAATAAAATGCGCGGCTCGCGCATCTTCCCAGGTCAAAAACTTGAAGTGCCAGGGGCAAGTATCATTACTTACCGAGTTCGTTCGGGAGATAATCTAAGTAAGATTGCTCAGCGTTTTGGAGTTTCAGTAGATGAGATTCGCAGAACCAATGGACTTTCAAATAGCGTTATTTACGCCAATCAAAAGCTCAATATCCCAAGCGAAGGTTAAGCGTGACGTAAGAAGCCTAGCCAAGTAAACTAGGCTTTTACGGAGTTGTTTTTTGAAAATTGGATTTGATGCAAAAAGAATATTTCATAACTTCCGCGGTCTCGGAAATTATGGGCGAAATTTACTTGAAGGATTAGAGAAATTTTATCCTGAAAGCGAATATCACTTATTTTCACCTAAATTTAATGACACAAGGGCGCTTGATTGGGCGCGAAAGCATTCGTCATTTAAAATTCATTCGCCAAATTCGTTTGTAGCGAAGTCAATGCAGTCACTTTGGCGATCCAGTCTTATGACTCAAGATATCGCGCGGGGCGGAGTCGATCTCTTTCATGGGCTTTCTCACGAGTTACCTCTTGGAATTGAGAAAACGAATGTTAAGTCAGTTGTTACAATTCACGATCTTATCTATTTGAAGTTTCCTGAATATTTTCCATGGATTGATCGCAAGGTTTATGACAAAAAATTTAGGCATGCATGTAAAGTCGCTGACTCCGTAGTTGCGATTTGTGAACAGACTCGAAATGATCTCTTGGAAAACTTTAATCTAAGTCCAGAAAAAGTCGTCGTGAAATATCAAAGCTGCCATCACCGTTTTTATAAAACACTCGAGCTTGATAAAAGAAGCGAAGTCTTAAAGTTCTACTCACTTCCAAGCCAATACCTTCTTTTTGTTGGAGCCATTGAAAAAAGGAAAAATGTCTTGGGGTTGGTTCGCGCTCTTGCAAGCGCAAAGACAGACCTTCCCTTAGTGATTGTTGGTGATGGAAACTCAGAAAATAAGAAAGAGCTGATTGAAACGATCGATGCTCTAGGGCTGACGTCTCGAGTCTATATTAGATCCAATATTATATCTAAACATCTACCGGCCATTTATCAATCAGCAGCTATTTTTGTTTTTCCCTCATTTTATGAGGGTTTTGGAATTCCTATTATTGAAGCTCAGTTTAGTGAAGTACCAGTGATTACTTCGCTTGGATCATGCTTTCCCGAAACGGCAGGAGAGGGGGCACTCTTTATTAACCCTCACCACAATGAAGAGATAGCTCATGCTATTGATAAGTTATGCAGTGACACTGATATGGCTAGAAACTTAGTTCATCTAGGAAGAAAACACGTTGAAAAATTTCACCGCAGTAATACGACTCGCGAGATGATGAATCTCTACGAGTCGTTAGTTTAAGTCTTATTGCTTTCCCATAATCCCATCAACTGAATACTTTCCTGGACCAGTGAAGAAAAGAACTAAGAAAGAAATCATATACATGATTCCAAGTTCTTTTTTTGCCCATGGATCAGATCCGTGAACGATGCCGACTGCTACAATCATTGTAATAATTAGCGGTACTGTGGCCCATCTTGTCTTTAGTCCAATAATGATTGCGACAGAGCAGAAAACTTCTGCAAAAACGGCTAAAGCGAGAGAAATACTTGGTCCAACTCCAATAGGATCAGCAAACATTGGCGCAATATTAGAGAAGTTTATAAGCTTACCCCAACCATGAGCGATGAGCATAAGAAGCCCTGTTGAAGCGCGAAGAATAAGCAAGCCGACGTTTGCGTTCATAATAAATCCTTATAAAAGTTATGAAAGGCGATTTTTAATTCTTTTAAAATCAGGAGTCGATATTTCTCCAGACTGTGAACTTTGTTGAGCCAGTTGGTTCATTTGCTGCACACGCTCCGCACTTGGTGGGTGAGTACTTAGTGCATCAGCAAAGGCAGATGAAAGCTTATCTTGTTTCTTTTTATATTGTTGTTCCATGGCCAATAGCTTTTCATAGAACAAACCGACATGAGCTGGATCATAGCCAGCCTTTACAGATGTTCTAAAGCCTATGCGATCGGCCTCCATCTCATCTTCTCTAGAATTTGCCATGAAGGAAAATTTTTGAATGAGAAGTCCACCGGCGGCTCCTGCTGCAGCCCCGTAAAGTGCAATTCGCTGCAAGCATTCTTTGTCTTCTTTTTTACAGACTAATTTAGCTAAGCCTAGACCGGCAGCGCCACCAAGAAGTACACCACCCAATCCGTAGAGGATACTCTTGCTTTGATCGCGCTTTTGTTGCTCCATTCTCTCGGCCGTATGTCTTGCCTGGATATGCCCAATTTCATGACCAATAACGCCTGCTAGTTCTGCTTCACTTTGCGCCATGAGTACGAGTGGTTTTGTTACGTAGACTGCACCAGCGGGGAGGGCAAAAGCGTTGACCATTTTGGCATCAACCAGAGTAAAGCGGTACTCATAGGGATTATTTTGAAGAGAGTTTGCTTTCGCAATCTTTTGTCCGAGTGTGCTGATATAAGACTGGGCCCAGGCATCATCGAGAGGAGGGTATTCTTTTTCCATCTGTGGCCCGTATTCATCGGCCATCTTTCGCTCTTGACTCGGAGTGAGTGAAACTTGTTGTCCGGAGTTATCACCTTCACGCATGCGTGTTTTTGGAGCGGAGGCACAACCACTTAAAAGTGCTGCACTACTGGCGATAAACAGTCTTCTACCAACAGGGGTCGAAATGAGAGTTTTAATCTCGCTCTCAAGGCGAATACATAATTCATCATTATTCATAAGGGCATAGTTTAGAAGATTTCTTGCGACTTCGCCATGACGTGGGGTTTCAAGGGTAAAATTGTCGGAAATAAAAAAGGCCCCCGATAACGAGGGCCATCAGCTGTAGTTATTGCGTTTTGCCTATTCAATAATCTCTTCGACAATTTGAACATAATGCTTACGCTTTGGAGCTATTCCAAGGAATGACTTAAACTTGTCCTTAGCCTTGATCAGAATATTTCCTAGGCGAGCGTACTGACCTTTAGCAGCCGCACTCTGTTCACGCTTCATCTTAGTGTCGCGAATCTTACCTACTACTGTAGATTGAGCATCTTTACGGTACATATTCGATCCACCGCGACCACTATTGCGATCAGTTTCAGAATCATTGTGAGAAACAAGGAGCTCAAGCACTTTTTGAGTTTGAGTTCCTGCACCAATACCTGCTGGGACTAGACCGTTGCCGTTTGCTAGTTGGTCAAAGTATTCAACTGAGTCATTAATTCTGCTGGTTGATCCAAGGCTCACATTTCTTGATTCAATACTTTGGTCACCAAGTTTAAGTTCAAGTTGACCACTTAGATTAGAAGTAATTAAAGCGTAAGGATCAAGTCCTGTGACATCAATGGCAAGCTTTTGCACTTGGCCTGGCTCAAGTGTTGTTCCAGTAGCTTCAAATGTTTTACCGGCAATTTTAAGTGTTGCTTTAATCGCTCTTGGAGTTGAAACCGTCGCAACGTTTTCAGCTGTTACATTGACTAAGGCCGATCCTCTCAATGTGTTTAGGCTGGCCGATTGACCTGTCATTTGAACAAGGAAAGAAACACTTGTTCCAATACTATCAGTCATACCGTTTACATTGAGAACAACATTGGCACGTGCTCTGTTGCCTAGGCGTGGATCAACAGTTGCGATAAGCCCTGTTGTAAAGATGCCAGACTTAAGCGCGGCAATAGTTTTAACTTCAGTAGAGCCACTGACGATATCGCCTTCTGCCTTAATGCGAAGATCACTACCTTTGCCTCCAGCGTTGACGACTTTGAATTTCATGGCAACTTTTTCGCCGGGCTGAATAATTCCGTCATTGTCTTCACCGATAAGTTCTAGCAATTCGATTGAGAGCTTAGCGCTATTTTTATAATCGGCGTAGGTAGATTCAAATGAGCTAGCAAAGCTTTTATGGAACTGATCTTTATAGCTATTGATTGAGCGTACTCTGAACTCTTGATCAAAAGCGTCTTGAAGTCCACGAGCTCTGGCTACCTCTGCACCGATTTCAAGCCCTGCATCTTCACCGTGGTGAAAACCTAGATCAAGTGCATCGTTGAAGTTTCTTGAGAAGCTGTAGCGTGCAAAGTGGATATATCCCTTTGAGAAAATTGATTGAAAGAGATCTTGAAAGTTTGTAACAAGAGTTCCATCTGGATTGGTTGGAGCGCCTTGATTAAGACGGTCATAACGAGCATAAGCGTCGATACGACGGTTAAGCCATAGTCTTAAGATTTCGTCAGACGAATCATAACGGTTAAAGACTGGACGATAGACGCCATTATTTGAGTACATATCAACTGCGCGACGACGAACTGCAGGGCCATCACGATACGTTCTGTCGAAGTCGCGATAGACTGGTAGGTAGTCGTTATAACGATCGCGTCTGATAACTTCGGCTACAGTAGGAACTTTTCCTACAAATCGTTCAAAAGAATTTTGCTCGCCAGGATAGTACGACTGGGGAACTTGAAAACGATCATTGGGTACATTGCCCGAATCTACTGCAGCGTTAAAACGATTACGTACTTCTTGAGCTGCAAGTGGAGTAGCATCGGCTTCAGCTTTATTGATTCCCATCTCATCAGCAATTGCTAATTTATGTTCATAGAAGCGAAGCTCAGCGGCGCCACGTCTCATCTGGCCAACGTTGGCAATATTAATATCGATACCTTGGTTCAAGCCCCAAGCGTAACCGCGATGATAACCTTCAATGCGGCCTTCTTGACCGGCAAAGACTTCGGCCATACGTCTGGCTTCTGCTGTCGCAAACTGACAAACTTTGAAGTGTTGTTGTTGATCATTTTGTTGAAAAGAGTCACAGTTTCCAAAGCGACCGGGAGGAGTCATTTGAAAATCGTAATCAATGCGTGGGCCGTTGTAGCGGCGAGACTGTGCGTGGACAGTTTCGACTCCAAGGCTTCCTGCGATAAGAAGGGCAGCAAAACTTAAGTGTGTCAGTTGTTTCATCATCAATCTCCTAATGAAGGCAAGGTAATCTAAATCGAATATATTGCTTGAAGATATAGGAAATTGAGGTGTTTGATGAGGTGCGTTGTAAAAAAGACAGGGGGCCTAGAAGCCCCCTATCTCTCGTATAATCAGGTGTTTAGCTTACTTCTTGGCTACAAGATTAAGCTTAATTGTAAACTTGTCGTCGATCATTTTATCCCCAAGTGTTTTTGGGTCATAAAACTTTCCTGAACCATATTTAATATTATAAGTCGTTCTATCAATATTGATTTCACCCACAATATTAACTTCTTTTGCTGATTCTTTCACACTTACATTAAAGCTTTGCTCACTCGTCTTGCCTTTAATTGTTAAAGGGCCACTTACACTAAACTGATCGCCTTTAAGCTTTTTCACAGAATTAATTTTAAATGAGACATTGGGATGATCTTTTACACTGAAGAAGTCATCACTCTTTAAATGGCCTACTAATTTATCTGCCCACTCGCCTTGAAGATCTGTGACTGTCATCTTTTCAAGATTAACAACGACTTCACCACCAGTGAGAGCGCCTTTTTCTAACTGAACTGTACCTGATTTTAAGCTGACTGTTCCTTGATGGGCACCGCTAACTTTTTTTCCTTCCCACTCAAGCTTACTTTGATCGCTATTGAAGCTGTAGTCTGCCGCATAAACATTTAGTGAAAGGGTGAGTAGTGCAAAACTTATTAATTTCATATGTCCTCCAGTTGATTAAATTCAATCAAATACTTAGACGTATTCTATGACTCTAGAGGATTAATAAAAGTAATATTTTAAGCTAAAGAGTATAGATATTAACTATGGTTGCAGTAAAATCAGTGAATTACCAGTCTATGGGGGGCATTTCCTGACACAAAACTGGCACTCCGCGGGCTTGGATAGGCGCGGCACTTTGATCGATTTTTTGAGCATAAGAAAGCGACATGCCAAGCTGTTTAATCAGTTTCTTAGTCGCTCTGTCTAAGTCAGCTTCAAGTTCAGGAGGAACAATCTCCACTCGCTCTTTCGTTGCGGCCAAGGACTTTGCTGCGGATTCTAAAAAATGTCTCGTCAGGCAATTATAGTGATGATCGCTCAGATCAACTAAAATCAACTGACTAATTTCAGTGTATAGATCTTGGCTTTGGCTAAGTTCAAATTTCTTCATTTTACGTTTGAGTGCTTTAAGTGTCTTAGCATTTGGAGCGATGTAGGAGTTAGCGGGAACATCGCTGCTAGCTTGATATACTGGGACGGTTTGCATCGAAACTAGATCGTCACACCACATACCCATACCGGCCGCTTGAAGCTTCTTGACTGAACGATCTAGCGAATAAGTAAAAGGTAGCATTATTTTTTCTAACAAGATGAGCTTATTCATTACCTTTGCGGCGTCAGAGTTGCCATCAATTCTATAGAGCTCACGGCGCTCACGGTTAAGCTCCATGGCCTCTTTAAGGTGAGTCACGGTGCACTTTTCCTGTGCCGACACAGGCAGTGAAATGAATAGGACGATGATGAAGTACTTCATGAGAGTGAATCTATGCTCTTTTAGTTGAGATAACAGGCCTGAATATAAAGATCGGACTTTATAAGTACCTAATAATTCGAAAAATGCTATCAAATGGTATTCTTGAAAAGAGCTAATTCTCCGATAGGAAGTGTATGCGTCTACTCTTGATTAGTTTAATTCTCACAAGCTTCAGCGGCTACGCTAAATCTTTTGACATGAAGGATGCCTCCATGAATGTGGAGCTGCATGATCGCATGGGGAGAGTGACCAAGGGCAAAGGCATGTTTGTCTCCGGCATTGGCGAGTTTGCTGTGCTTAAAAGTATTATTGAGCCGGCCATGAAAGATCCTTATGACTATCTCGTTTCGTTTAAAACAAATGATGATCGGCCGCTAAGTAGTGTTCAATTTTCACATTGTGAAAAAGATAAAGATTATCCACTTTGTTATTATAAGGCTGATTATATTCCTTATCGAAAAGTCTCTTTAGGCAAAGACAACAAAGATCTTAAAAAAAATGAAAGTGAGGTTGTCTATCACGAAAAGGAAAATGACTTCTCTAAAGCTAGAGTCGAGTTACATCCCGATGAAAAACTATTTTGGTCTACGCCGGCAACGTCTAATGGATTGATTCCAGGGACGCTGCTTTTAAATAAGAAAAATGAGCCAACTGGGATCGTGACTGAGAAGCGGCTTCGCGATGCCTCGCTTGCAATTAAATTAAAACATTGTGGAGAAGGCAAGGGTTCGGGCGGTTTCGCTCCGCTCGAGCAACAAAGTACGAACACTCTTCCCAAGTATCAACACAAAGAAGAGAATAATATGCTCAGAATGGTCGCTGATGTTAATCGCATGAGTGAAGAACAAATTAAAAAAGCTATTGAGGAGCTTTTTGTTCCCGGAGGACTGAGGGCCAAGACGAATCTAAAGAAAAGACAGGACAATAATCGTTTCAGTAAGACTAATAAAGAAGAAGTCGCTGTGCAGGCGTCATCAAGAGGTGATGAAGCAAGGCGAGACTTTTTTAAGATCGAGGCAAAGGCTAACGAAGTGGCCAAGGAGATTAGCTCTCAAGATGAAGAGCTAGGTAAACTAGAAAAAAAACTGAAATCTAAAGAAGCTATTCATGATGTTATTGGAATGAAAGTTGAAGCAGAAAAAGAACAGATGATTAACGCCTCTGTTAAGCTAGAAATTGGCAAAGATACTCTATCGAGCGCTGAGAAAGAGCAGCTAACAAAAGAGCTAGGCGCGGCCAAGAAAAAAATGGACGAGGCCATGGCCAAGGCAGGGGAGTTAGCTTCAGAGATAGGAGAGATTAAACAAAAAATCAAAGGGCTCAAGCAGGGACTTGTGGCCAAAAAAAGTGAATATCAAGAATTGCTTGGAGATGCTCAAAAGGCGGCTAAAGAGAATGCTTCTGCGATCGAGGGAGCGGCAAATTATCGCGGGGACTTACTCTAGAGCTGGGGCTCTACCAACCCTTGTCTGATAGAGGGCCTGATCAATCAAGGTACAAACCTGCTGTGCACCTCTCCACCAACCATCATTATTGCGAAGAATCTTCCAAGGCTGATCGATAAAACGCACTCGAATATAATCAGTTTCTCGTTGACGATGATTTTCTAGCTGCGAGATACAATCATTAAAGATCTCTGCAGAGTGAGCGCCACTGAAGCGAAAATCTTTATAAGAGATCGTCGCCTCAACTTCTTTGAACTCGGATGGAGTAGGCGGCGTGAGATCGATGATGGTGGCAACTTTAACAAACTCTGCACAAATATGTTTTGGGTAGTGCCACATACCATCGGAGTTGTGCAGGTGCAGTCTCTTATTGCCGTTAAACGAGACGTAAATATCATCGACATGAGCAATTCTTTGATCTCTAGTGAACTGCAAACAGTCTTTGGCCAGCTCATCAATATTCTTAGATTCAAACTGAAAGTCGAAACTCTCAATTCTGCCACTGGCAGAAATAGAACTGGCTAAGACTTTACTTGAAGCTAAAAGCGCCAAAATAATACAAATAATTTTCATAGCATTAGGCTAGAAAACTCCAAGCCTTTTGTAAATCATCGAGCTGCTTGTGTGAGGCGCCTAGCTTAAGTGCAAATGCGAGTGTCGCTTCAATATCACTGAGAGCGTTTTCGTCAACTACTGGAGAGTCGGGATAGGTTGTAAGTGCTGTTTCAGCAAAAAATCCTCGCTCTTTTGCCGCGACATCACTTAGTCCACACGAGGGTGATTTAGACTTAAAGATAAGCCCTAGTGGTGCTTCTAACGTATTCACTAAGCTTTGTGCGCTTGAGTAGGCTTTACTGGTATGATCGAGCTTACTGTCGTTTTCTAAAAGTCGATTATTGTACCAAGCAATACTAGGTCTTGGCACACCCAGTCCCATTTCAAGTTCCGGACATATAGCGTAATGAGAAAAAATAAGCGCCAAACTTTTTACGCCCTGATGGGATTTATGACCGCCATCATAACGAACATGATTTCCAAGTAAGCATGAGCTAATCCAAAGGGGCTTAGTGACTCGACGAATGCCGTTAAATAAAGGCACAATAAGATTTTGCATAAGCTAGTTTAAATCATAGAGCGTGTAATGAGAATCGTTGTTCAAAGAGTCAAAAAAGCAAAAGTTATTGTTGAAAATGAAGAGATTGGTCGTATCGACAATGGTTTCTTGCTCTTAGTTTGTTTAGTTAACGGTGATACCGAAGAGATTGTAGATAAGGCAGCGCAAAAGATTTTGAGCATGAGAATTTTCTCTGATCAAGACGATAAAATGAATCTCGATATTCAGCAAACTAACGGAGCTATATTAGCAATTTCACAGTTCACCCTGGCTTGGGACGGACAAAAGGGGAATCGCCCTAGCTTTGATAAGGCCATGGCGCCGGCCCAAGCACAACTCTTGTTCAGATTCTTTCTCGATCGTTTGCGTGAAAAGGTACCAGTCCAAACCGGTCGTTTTGGCGCCCATATGAACGTAGAACTTGATAACGATGGTCCAGTTACCTTTTTCCTAGAGTTTTAGATTTGCTTAATATTGGTTAAGATTACTCATACTTTTCAAGGAGTCGAAAATGAAAAAAGTACTAAATGTTGTTTTCCTAGGTCTTACACTGTCGCTTGTTTCATGTGGTCACTTCGGTGGCAAGTCATGTCACGGAGAACATAAAGCTGGTCAATGCAAGACTGATAAGAGCTGTTGTAAAAGTGGTCAGTGCGAGATGAAGAAAAAGTCTTAAGTTATTTAGACCAGCGAGGCTCACTAGATGTTTCGCTGGTCCATACTTTTACCCTGGTGATGACTTCATCCATAAGTCCACCTTCACTTGCTACAAATGCTTCAAATTCTTCTTCTCTAATCTCATCGTCATGACTCATGATCATACCTTGTGAAATGAAATAATGAGTCTCATTGCCAAGAGTTGCTTCTATTGAAATGGCATAAAAGCCAGCTTCACCGGCGACTAAGTCGTCCTGATCCTCTTGTGGTATATGTTCGTAGCGCGAGATAGGCGAGTACGAGCCATCGGCACAGAGCGAGAAGCGTACGATGATTTTTTCTTTTTCAAGTTCTAGGGTCATATCGATATTTTACCCTTAAAATACTACTTTAAGGAAATATTATGAAACTAAGTTCGACTCATAAGGGAATTCTCTACGCCACTTTGGCATTTGCCTTTTGGGGATTGATTTCTTTGTACTGGAAGCTACTCGCTAGTGTTAGCTCCTTCGAGCTACTTTATCATCGCGTGATTTGGGGTTCGCTACCACTTATTGCTTATCTGCTTTATAAGTCGCGTATGGCGGACTTCAAGTCTCTAAGGCAGCCCAAGATTCTTTTGAATGCATTACTTGCTAGCGCTTTGATTATTATTAATTGGGTGATTTTTATTTGGGCCGTGAGCAACGGACATGTGCTCGAGGTGAGTCTTGGCTATTTTTTAAACCCGCTTCTCAATGTCGTGCTCGGAACACTTTTTCTTGGGGAGAAGCTGTCTAAGTTTCAACAAGGCGCTGTCGCTTTGGCAGGAGTTGGCCTCGCCATTATGTTTGCGCAAGATCTTGGCGCGCCTTGGATTTCACTGGCATTGGCCTCTAGTTTTTCACTTTATGGCTATGTCAGGAAGAAAAACCCCTTGGGCCCTGCCCATGGCCTATGTTTTGAGATGATAATAGGGATATTAATTCTAACTCCTTTTGTGGGGAGTGCCTTTCCCTTTGATTTCACTCAAATGACTTTATCGATGCAAGCGCTTTGTCTATTGGCCGGACCTGTTACAATTTTTCCTCTGATTCTCTTTAATAAGGCAGTCAAACTTATACCTTATTCGAGCGTAGGGATTATTCAGTACTTAGCTCCGTCCTTGCAATTTCTTTTGGCAGTTTTGGTTTTTCAAGAAGAGTTTACTATTCGCCATGCTGGAGCCTTTGTTTTGATATGGTTGGCAGTAGGCCTTTATTTGAGAGAGACTCTGTTAAAGTCTAGGCGAAACAGGCAAAATAGCTAAATGACAATAGAACACAGAAATTCAGGGGAAGACTTAGAGCTGAGAGTAGGCAACGGTGAATGGTTTAAGTTGCTTGATCCTCCACAGTTAAATCAAGCTGAGAGTCAGGCATTATGCCAGTGGCTAGCCTTGCAGTGGAGTCAGTTTCCGCAAGCAGGATCGGCCACAGTATGTCTTCCGAGAGTCTTGTCCCAGCCAAGTGGTGAGGCAGTGTGCTTTTATCCTGGAAGCTTTAGTCCTTGGCATCAGGGTCATCAAGAATGTGTAAGACAAGCCAGTGAGATAATGCCGGTGATGATTATTCCCGATGCCAATCCATGGAAAAATCAAGAGCATAGAGAAGTAAATTTTAATGAAGTGGTGAAGATTGCTAAGGCCTTACCAGAAGGATGCCATCTCTATACAGGATTTGTACATTTGAATTCAGGCAATCCTACATCTAGCTGGTTGCCAAAAACCAATTGGTCAAAGCGCTATCTATGCATGGGAGAGGATAGCTTTTTAGGATTAGCCAATTGGAAAAATATTGATGTCTTATTAGAAGCGCTGAGTGGTCTATTTATTATCCCACGGAAAGTAGATACCGCTGATTTTATAAAAGCCGAAACTGAAATAAAGAAAATTAAAAAAGATATAGCGATAAAGCAGATGTCTCGTCACCAGTATGAAGAAGTTTCCAGTAGCGAGATTAGGAAGCAGGAAACTCCATAATAAATTGAGTCGTTGGGTTTTTGTCGTTATAGAAAAGATCACCATCATAGGCATTCATAATTTTCTTGGCAGTATTTAAGCCTAAGCCAGTGGCCTCTGAAACATCTTTTGTCGTAAAAAACGGGTCAAAGATATTGTTTACAACATTAGCAGCAATACCTGGACCGCCATCAGTAATCGCAATGAGGCGCTTCCCATTCTTTTCAAAAACAGAAATTTCAATAAAGCGCTTAGAGTCTTCAAGATTTTTTGCAACAATTTCATCAATAGAATTGATTATGAGACTATTAAGAACCCGTGAAATCTCGCCCTTGTTACACTCAAGAACAAAGTCGTTAACCTCGGTTTTGATTTCAATCTTTGCCGTTTTTAATCTCTCACTTAAAAAGTCTATGGTCTCGTTGACTATGGTTGAGATCTGGATTGTCGATCGTTTATCGCTGGAAACATCTTGAGTCAGCTGCTTCATTGTATCGATGATTTTTGTGATTCGCGCTGTGGTTTGATTTACTCTTGAAAGTATTTTTAGCAATTCTTCAGAGAGGGGGTTGTCGGGATTCTTCTTTAGAGTGCGTTCCGCTTTTTTGAGTGAAAGATTAACGATGGTGATAGGGTTATTAATTTCGTGAGCAACACCTGAGGCCATGACACCGACAGAAGCCATTTTAGAGTTCATAATCGATTTCTTCTGCTCAAGAAGAACCTGCTCTTTGGCCACCAAGAGGGCTTTGTGAGAGCGAGTGATCATAATAAATAAAGTTGCAATAACGCCAAAAACAGCAGGAAAGGCAAGGCTAGAGAAAATATAGATATTTTGAGAATTAAAAACATACAGCATATTATCTAGGCTGATGTCGAGCTCAAGCTCTTTGAGATCTAGCACCATAAAGACAAATGGAAATACCCCACCACCGATTGCTCCAAAAGCAAAGGCTAGTAGTAGGGATAAGTATTTCTTTGAAAAACTGATCATCAGATCCTTTTGTCTTCTAGAACGACAAAAGAATATTCATATATCCTGATGTCACTCTTGAGGGTCTTTCGGCATAAGCGAAGCCAACAAACTCGGCCTCATTAGCCAGGTACATACCGCCAATTGTTACAGCAAGATTTGATCTCAGATCAAAGTTGAAATAACTATGGTAGCCATTACCTATCATACTATAGAAATCAGTCATGCCCGAAGTTTGAATGGTCCCAGGGGCACTTCCAAACGTTCTTCTAAGGTATTCTACACCAACTCTGTGTCTATTCGTTAAGTTATACTTGGTACCCAATAAAATCTCTGTACCTTCTTGATCAGAATTATATATAAATCCACCGGCGGCGATCGTCGTCCCTACGGGGGCTGCCCCACC
>PBCC01000067.1 GCA_002716825.1 Halobacteriovorax sp. | reverse complement strand
TGAAATTTGACATGGCCGGCTCAGCGACAGTTTACGGAGCATTTCGCGCCGCTGTTAAGCTTGGTCTACCTGTGAAGATTTCATGTTTTCTAGGTATGACTGATAATGCTGTGAACGAGCACGCCACTATGCCTGATTCAATCGTCACGGCAAGAAATGGCAAGACTGTTGAAATCTTAAATACAGACGCCGAAGGTCGCTTGGTTCTTGGCGATGTTCTGTCTTACGCAAGTGATATGAAGCCTGATGCTGTGATCGATGCCGCCACTCTTACCGGTGCGTGTTTAGTTGCTCTTGGTTCAGAAGTTTGCGCCGTTCTTGGCAATGATAAGAAACTTACTGACTCACTACTTAAAGCCGCTGGCGATGCTGATGAATACATGTGGCAACTTCCAATTGTTGATGAGTGGCGCGAAGATATGAAAGGTACAATCAGTGACCTTAAGAATATCGGTGGTTCAGGTTTTGGTGGCACTGCTAAAGCTGCAGCCTTTCTTGAAGAGTTTGTGACTAAAGGCGTTTCATGGGCCCACCTTGATATCGCCGGTGTTGGTGATTCACAAAAGCATCTTCCTTACTGTCCAAGTAAAGGTGCCTCGGGAATCATCATCAGAAGCTTGGTTCGTTACTTACAAAATATTAAGTGAGCCAACCTGCCATCTTTAACATTGTTCTAGTTGCGCCCGAAATTCCTGGTAATACAGGATCCATCGGGCGTACTTGTTTAGCTCTAGGGGCGCGCCTGCACTTGGTTCGCCCTTATGGTTTTTCACTCGACGAAAAAGAAGTTAGACGGGCAGGACTCGATTACTGGAAGCACGTTGATCTGGTTGAATACGATTCGATAGAAGAAGTTCTAGAGAAGAATAAGCCCGAACAGATTTTCTATTTTTCAAAAAAAGCTACAAAGCCACTTTTTGAAGCCAAGTTTAACCGCGGATGTTTCTTAGTTTTTGGCAAAGAGACGGCCGGTCTAGACGATGATCTTATGGAAAAAAATAAGGAGCGACTTTTAACGCTCCCAATTTATTCTGATCATGTTAGATCGCTCAATTTATCTAATGCTGCAACGGCCGTAGCTTATGAAGCACTTAGACAGATCAATTTTAATTAAGCCGCTTGATCGAGCTGCTGATCCAAGATTTCTTTAATTTTCGTTTGTATTTGCTCTGGCGTAAACGGCTTAGACAGATAGCCAGTCGCATGGATTGACTGGTGCTTGAGTTTTTCAATTTCACTCTCCGCCGTAATCATGACAAAAGGAATGTCTTTAAACAGTTCGACTTCACGAATTTTTTGCAGGAATTGAAGGCCTGAAACTAATGGCATATTCCAATCACATAAAATGAACTCGATTGGAGCGCCTTTTTTATATTCAGATAGCACGATGGCCATGGCCTCTTTGCCATCCCCTGCCTCAAGAACTGTGTGTTCGCCACTTTTAGCGATCACCGTCTTTGCAATAAGGCGAATACTCGGCAGATCATCGATGACTAGAAATTTCATACTTCCCCCAATTAACCGCCCAAAGCGATTCACTCAGGTATTTATCGGCATAACTTTACAAAACATTAACTAAGTAAAAGAATTTTTACTGCCGATCGTATTATCAATGAATTATACACCTGTTCGCATATCGACCTTAAAACCGGATAAGACACTGCCATTTGCGGTTTATATCTACTTTAAGGAGCGTCACCTACTCTATGTGAAGCCCGGCGCACAGATCGATGAGACTCGGTATAAGAAGCTAAGAAAACAAAAAATCACTAAATTCTTCATTACTGGTGACCAGGAATCGGCCTATCAGAAGTACCTAGATCAGCTCTTAGATGAGACCTTAAGCGATTCGGGCATCGAGATTTCGGCCAAAGTCGACATGATTCAAGATGCGAGCTTTACCGCCCTAGAGAAATTACAAGAGGATTCGAAGTCCGAAGTCGCTTACCAGATGACCAAGACGGCCGCCAAAGGAGTCGCCAAGATCGTGCTGGAAAATGAAGACGCGCTTCAAGCTCTTTATGAAAAGAAATCCGAGGTTGGAGAGACAGTGGTTAATCACTGTATGAATGTGTGTGCAATTAGCGTCAAGCTAGCTCAACTCATGAAATGCAGCGAAAAAGAAATCGAAACCTTGTCTGTAGCAGCTCTCATCCACGATATAGGCCTTACCCAAGAGTCACTAGAGCTGTTTGAAAAAAATAGTGTCTACCACACAAGCGAAGAGAAAATAGCCTACGCCAAGCATACTAAAGATGGACTCGCTGCTCTTAAAGAGCGCGACTGGGTCAGCAATGAAATTATGGAGCTCGTCGAGTTTCATGAAGAAAATCTCACTGGAGAAGGGCCTCACAAGAAAACCAAGCTTTCAAAACTAGAAGAGATCTTATCTCTGGTTAACGCTTACGATAAAAAAATTCTGACAACGGCAAAAGCACCGCTTCAAGCTATTAAAGATTTTAAAATTGATGAGCTTGGGAAGTATGATCTTAAAGTTATTCAAAATCTGGAGAAAGTCATCAAAATCGGATTTACATACGACTAGAGATCATCGAGAACGGCAATCAAAGAATCAAGTTCGCTCGCTTCTTTGGATAACTCGTTTTGAGTGCTTGCTTCAAGCGCCTTGAACTTATTTGATAAGATTTTAAGCCTACCTTGAAAGCTGGCATAATCATTAGCAATCTGTGAGCTCTCTCCTGCTCCAATAGCCTGAACAAGTTTATTGATGAGATCAACCGTATCGGCCAAGACCCCTGCAGCAATGGTATTAAGTTCACAATTATCACAGCGAATAAGTTTTTGCCCCACAACTTTAGAGGTGTCACAAAAAGCTACGACACTAGCAAGATCAAAAAGCTTAGCCTGCAAAATCATGCGATCAATCGATTTAATAAATGAACGAAGCTTATCAAAGTCACTTGGATCATCTTCAAAGTCTTCAATATCGAGCTGAAGTTTTTCAATAATGATTACGGCTTGAGCCAAGAATTCTTCGCGTTCAGCCTCTTCTAAATATATTGATCCCAAACTAACCTCAAAAAAAAAGGGCATCCCGAAGGACGCCCTATTTTATCATAAAATATGAAAACTTCTTAGAACTTGTAAGTAGCCGCAACTCTTGTCATTAAATTATCAAGGGCTAAGACACCACTTTGTGTTCTTGATTGACTGTCAGATGCTGTACTTGCTCTTGAGTCACTCGTAGTACCAACGACACCATCAATAGTAAGCTTGCCGAATGTTAGAGTTGCACCGGCATTAACTCTAGCCGAGTTTTGCACAGTACCTTTACCTTCATTTCCATAGACGTCTTTAATCAAGTTTTGAACAACTAAATTTGCCGAACTAAAGTTTTTATTATCGCGATCTCCGTAGAGGTTCTGAGTAATAGATCCGCGAAAAGTTAACCATGAAGTTGCCACATGCTCGTACCCAATTGTTATTGGAATAATTGTATTTTTAATTTCTACAGTCTGAGCAACTTTAAGTTCGATATTAGTCGACTTAAATTGAATGTTAGTAAATAGTGAACCATTTTGATTAACAGACTCACTAACCCCATAGCCAATTGAATATGTATCAAACTTTCCTTCTGACTTACCATTCTTCCCTGCAGCAACGGTAGTTCCACTTAATGTTACATTAGTCCAACCAGTATAGTTGTAATCGTCTTTTTGATCCCATTGAAATGTCTTATAAAAACCATAGATGCGACCTTTGGCCAACTTATATGAACCACCAACATGGATACCAAGACTTCCTTCAAACTCTTGATTCACAGTTGCAGCCGTATTACCTGAACCAGCGAGTGCACCAGCCTCAGTTGAAACTTGGTTTTTTGCTTCGTTCATAATTGAAATATTTGCATGCGCATCCCAGTTACTTGACATCACACCAAGACGGACAGCTCCCGCCTTCTCTTCTTGTTTTTTATTTTCATCTTCATTATCAAGATAAACGAGACTTGCTCCCCACTTCATTCCATTAGCAAGCTCACTACCTAAAAATAGGTCCACTTGCTTGTCAGCCGTTGGTAACATTTGTGGAGCACTCGTTGGGCCGGCAACTAAATTAACTGACGCGGCGTTTGAAGTTGAAGCAATCCTTAGTAAGGCCGAAGTGTTTGATTCATTTCCAAGATAAGCACCATACACATAGTTACCAGACTTCTTAAGAAATCCACCCTGAGCTTTTGTTAAGTTATCTTGATCTACACTGGCAACAGAGTTTCCTGAAACATTTCTGCCATTACCACCAAGCTCAACAACTACTAAGTCTGCATAACTATTTACACTAGCAGCATTTAAGAAGATATTTCTTTGGTCTTGAATATAGTACGAACCTTCATTGTCAAGCTCATCTAAGCCGAGAGCAATAAGGCGTGCCTGAGTGGCATAAGCCATTTGCGTAGATATTGCTAAAAATGCAATTCCTGCCAGAATTTTTTTCATCGATCTCTCCTTGAGAATTGAAAATATTTACAACTAATAACTGAATTTAAAATACTTAGATATATTGTGACAGTCGAAGAATTAGATGACAAGAACGTTGGAATAAAAAAGCCACCCCGAAAGGTGGCTTCAATTTTAAAAAAATTAAATTTTTAAATTAGAACCAGTAATGAACTGCAACTTTTGTCATGACGTTGTCAAGAGCAAGAGTTCCGTTTTCTGAAGCGGCTGCTGCTGTACGATCGTTGCTTGTAGTACCGATCATACCGTCAACTTTAAGCTTGCCGAAGTTAAGAGTTGCACCAGCGGCTACATCTGTAGTTCCGTTAGTTTTCTTCTTACCACCAACTTTCTCTGTTCCAAGTACGATGTTCTGAGAGATAGAACCACGAAGAGCAAGCCATGAAGTAGCGTCAGCTTCAAATCCAATAGTAAGTGGAAGATTGCTGTTTTTAGTTTCTACTTTTGTACCAGCAGTAGTTGTCTCATCTTTATTTGTTTCATACTGAACTTGAGTAAAGATTCTTGAAGTTGCAGAAACTTCATGATTATGACCTACACCAACAACAATGCTTGAAAACTCATTATCTTTCTTAGCACCTGCAACAGTTTGCTCATAACCGTCTTTTGCATACTCAGCATAGAACTTGTAGTCCATCCACGAGTATGCAGCACCGATAAGCATACCAGAGTCAGCATCAAACTTATCAGCTTGGGCTGTATAAACCTTAGACTCGTCTTTTAGGGCTACGTTTGCATAGCCTTCCATTGCACCCTTAGATACACCGACGCTTACACCCATAGTATCATTTTCTTTCTTGATCGCGCCTTGCTCATTTTCTGATGAAGAATAATAAACCGAAGCTCCCCACTTAAGACCCATATCACCACCAACAAAAAGTTGTAGGCGATTATCTTCATCAAGAAGACCAACATCTTGAGTAGATGCGTTCGAATTAACATCAGAGTTTAGGTATAACCCGTAGTTGAATTGACCAGCAGAGCGGAAAAATCCACCCTCAGCATTTTGAGCTGCTGAGTCTGTACCCCATTCAGTCACTACGTAATTAGTCATGTCGTTCACTTTAGAAGCATTTCTAAAGATGTTACGTGTGTCTTCGATAAAGAAAGATCCACGTGAAGAACTTTGACCAAGAGCTTCCATACGAGACTTCGTAGCGAAAGCGCTAGTTGATAGGACGGCTAGTCCAGCTGCGATAGCAATGTGCTTTTTCATTCAATCTTCTCCTTGAAAAAGATCTGATTACATATGTAATCGATTTTCCTTATTGGAACAAAAAATTTTAATCAGCTTTGATTTTCAGAAGGTACGAGATATTTGTCAACAATTAAGCGGCTTGATTTTTTTGCATAAAGTTTTTCAAACACCAAATTCTAACGAACATTGCATTAAAGAATAGAAGTTTTTTGGAATCTTCGAAACTGCCCCCATGCACTGCGCACCTCGAGCCTCCTATGGGCATTGGTCTTTGTGTCGTAAACGACTGCCCCTACTGCTTACATCGTCGTGATTGTGTCAATTTTCGCACACAGTAAAATTGATCGTTTTTTAATTGAAAATATTTTTTAATAATTTTGCCCAAAAAGCTAAAAAAGCCATTTTTCCTAGGAAAAATGGCCGAAGCGTTTTGATCAAGTTTTGATTTCTTGCTTAATTTTCGTGATAAATCTTAAGTCCACGCATAAGATGCGAGACTTCGCTCACATCATTAATACTCGCGCCCTGCTCACCAATAAAAATTAAATTTTCAAGCTGACTCATGAAGTTTTGAAAGCCGGCATCATCATTTTTGGCATTCACACTCGTTGGCATGAGAGCTAGATATTCATCCTTAGCGAACTTGGCTACATCGGGACAAATTTTTTCGAGATTTCTTTTATAGAGTCTAATCTTCTTTCCAAGATCTTCTTCACTGGTTTGTTCTGGTTCAATAAAACTCGTCATGCGCGCTTCTTGAGCTTCACCTTCAAGTGCGACAAACTCAACCACGGCGTGTCCCCATTCATGGGTGTAACTATAAGGCACAAAGATTGTGTCTGTGCGATCAATCACAGGCTTTGTGAAGCTCCAATGATGATAAAGTGTGGCCGGTGTTTGTGTGGCTTCACACCACTCGATAAAGTCGGATGAAAGACCTGATTTATTGGCAACTAAATTTAAAAACTCGGCCGGACCCTTAGCAAAATATAAATGCTCACATTCATACGTTGTGCCGCTAGCGCATTCAACCGCCCAAGATGCATTTTGAACTAGGTCATCAGACTTAATTTTACTAATAGATTTGAGTTTTTCTTCAAAGGCCGGAAGCTTGTCGTAAAGCGTTTCGTCTTCAAGAAATGGAAAAAGTTTTTGAAGATCAATATCAACGCGAGGATCAACGTAGAAATGCTCACCCCAAAGAAGTGCTTCAGGTTTTGATCTGCCACCAAACTTTTTAAACTTACCTTCTTTGATAAAACGCGCGACTCGCTCGTACTCGGCTTTGATCGCTTCAGGATAAAGCTCTTTAAGCGCGGCAACGTTAGCTTCGCCTCTTAGAGTTGAAGCACCCTTTGGAAGAATATCTTTTGTTGAAAATTTCTTTTCAACGATGAGACCAATCTCTTCGACTGGCAGTTTGGCTTGTAATTTTTGCGTGTGAGCGACAGCGAATAAGTCCTCGCCTATCACCAAATGCCTGATGAATTTCTTTTCAACTTTTCTATCGTCTTCTTTCTTGAGTGTGCGCAGTACTGAATAGGACACTAAAAACTCCGTTTTTGTGAATGAGAGAGTTTACCCATTAATAAATTGCTTTTGAAGAAAAGAATTACTCCTGAACTCAAGTACTTAGGTTGTTATAAGAATTGATTCTATGTGCAATAGAATCAACTGGAACGCTGGGCTATAGTACAAGCACCACTTTGATCGAACTTACAAAGGAATCGTGCCATGAAGATAACCTACGATAAGAATGCTGATGCCCTTTATATTGAGCTCGATGATCAAACACCTGCTCATGAGACGCAAGAGCTTAGGCCTGACTTGATGATTGATAAGTCTAACGATGGTCGATTGCTAGGTATCGAAATCCTAGGCGTTTCAAGCAAGGTTCCAGCAGATCAGCTTAAAAATATTTCTTACGAAGTGGCATAAAAAAAAAGCCGGCTCATGGCCGGCTCATTTTTTACTCAATTGCGAGTTTATCGCCGGCCCTAATCATTCGCCCTCTGAGCAAATTATAGTTACTGGCAATAATAGTATCCATCGGAACGCCTACACGTCGTGAAACACTCCAAAGAGAGTCTCCTTTTTGAACTGTGTAGTAACGTGATGGATTTGAGATTTTAGTTCCGCGACGAAGTGCTGTCTTAATACGAGAATTGTATTTACGACGACGAACAACGCTCTTTCTTGGACGCTCGTAGAGATCGGCGTACATATTATCGCGAATATTTTGGCCTTGCTTAAATGGAAGATAAACCACCTGGCCGCGCTCCAAACGTTTTTTAGCGCTAAAGCCGTTGATATGTTCAAGCACTCCCACATCTTTAATTTTAAACTTTCTGGCCACATCAGCAAGATCAGAGCGGCTCGATCTCATTTTGTATTCCATGAAAGCGACTGCTTTAAACTCTTGCTCCTTACAGCACTCATTCCAAGTGGCCGTCATACCGGCCGGAATGCGAAGCTTGTAAGTTTCTACATTTGGTGGAGTAAACCAACGCATGACTTCTGGATTGAGGCGTTGAATTTCTTCAAGCTCCACACCCAAGGCTTCTGACATGGCCATAAGATCCATGCCGCCTTTAACTTCAATTTCGTCAAAGTCTAACTCTTCATGAAAGTCGATATCTTCAAAGCCAAAGCTCTTGAGATTTTTCCCAATAATAGCGAGTGCCATAATTTTTGGAACATAATTTTTTGTTTCTGGCTTTAGGTAGCGACCTTTGGTGATATCCCAAAAATTAGTCGTGTTATACATCTTGATAGCGCGACCCATCTTACCTTCGCCGGCATTATAAGAAGCTGCTGCCAGCTCCCATGAACCAAATTGATCATAGAGTTTTTTCAAGTATTTTGAAGCGCCAACAGTTGCTTTGATTGGATCGTAACGTTCATCCACATACCAATCGATATGCAGATCGTAGCGTTTGCCTGTGAATGGCATGAACTGCCAAGGACCAACCGCACGGGCCCAACTTTTTGCTTTTGAATTAAATCCACTTTCGGCCATGGCCAAGAAAATAAGATCTCTTGGAAGACCTTGATCTTCTAAGATAGCGCCCATCATTGGGGCGTAACGACCAGCGCGAGCTGAATATCTTTCAAACCAGTCGCGACCACGACTAACGAAATAATTAATCCATTTCTTTACTGGCTCGTTATAAACAACAGGAATATCAAAATAATAATTTTCTAGATTTAAATGTTCAGCACCATAAAGGTAATAAGTTTTTCTGTAGTGATCATTAGGGTCTACAATTTTTGATGAACCGATGAGACGTGATTCATTTTGATGAATGACGGTGGCCTTATTTGCTTTCTTAGCGACTTCAGTCGCTTGAGTTACTTCAACAGCTTGTTCAGAGACTTGTTTGTGAGCACACGATGAAAATAAAGATAAGGCGAAAAATGAGACTGTAATTTTATTGACCATGCAGGTTGATCCTTGAAAACAAAAAAAGGGAAGTATCATACTTCCCTATTGTATCGGTCATTCTCCCAGAATGCTAAATCCGGGTCAACAAGAAGGTTATTGCCAATAACCGTTGGCAATACTCAAGTAAAGACGGGGTCTTCTTCGACTTCACCTGAGTCAGCTTTAAAGGATTCTGGCGGCATCATGGAATCGACCACAATTGTACCCACACAATCACCAAATACATTTACTGTAGTTCTGAACATGTCGAGGAAGCGATCCACTGCTAAAATCAGACCAATCCCTTCAAGTGGGAGTCCCACCGCTCCAAGAACGATCGACATGGTAATCAAACCAGCACCCGGAATAGCGGCTGCACCAATTGCGGCAAGAGATGCCGTCATAAAGATCACAACCTGCTGTCCAATGCTGAGATCAATTCCGTACGCCTGGGCAATAAAAATGGCTGCAACAGATTCGTAAAGCGCTGTCCCGTCCATATTGATGGTTGCGCCAAGTGGTAGTACAAATTTTGCAGTATCGCGACGAACGCCTAGATTTTCTTCGACTGCTGTCATCGTGATTGGAAGAGTTGCCGCTGAAGAAGAAGTTGAAAAGGCTGTTAGAAGTGGTGCAGCTACATCTTTAATAATTTGAAATGGAGATTTTTTCGCGCGCCACGAAGCGATGAACAAAAGAATCAAGGCGTGACAGCCAAGACCTGCAACGACAGTGACGATATATTTAGAAAGTGAAACGATGGCATCAAAGCCAGACTTTGCCATGACGTCGACCATCAAAACAAAAATCCCAAGGGGCGCTAGCTTCATCACTCCGTGAGTTAGTGCTAATGACATATGCTCAACAGAACGCATGATACTAACAACTGGTTTTGAATTCTTTGGATGATAAAGAGCAACGACGCCAAAGAACATGGCAAATAAAATAATTTGTAAGACTTCACTAGTGGCAAGAGATCCAACTGGATTTGTTGGAATTGCGCTCACAAGTACGCCAATAATAGTTTGAAACAGACCCTCTTGAGAGCTGACTTTATCGGCCATGTGCTCAGACAGATTTTGTAGTCCTGCTCCACCTAGGTCGGCGCCTACACCCGGCTGAATGATATTAACGAATATAAGCCCAATCAACACCGCTACCACAGTTGTTAGAAAATAATATCCAACCGCTTTTCTCCCCATGGCACCAAGAGCCTCGGGCGTTCCAAGATTAATCATGGCCATAAAGATTGAAGAGAAAACAAGGGGCACAATCACCATTTTAAGAAGTCGAATAAAGATATCGGCGATCGGCTTAATATAGGCGACGAGATCTGAGTAACCGCTAAAGTACAGTGCCAGACCCAAGCCTAGGCCCACGACCATGGCAATACCGATAAGTTTTGCTTCTTTTTTCGAGGATTCTTGCATTCTATTTCTCCGTGCTACAATACAGACTATGGATCAAATCGCTGCCTATTTTCTTATACAGCTCGTGATCGTTCTGGTCGTAACGATGTTTATTCAAACACTAAGTGGTGTGACACTATATTATTAGAAGCTTACAAATGATGCAAAAAAGCCTTGTCCTCGTATTTCTTGCCCTACTCCCACTACTTTGCTCGAGCAAAGTTGATCCGCCGAATTATAATTTTGAACTAAAAAGCTTGGATAAATTTTTCCCCGGCCAAGATGTTAAGGCAGCTGGTGAGTCTAAAGAGCTCGCAAACGAAGGCTCGGTTGCCTCACTTCGATTTGAGGTGAAACATCTTCGCTATGTCTTTCCTGTGCTCGCTCAGTCTAAGGACGGAAAGTTCACAGACTTCATGGCAAGGCTGCCACAGTATTTTTCTCACGATCTATTTCACCAAGCGTTGATTAACAAACTTGGAAAGCAAGACAGTTATTTAAACAAAGAAGGGACTGCGGTTTATCAGTGGAAAAATAAAGATGGGCTTCGTCATGTCTATGCCGGAGCTTGTACCATTACTTGTTTTCCCATTTACTACGCCGTCTATCCAGAAGGTAATGAAGAGAAAGAGCCAAAGCCGACATTGATTCGCTTTCTTAGGCTTGAGGTGAAAGAGTAACTTCTCTTCCTTTCTTCATGGCAAAGATCGCCCAAGTCACACCAAAAGCAATCATGATAAGACAGAGAATTTGCCCCATCGTCGTGGTGCCGCCGAAATAATAACCAAGTTGCGCATCGGCTTCTCTGAAAAACTCAATGAAGTATCTGAAAACTCCGTAGCCAATCAAAAACACGGCAGAGATGACGCCATAGCGCTTAACTCTTGGTAGCAGGAGCCAAAGTATAAGAGTTAACACAGCCCCTTCAAACACACCTTCGTACAACTGAGAAGGATGTCTCGGGTAAGGACCACCTGCAGGAAAAATTAATCCAAAAGATGAGTCAGTCACACGACCGTAAAGTTCACCATTAATAAAGTTTCCCATACGTCCAAAGAATAATCCTTGAGTACCGGCCAAGCAGGTATTGTCCATCACTTGGAAAAAACTTAATCCATTTTTTTTAGCAAAGACATAGCCACCGAGAATCATACCAACGATGGCACCGTGAAAACTCAGTCCGCCCTGCCATACCATGGCAAGTTCACTTAGATGATCGCGATAATAATCCCAGTTATAAATAAAGACGTAGGCCGTTCTTGCACCTAAGAACATACCGACAATCATATGGGTAATTAGAGAGTCAATCTTTGTGGCTGGAAGTGGAAAAAATCCACGCTTCGATAAGACTTTGAGAAGAAGCCCACTAATGATGAAGCCAACAACATACATCAGCCCGTACCAACGAACAGCGACGGGACCTAGAGAAAAAATAATGGGATCGAAATCTACAACCATGCAAACATGGTCGCTCTAAGCATTTACAATGACAAGTCAGTTCTTGGTTTAAAGCTCTCACGTGGATGCACTAGGCCCTCTACGTCGCGTGCCATGGACTGAATCAATTGTCTTATGCCAACAGATAATCCAGAGGCATCGATGAAAGAAGTTGAAGCGGCCAAGAAGGCCATCATCTCTGAGCTATTCATTTTAAGATTTTTATTATGAAGAGATCCATCGAGACGAATCACGCGAAAGCGCGCCTTCATGCGATCACTGCCATCAATTGAAAAAGTTCTGCGACCGCGAACATCTACAAAGACGGCTTCACCGAGGCTGTCTCTTTGATTCATGACAACGATGCCCTCTTCAACCGGCACGCCCCAAAAGCCAACGATCCCATGTGGTGCTAGCGCCCAACTAAGATAGCGGTTAATCACCACGCGGCACTGAGAATCATCGCTACCAAAGCTTGAGTCACAACCCATACTCCATTCATTGGCACTAAAAGCGTAAACGATAAGAGCGACATTTTTATGGCGATAAACTCTGTAACCATCTTTTGGTACGATACTCTCGGCACCGTAGCGATCGCTACTGGCGACATAGGCAATCTGCCTGGCCACTGCTGGCGAGGCTTCTTGAATATCAAGAATACGCGTATCCTTGCTGTGCTTTAACGCGTCATTATATTCAGATTCAGTTGTCTCAGAGAAACGCATCGCGCCCAAAACCTTACCAAGATCGGATCCAAACGAAGTCGAATCAAAACGCACAAAAACTGGAAGCTTGTGACCTTTTTGATATTGAAAGTATTTCATCGTTTTTTCAGGTACTTGTGTCGTCATGGCGTTTGCCCTCCACCTCTCTTATCGCCCAGACCAGAAATCTTATTGAGTGACAAAATTGCGCGAGGCAAAAACTGCCTAAGCTCGATTGACTCAGGCCTCTAAAGCGTTTATAAACCAATGCTTAAACAGACTAAACGCCAGGGAATGCAAGAGCTTCGGCCTCCTGGATTTGTCATTATCGTGGAGTTCATATGTACGGTATCGTTGAAATTGGTGGTCACCAGTATCGCGTTTCAGCTGGCGACATCATCGATGTTCAAAAGCTAGAAGCAGAAGTTGGTAAAGCAGTAGACTTCGACAAAGTTCTTTTCGTTGGTGGAGAGAAATCAGTTGTTGGTCTTCCAACTGTTAAAGGTGCAAAAGTTAGCGCCCAAGTTATTAAACAAGACAAGTCTCGCAAAGTGATTGTCTTCACTCGTAAGCCAGGCCGTACTCGTAAGAAAAATGGTCACCGTCAACCTTACACAGCTCTTCTTATTACTGAAGTTGCTGATGGCCAAGGTAACGTTGCTAAGATTGAAGCTAAATCAAAAAATGCTGAGAAATTTTTAAAATAAGAAATAATTAGGAGCTATTAAGATGGCACATAAGAAAGCGGGCGGCTCAACATCCAACGGACGTGACTCGAACCCAAAATACCTAGGTACTAAAATTTTCGGCGGTCAAAAAGTAATCGCTGGTAATATCATCATTCGCCAAAGAGGCACGAAGTTCCACGCTGGTAAAGGCGTTGGCGTTGGTAAAGATTGGACTCTTTACGCTCTCAACGATGGCTTCGTAAAATTTGGCTGGCTCGACAAAAAAACCAAAATGGTTTCTGTCGTCGAAGCTTAATGGCGTAGTTAAGAAAATCATTAGAGAGAGGGAACTTCTAAGAGGTTCCCTTTTTTTTTATAGAGGCGAAACTTGAAGTTTATAGATGAAGTCACAATTACAGTTATTAGCGGCAACGGTGGCGAGGGATGCTCAGGCATGCGACGTGAAAAACACGTTCCTCTCGGTGGACCAGATGGCGGCGATGGCGGCAATGGTGGTGACGTTTATGTCGAAGCAACCGATAAGCTCAACACGCTTGTTAAGTTTCGCGGACGTAAAGTTTATCGTGCTAAAAATGGTGAGAACGGTTCTGGCCAACAATGCCACGGAAAGTACGGCGATGATCTAGTCATCGAAGTACCGGTGGGAACTATTGTTAGAAAAACTGAAACTCAGGAAGTGGTGGCGGATCTCACGGAGATTGGTCAACGAATTATGATCGCCGAAGGTGGTCGCGGTGGACTTGGCAATGCCAACTTCAAAACATCCACCAATCAAGCTCCAAGAAAAGTCACGGCCGCAAAACCTGGCGAACAGTTTGAAGTTGATCTAGAACTTAAACTCTTGGCCGATATTGCACTCATTGGTATGCCCAATGCCGGTAAATCAACTTTGATTTCCGTCATCTCGGCAGCTAAGCCAAAAATTGCCGACTACCCTTTCACAACTTTAGAACCAAACCTTGGTGTCGTGGCCTATGAGGACTCTTCCTATGTCGTGGCCGATATTCCAGGTCTGATTGAAGATGCAGCCGAAGGTAAAGGCTTGGGTATTAAGTTTTTAAAGCATATAGAAAGAACCAAAGCATTCGTACATTTGGTTGATGTTTCTTGGTGTCTCGATGAATTCGAAGCCTTCGATCAATACGTCACAGTTAGAGCTGAGTTAGAGAAATATAGCGACAAATTAATGACTAAGCCCGAGATCATCTGTCTGACAAAAATTGATGCTATGACAGAAGAAGAAATTACTAAAATTCAAAAGTTTTTTGAAGAAGCGCTCGATAAGCGAGTGCTCCCGCTCTCATCAGTGTCGGGAAGAAATGTTGATATTGTTAAAGCCTTGATGCTACAGAGTCTTGGAAGAGGAAACTAAGTTATGTCTAATGATTTCATTAATGCCCAAGTAGATAAGATTATTAAAGATGATTCTTATCCATACCCACTTAATATTGCCATGGCGAGTACATGGATTATTGGAAACCTTAAGGGCGTTAACTTAAAAGTTCTCGATGTAGCAAAACAAAGCTCTCTCGCTGATTACTTTGTTATGGGCTCGGCAACCAACTCGACAATGGCGAAAGCCATGGCCGACGAAGTGATTTACCAAATGAAGCGTGCCGGTCATTCGATTGTATCGAGAGAAGGTATGGCATCAACAGCTGATTGGATTCTCTTGGATATCGGCGATATTATTGTTCATATTTTCCTCGACAGCTCACGCTCAGCTTATGATCTCGATGGTCTTTGGAATACGGCAAAGCATGTTGGCATTCCTCAAGATTATTATGTTAGCGAAGAAGACGATTCACAAAAGCCAAGCGGCCCTGATGGAAGAGGCTTTTTCTGAAAATCCGCCTCTTCTGTGTTGGTAAATTAAAAGACAAAAACTTCGAATCTCTCGAACACGACTACTTCAAACGTCTACCTGCTGGATTTCTTGAAATTCGAGAGCTTAAGGCTCGTTCTGAAGACGTTGTCCTTGAAGGTAAAGATATTCTCAAGGAGTGCGCTGGTCATCACCTTGTCCTTCTCACTGAGAATGGAAAACAAAGAGACAGTGTTCAATTTGCTAATTGGTTGGGCTCATTAATTGAAGGGCCTAAGCCAGTAGCGCTCGTTATTGGTGGTGCCGCTGGATTTTCACAGGAAGTTCGAGATAGAGCTCAAGAGTTGTGCTCACTCTCTCTACTTACTTATCCGCATAAATTTGCAAGAGTGTTACTCGTCGAGCAACTTTATAGAGCACACACAATCTTAAGTGGTCATCCCTATCATAAATAGTTACTTGATCTGTGGCAGTTTGCCTTCGCGCTGAATGGGATTATCGAGAGACACAAATGTTTCTGTTGAATGAATCTCCGGAATTGTTTGAAGTTTATTCAGCAAAAAGCTATGAAGCGCTCGGGTGCTCTCCACCATAACTTTAACAAATAAACCGTACTGACCGGTCGTATAGTGCACTTCGACGACTTCTTCAAATTCCTGCATAATCTCAATTGTTTTTTTAAGGTCATTGGCAGAGCGAAGGTTAACTCCGATAAAAGTTGTCACCTCAAGTCCAATTTTTCTTGGATCGACAACAAACTTAGAGCCCGTGATAACACCAGCTTCTTTCAATTTTGCCAGTCGGCCATGAACTGTTCCGGAAGATATGAGTAACTCGTCAGCGATATCTTGATACGGGGTTCTAGCATTTTTTTGCAAGCGTCTTAGAATTTCAATATCAAGTTTATCTAGCTTAAATTCCTGATCACTCATGATTAAAACTCAATGCCGTAGCCAATTTTCACCAAGTCAGAGGAAATTGTTTGTTTCACCTTATCTACTCCATCATAAGTACTAGAGTAAACATTATGGTGGTATTCGAAGAACATACGCGTTGTATTGGTTAAAAAGTATTTACCAATAAGTCTAATGTCTAAACCATTGGAGCCCTTCACTTTTCCAAACAAAGTATCAGTATTAGTCACCGTATCGCTTGGGATATAAGCAAGCTGTCCTTGTACAGAAAACTTCTTATAAAGTGGTATCTCTGATCGAACACCGACGTAAAAGCCGTCATACTTCATGTTACCAATCCCTCGTTCACCAAGCGTAGCAAGGCTATAGTTAACGATTCTTTTCCCAACAAAGACGTCTACGAAAGTGAAAAAATCATATAGCCTTGGTGTGAAGGAGTAGCCTAAGGAGAAGTTAAAGTTATTATTAGAAATACTTTGATCGCCGCCAGATAAGTTTTTCACTCCCTCAACTGTTAGTAAAAAACCGTATGGGAGGTAAAAGTCAAAGCCGAGGCCAATACCTAGAATAGTTTCATTATTTTTCTTTGTGGCCACATTCGTGAATTCAGTCGAAATCTTAGCCAAACCAATATTTCTATTATTTTTTAGATTATGCTTTTTAATCAAATAGGATTCTTCCTTAATTTGATAGCTTAAATTTTCAATAACAACCCAATCCCCTTCTAAGACACGGGCATCCTTATCAGCAAACTTAAACAGAGACCCGATGGAATGCAGCTTGTTGATCGAGTCAATCGTTCCGTAGGCAATCTCTTTCGTTTTCCAGCTGATCTGTCTGTTACCATTCACTTCTTCGTAGCGAAGAGAAGTAGGCCTTAAGACTTTAAATTCTTGCTTTGTACCTTCAACAAGACCTGCAGGAATATCAATTAAAAGGTTTGAACCGCGAATTTGGACTACTTTTCCGTTTAGGGGAAGGTTCTTTTTATAATCGACAATCCAGCCAATCAAAAGCTCTGAAATATAATCTTCATCATAATCTTCGATAACCAGATACTTAGAATAATAGATATTTTTGCCATTTTCAGAGACCACATCGAACTTCAAGCTGACACCATTGATAATTCGGTAAATCCCTAATCTAAATAGAGCTCCAACTCTCAATATCTCGGCAAGATTACTAAGCACCGTTTCATTACTCAAGTGCTCTTCGAGATCACCCTTGTACTTTGACAACATCTCGTTGAGCTTTTGATTTTCTCTAAACTTACAAAGTTTTTGTTTCTCAATACGCGTAACTAATTTCTCAAAGAGTTTTCCATCACTATCTACATTTCCAATCAGTGGTAATAACGAGCAATCGAGAAGTGAAAACTTAGGAGAATTGAGATAGTTAAACCAAGTCTCTGACATCGAGATCTTTTCTTTACTAATCGCTGACTTCGACTCTTTATTTAAGAAAATGAGATAGTCACCGACATTGATTTTTTCTTTTTGATAATCGGCGTAAACATAACCTTCAAAGTTTGGACCTATAAAATCGGTTACGGCGCCCATTCTTGAATACGAATCTTCGCTGAGCTCTGAGTTAAATTGAAACGGACCGATATGAAAGGGTTTTCCTACGTAGTTTGCACTTTGCACGCCGTGAACAATTTTAATGGCAATGCGTCCTTTGTCGATACCAACAATCTCTCCGACAGGAGGAAGAACGGCCTTAAACTCTTTGATCCATAGTTTCAGTCGGTTTGAAAAATCATCTGTCGTTTTATAGTCATAAATACTCTCTCTTGAGAATAAAACTACTTTCGACTTATTAAATATCGTGAGTGTAAGCTTGCTATCTTCTTTTACTTTTTCAACTTTTATTTTAAAGAGCAGGTCGACATTATTTTTAATCGCAAAATTAAACAGGAGCTCATTAAAGTCTTTATTTGATTCTTCTAACTGCGCTTGATCGAGCTCCGCTTTGGTATTGAGATTAATGGCGTTTTCAAACTCAACTTCCTCTAAATTGGAGATAAATGCTTCGCCTATTTCATAGGAAAAGCTCTCTTCGGGTGACTCAATCGGTAATAATAAATATTTCCCGAAAATCGAGCGTGCATGCCCAGTTTGTATTAACACTAAAAATAGAAGACAAAGCTTGAGCGCTGTCATTATTTTGTTTTTTGATAGTTAAAGAACTTCATTTTAAACTTCAAGTGTTCTCCAGGCATAATATAAGGTCTGGCACCGTTATCGCCATAAGTTAGGTCAGACGGAGCAATAATAATAATCTCGCCATTTGTTCCTGCAATTTGAAAAGCTTCCTGCCATGCGGGGAAAATTCCTTTATAAGGAAGTAGTCTCGCATTGCCATTGGCCGTCGACTCATACATTTTGTCATCAATATGATAACTGTCGTAGTGAACTTCTATTTGCGCTTCATTAGAAATATTTTTAACAACAGCGCCTTGCTCGATAATTTTATAAACAAGACCTGATGGGCTAACCTTATAATCTGGATCTTCTGCTAGAAGTTTTTCAACAAATTGCTGACCTTTTTCTTTTTCATTTTTAGCAACTTCACTTCTTTTCTTTGTGAGAAGTTTATCGATCTCTTTTGCGTAAACTTGGACGTCGTTATTATTAATCTGTGGCTCGCCTTTCAGATAATCGCGCATACCGGTAATCAGGTGCTCCAGACTTTTTTGATCAAAGTCTAATTGCTGCAAACCTTTACCGTATTGAACGCCTAGAGAATAAGCTGACTTATCAATATCGCGAGTTTTGTCAGATATTTCGACCTTCTCTGACTTATTGGAGTTACAGGCACTGGCCGTGATGGCTGCGCACAAAATTAGCCCTAAAAGTCTCATTCATTCATCCTTGAAGAAAAAATTATATTTCTCGCCTTTAGCGATCTAAAAAATATGTCCGTAAAATAATTGTATCGTTGATCTAAAAATTTACAACTACTAGAAATAATTACTGTTTCACTCAATTAAATGCGGCGTTTCATAAAATTGCGATAGTTATGTTCAAATAATCACAAGTGTCGCAACCAGAAGAACTGTCAAGTTTTCCATACAAAATTGAGACCAATTTATTGAGCATAAAAATCAAGAATTTCAATTACTTAACACTAAAAACTTCTTATTTGTGGCACTTTTGCCAAAGACCAAGCTTTTAGCTCCGCAACATTTAGGAGTCAAAAGTCGTCCAAGTTACTGAAGATACTGGCTTGTTAAGGAGCAAAAAATACCGACCAGAGAATAAAGTGCAACTAGCCCTTAAAATTAAAGAAGCGGAACTATTTGTTTTAAAACGTTTTGCTAAATTTTTATGGAGAAAAGTCTGGACAAGATTTTTGCAAGATTAACATTCATGCTCGCCATCGCTGCCATGATTTCATCATGCGGGGATACTAGTGTCGAGTCTGAAGGTTTCACTGAAGCAAAGCTTGCAATTGAATCTCCACTTGTAGACACGCTTCGAACTACAACCAAACAACACACTGTAACAATTAGAAATATCGGCGACAAAGCTGCAAGCGCAATGTTGTTTAGCTTCACAGATCCTAACACTTACCTAACTTATACCGGTGGTAGTTATCCAGGAACAACAGGAACTTGTGCTATTGGTTTG
The DNA here is from genome assembly GCA_002716825.1 of Halobacteriovorax sp. Classification (GTDB taxonomy): domain Bacteria; phylum Bdellovibrionota; class Bacteriovoracia; order Bacteriovoracales; family Bacteriovoracaceae; genus UBA4207. The sequence continues at coordinate 3,637 of PBCC01000067.1, read as the reverse complement.
AATCCTGGCGAGTCATGTACGATCGACTTAACATTTCAACCTTTCTTGGCCGGCGAGTTTGAAGCAACAGCGACATTAAAATATTTTACTGGTGCTGAAATTGCGACTTTGGTTGAACCTCTTCCGCTAAAAGGTAATACAGAAGCACAACTCGAATTCCAATATGCACCTTCTTACGATTTTGGAACTCACAATGCTGGCTCGCCTAGTGGACCTACTCTAATTCTTGTTTCAAATACTGGTGAAACTCAAGCAACCTTAATGACTGGTTCGATCACTGCTCCCTTTGAATTTTTTGGTAGCGGTACATACCCTGGTTCACCTGCAACTTGTGGCAGCACGCTTGAACCAGCAGCGACTTGTTTGATTCAAGTTTTCTTTAACACTCCTGTTTCCCCTGTCGGAAACTTTATTGAAAACGTAAGTATTAATTTCTTTGATGGTCTTGTGATGTCGACTGATTCACTTCAACTCGAAGCACTGAATCAATCATTTGTAACTATCTTAAGTCCGCTTGATTCAACTTATATCAACGCCAACAATACGGCGGCTCTTACGATCTCTGGAACTTGTTCTCAGCCAGCGACACCAGTTAATCTTGCGATCAACGCATTCAACTTTGCAACAACTTGTTCTGGAACATCGACATGGAGCATGACACTAGATCTAACTTCACTAGCTGAAGGTGCGGTCACTGTCACGGCCACTCACTCTTCTGCAACTCCAGACTCTATAAGTATGACGAAGGATAGTATTCTTCCAACACCTGCACCAACGAGTGCAAACTGGGTTCAGACCTCTCCTTATAACTCGAATAATGTTACGGCCACTTGGACACCTTCAACAGACCCAGACGTTGTTAGTCAAACGATTCGCTTTTATTCAAACTCTGGTTGTTCTACGAGTCTAGGAGCTGATGCAACTCTTTCCCCTGGTACATCTAGTTATCCTTATAGTGCACCTGGTGATGGAAATTATTATTACCAAATTACTGCGACTGATGACGCCAACAATAGAGCGCTAACTCCTTGTTCATCGTTAATGAGAGTTGATACCACTGCCCCAGCAGCGCCAACTGCTCTATCATGGTTACAAGCTAGTCCACAAAGAATATTGCCGGTAACATCAAGTTGGGCTTTATCTGCTTCAGCAGATGTCACTACACAAATTATTCGTTATTACTCAAATAGTTCATGTACCACTCCAACTGGTACCGTTAATACCATTGGCGGCGGTGCCTCCACCAATAACTTCTCACCGGCTACGAGTGGGACATATTACTTCACGATTACAGCACAGGATGCCGCAACAAATGCTACGACATCTGCTTGTGTTGCTTCGGCCATGGTTATCGATATTGATCCACCTGCTGCGCCAACATCAATTGGTTGGTCAACATCTTCACCAACTAATAACTCAAGTGTAGTTTCTCAGTGGAATGTTTCCGCATCTTCAGATGTTGCGACACAATCGATCTCGTTCTTCTCTGATGCCGCCTGTTCAGTCAGTGCAGGTGCAACAATTCCACTAACAATCACTGATAATAGCTACAGCTTCACTGGTTCAGATGGAATTTCTTATTACTACTATGTAACGGTAGCCGATTCTGCTGGAAACGCAGCGAACTCGTCATGTTCTCCAGTATTAAGGGTTGACCTAACTCCACCTGCAAACGCAACCACTCTAAGTTTCGTTGAAACTTCTCCTTATAGCGGCCTTGCCTTTAATGGCACATGGACCGCTTCAGTCGATGCAGAACTGACCTCACAAAGTATTCAACTCTATCAAGATGGAACTTGTACTGCTGTCTCAGGTGCACCTGTGTCTCTAGGAGCAGCTGCCACAACGACGACATTTGGTGGTACAAATGGCACCACCTACTCGTATAGAATAACTAGCACCGACTTAGCAGGAAACTCGAGCACGAGTGGATGTTCTTCATCTATTCTACTAGACACTACTCCGCCAGTTGCTGCCGCTTCACTTTCTTGGATTCAAGGCACCTATCACAATAATGTTAATGTGACTTCTTCATGGACACCATCAACTTCAACTGACAAAGCATCTCAATCAATTTCTTATTATAGCGACGCCTCTTGTTCTACACTTGTAAGCGGCCCAACGACTCTTGGCTCTGTTTCAACCAATACAAATGCCTTCACTGGTGTTAACGGTTCAACTTATTATTATCAAATTACAACGGTTGACCAGGCGACAAATACAACAATTTCGGCCTGCTCAAACCCGATGACGATCGATACTGTTGCCCCTGCTGCTCCAACAATAACAGGATGGACTCAAGCCACTCCTACTGCTTCAGCCAATATAAACGCCAACTGGAATTTATCTGTCGCGACAGATATCGATTTTCAAGAAATAACTTTTTATAGTGATGCAGCTTGTACAATTGCGACACTAGGACCTGTTACCAAAACAAATGTTGCCGTAACTCATGCATACACGCCAGGTTCAGACGGCACATATTATTATCAAGTTCGCGCTGTAGACCTAGCCAGTAACGCTACTCTCTCGAGCTGTTCTGCCGGCCTTCTTGTCGATACAACTGCTCCTGTCGCCGCCTCAACATTAAACTGGGTTCAAACATCACCTTTTGCAGGTACGTCAGTTGATGCAACCTGGACGTTGTCGCCAGATTCAAATCTTGCAAGCCAAGAAATCGCCTACTTTACCGATCCGACTTGTACAACCGCTTCAGGTGGCACAATTGCATTATCTAACGCAGTAACAACCAATGCTTTTGCAGGAATCAACGGAACAACTTACTACTATAGAATCAACTCAATAGATCACGTTGGAAACTCAACTCAATCTGCGTGTTCTGCTCCAATGCGTCTTGATACAACTCCGCCAAATGCAGCAACTGCGCTTGCTTGGGTTGAGACCACTCCTTCAAATGTCACAACAGTTAACACTACTTGGACGCCATCAGTATCTGGTGATGTTTCTAATCAAACAATCATCTACTATACAGAATCAACTTGTACGACTGCCGAAGGTACAACTCAAAACTTAGCTGCTGCAGCGTCGACTCATAATTTCAACGGAGCAGACGGCAATTCTTATTACTACAGAATCACAACTAGAGATAATGCTGGCAATACTTCATTGTCGACTTGCTCTGCTGTCATGAGTATCGACACAACACCGCCTTCTGCGCCAACAGCTTTAGCGTGGGCACAGACATCTCCTTACAATGCCACTGGTATTAATGCTACTTGGACTCTTTCTGCTTCGGGTGATGTCGCATCTCAAAGGATTAGTTTCTACCAGGATAATGTGTGTACAACGCCAACTGGTGGCTCACCGATTACCCTCTCTAATGCGATCACGACACACAGCTTCACTGGTGTAGATGCTTCAACTTATTATTTCAATATTCTTGTTACAGATACGGCAGGTAACACAAATACCACCGCATGCTCGCCGGCGATGGCGATTGATACAACTCCTCCAGTTGCTGCTAATACCTTAGGCTGGCTGGAAGGCGCGGGCAGTAACAGTCCTAACGTTAATGCCTCTTGGACCAAGTCAACGTCCGGCGACCTTAATACGCAAACGGTAACTTACTATACTGATCCGGGCTGTACTATTGCTGAGTCAACAGTCAACGTCGTAT
>PBCC01000066.1 GCA_002716825.1 Halobacteriovorax sp. | reverse complement strand
TTGCCCAAGCTATCCGATGTGAATCCCTGACACCAGATGGAAATCCTTGCGGCCAGTGTTCACCATGCCAAGACATGCATCAACAAAACTCGATGAACGTCATCGAGATTGATGGTGCTTCAAATAATACCGTCGATGAGGTTCGTGAGTTAATTAACAACGTTCAATACTTACCCACTAATGGTAACTATAAAATCTATATCATCGATGAAGTTCATATGCTGTCAAAGAGCGCTTTCAATGCGCTTCTTAAGACATTAGAAGAACCACCAGCCCATGTGATTTTTTTACTTGCGACAACAGAGCCGCAAAAATTATTGGGAACAGTTTTATCTAGATGCCAGCGCTTTGACTTTGTTAATGCCTCTATCAATGATCTGACTGGGCATATTTTGAAAATTGCCCAGAGTGAAGGAATTGAGTTTTCAAGTGAAGACTTAGTTCGCGACATCGCCAGGCTTGGACAGGGTTCTGTGCGCGATACTTTATCTTTGCTGGACCAGGTCTTGAGTTACACAAGTGATAATCACGTTAACGAAAAAGTTTTGGCCCAGTCTTTAGGTGTCGCGAGACGAGAGGTATTGGATCAAATCTTGTCATCAATGATAAGTGCCGAGGCGGACGAATGTTTAAAAGCAGCAAGAGTGGCCTTGAGTGAAAATATTTCACTGAAAGCGTTAACCGCTGCCATTTTAGAGTCGCTCTTTGATCTGATAGAAAACTTAGACAACTCTCAGTGGCTAGATAAAAAACCAGAGCTGGCTCAAGCAGTTGAGCACGTAGCTGCAGCGGAATTATTTTGGATTTATGAGAGTTTGTCTAAAGATAGCACGTGGCTGTTTAACGCCCTGGCACCAGAGGCAATACTATTTGTCATCCTAAAGAAGTTAAGCTTGCGCCATAGACTTCTAGGGCTAGATCAAACGCAACAAGAGCCAAAAAAAAAAGCCATTAAGTCTGAGCCAATAATTCCGGAGGCTGTGGCCGCACCAGAACCAGCCTCAGCTCCTGTTGTGAACGAGATCACGGAAGAAATTAAAAAACCAATAATTAAAGTTTCGAAGATTGAAGACTTTTTAAAAGTCCTAGAGAAACTGGCACCAACTTTATCGGCCAGTCTCGAGCACGCTCACCTTGATCAAGAGATGTTTGCCCAGGAGAAATCACTTAAAGTGACCTATCCAAGTGACGGGCAAGTATTTTTTGATGTTGTAAACGAAGAGAGCTCAAAGCAAAGATTGACTCAATTGCTTCGAGAGCATGTTAATGAGAGTGCGAGCTTAGTTATTGAAATGACCCCAGCGCAAAATGAAAGTCTGCAAACTAGGGCTCAAGAAAGAAAAGCTAGAGATGCAGTAGATGAAGAAGCACGAAAACAAGAATTGATGAACGATCCGATGCTAAAAATGGCACAGGATATGTTTAATACAAAAGTTGATAAAATACAGTTGGGAAAAAAGGGAGAATAATATGGCTAAAAATATGAATAATCTTTTAAAGCAGGCACAGCAAATGCAACAAAAGATGGCGACGCTGCAAAAAGAACTCGAGGCAAGAGAGCTTGAAGTTTCCGCCGGTGGTGGAATGGTGAAAATCAAAATCACAGGCAAGCAAGAGCTTTTGAGCATCAAAATAGATAAAGAGTGTGTAGACCCCAATGACGTTTCAACGTTGGAGGAATTAGTTTTAACTGCTGTTAATCAAGCCGTAAAAGAATCACAAACGATGGTTTCATCGGCCATGTCAAAAGTGACCGGCGGTTTATCAATCCCTGGAATGTTCTAAGGATTAAATTTGAACTATCCTGAAAAAATTATTGCGGCCGTCGAGAACTTTAGAAAAATACCCGGTGTAGGTGAGAAGACGGCTTTTCGCCAGATTCTAGGACTTTCTAAGTGGCGAACTGAAGAATTAGTTTCTTTTGGGCAAGCACTCAAAGATTTGGCTACTCTTGAATATTGCATTGAATGCGGACTCTTTAGCGAGGGGGAACTGTGTGATGTGTGTAGACGAAGCGAGCGCGCGGCCGCTGGAATCATTTGCGTGGTAGAGTCTCTGTCTGATTGTCTTGCAGTTGAAAAAAGTGGTCAATTTCGCGGCCTTTATCACGTACTGGGTGGAGTGCTTAATCCCCTGGCCGGAATTGGGCCAGAAGAAATAGGGATTCCAAGACTTGTTCAACGAGTTCAGCGTCTTGGAATTAAAACTTTGATCTTGGCGATTAATCCCTCGATCGAGGGAGATGCAACGAGCTCTTATATAAGACAGGAGTTGCCGGATGATGTTAGTGCAGAGAGAATTGGTTTTGGAATGCCAATGGGGGGAGCTCTCGAGTTTTTAGACTCGATGACGATTACCAAGGCGCTCGAAAATAGAAAGAAAATTTGAGGAAACATGGCAGACAATCTTCAAGATGCACTAAGAAATTCAATTAAGAAAATTCAACCGAGTGCTCGGTTGCAAAAACACCACATACTAATTGCCAACAGAGATGGAATCTGTCTTTTTTCTAATCAAGAAAAAGGAAAAGATATTTCAATGGGCGCCCTTCTTGGGGGTGTTTGGCAAGCTAGCGTTGCTCTACTTGAGATTAATAAATTTCAGAACAATGATAGTCTGAAGCTAGGTTTTGACGACGGAGAGAATGGCTTTTGTGTTGTCGCAATCGAATTAGCGGGAAGACCTTGTTATGCTTGCCTTGTTTTTGAAAAAGAAATAGCACCAGGGGCAGTGCGCGGACAATTAAAGCACTGGTGTGATCGCCTGGCCGAGTCTCTAGAGAACTGGAGTGCTCCTGCTACAAGGTCTGGCTATTTATTTAAAGATGTGACTGATGAAGAAATTGATCGGCTCTTTGGCTTTGGGGGAAATGAATGTCGTTCGTAAATTATCAGCGCAAAGAGATTAACTGTAAGATCGTCTACTATGGCCCAGGCCTTGGTGGTAAGACGACGAATATTCAGCACGTCTATAAAAAAACCAGTGGTGGAAATAAGGGTGAAATGATTACTCTCAACACTGAAAACGAGAGAACGCTATTCTTCGATTTCTTACCACTTGAGCTTGGTGAGATCAGAGGTTTTAAGACACGATTTCACTTGTACACAGTTCCGGGTCAGGTCTTTTACGAGTCGAGCCGTAGGCTTATTCTAAGGGGCGTTGATGGCGTCGTCTTTGTGGCCGACTCGCAGGTCGAAAAGATGGAGGCGAATCAAGAAAGTCTCAAGGGTCTGGAAGAAAACTTGATTTTTCAGGGACACGATCTAGAAAAAATCCCGCTTGTTATGCAGTGGAATAAGCGAGATCTTCCAAATGTAACGGCGGTTGAAGATATGCAATCAGCATTGAACAAGCGCAATGCTCCTTCGTTTGAAGCGATCGCAGTCAATGGCGATGGCGTGTTTGAGACTTTGAAAATGGTAAGTAAGCTTGTACTCATGAACTTAAAGGGCGGACTTAACTGATTCTCTTCTTGTAGCATAAGAAAATTATTAAAGCCTCCAGCAGAGCTTCTTGTGGATACTCTGATGATCGTGTTCCGACTAAGTGATGGCCATCGGTGATGCCAAGATTGTGGGCTTCGAAAAATGATGGAAATTGTGCAAACTGAACATCGACGACACCATCGTTGGGATGTTTACTTTGAAATAAAAGCTTGGTGAGCATCATCCAAATATGTGATTCGTGCCAGCTAGCCTGAAAAGCTAGTGCGGAATAAAAAATATTACGAGGCAGCTTTTCGTGATTTCTAAAAAACCATGAATGTCTTATATCGCTACGAAGTGAATTTTGTAGCCCTTGAATAAATAAATCTTTGCCTTGATCAATGGCCCTATAGAGCTTGAATTTTGAAAAAGAAGTAAGAAACTTAATAATTCTATGGTTGGGATGGTTGGTGCCCATGATCGGACTTGCAATAGTCGATAGACCAACAATATTGGGGTGCTGCCTTGAATGTGATCGCAAAAAGTGAAGCGCGTCGATACCGCCCTTAGAATAACCAAGAAGCCAGAGTTTTTTACCTGGAAACTCTTTTTGCATATCAAGCAATTGTTGGTGAATCAGTTCGGCATTATGGCGCGAACTTTTACGCCCGTTGACACTAATTTTTGTAAAGTCGATTATCCCCTGATCTTTTAAATGATTTGCTCCACGCTCAAATGCCGCAGTGGAAAAAATTTCATTAAAAACTCCAGAGATTAAAATCAGATGAACTTTGCATTGATTGACGGTAGTTAAAGGTACATGCGCTGGATTTTGATGGCAGTAGCGGCGTTCACCTAAGATTGCCTTGAAAATGACAGCATCGCTATAGCAGGTATCGCTTGCATCAGTTTGCAAACTTCTAAGAATTTGCAGTGTTGCCTCGTCACTCGGATCAAAGTTTACCTGTTCCACAAGCCTAACGAGAGAAAATAATAGTTCAAGCGTAGACTTACTTACCCATACGCCAGAATTGAACATGCTTCTCAGCAGAATTGTTAAGCTCGTGGCCGATGGTTTGGCCAAGAAGGACTGCATAGAACTGCGTACTTCATCTTTGGAAGTAGTGGCGGCACGCTTTAACAGAAAGCCACGACGAGCTCCCTTGAGCAAATAGTTGTTAAGTTTTTGCTCAATCTCGTCTTTCTTTTGCAAGATTGGGTCTAGCATCCTTCCTCATTCATATGGATAAGTGTAAAATTTTTCCACGAACAAGTGATAAGGGCAAGGCGAGGCGTATATGAAGCTAAATTTAGGAATTATTGGTGGTTCTGGTGTTTATGAACTACCCGAACTAAAAATTATTGAAGAAAAGATCATCGAAACGCCATTTGGCTCACCGAGTGCGCCGCTTGTTATTGCTGAGCTAGGAGGGCATCATGCCTGCTTTTTGCCGCGCCATGGCAGGCACCATCAATTTACACCTTCAGAAGTTAATTATCGGGCCAATATTTTTGCCATGAAGACCTTGGGTATCACAAATATTATTAGTGTTTCTGCTGTTGGATCCTTGAAAGAAGAGTGGTCGCCGGAATTTTTTGTACTGCCAGATCAGTTTATCGACTGGACCAAAGGTAAAAGGGAGCGAACATTCTTTGGAGAAGGTGTCGTGGCCCATGTCTCCACTGCTGAGCCAATTAATTTGGAGTTAAGAGCAAGACTGGCTCAGGCGTGTACCGAGGAAAAGCTAAAATTTGGTCAAGGTGGCGCTTATATCTGTATTGAGGGGCCACAATTTTCAAGTAAAGCTGAGTCTGCGATTTATCGCAGCTTTGGTGCAGACGTCATTGGTATGACGAATGTTCCCGAGGCTTACCTTGCGAAGGAAGCGGGTATTGCATACGCCACAGTGGCGATGGTGACGGACTACGATTGCTGGAAAGAGGAGCATTGTACACTTGAAGAAATGATGAAGGTGATGAAGAACAATAATGCGAATGCCAGAAAACTATTGGCCAAAATCGTTCCCGATTTAGCAAGTAAACCAATTAAAGTAACAGAGAGTATTAAGCACGCAATTCTAACTCCGCCAGAGAGGTGGAGTGATGAACAAAAAAATATTATTGAAGTACTGGCACGTTGAATAACGAATACAAATCCCATTATTCAGTCATGAAGGACGATGTGCTAGAGCATTTTGAAAATCGTCCAGGGCTTTATGCTGATCTAACGTTCGGCGCTGGTGGACACAGCCTCGCCTTGTCTAATATTCCAGGTGCGCAGGTTTTAAGTTTTGATCAAGATCCAGATGCACTTAAGAATGGCTATCAATTAATTAAAGATAAAAAAATAGATAATATTACTTTGGTAGACTCCAACTTTGAGAACTTTGAACTTCATGCCGAAGAGTTCTTAAAGAAGCATAACTCAGACGGGTTTATTGGCGCACTGATGGATCTTGGAGTTTCAAGCCATCATTTCGATGAAGCGCTAAGGGGATTTTCATTTCGACATGAAGCTCCACTTGATATGCGCATGAATCCTCGAAGTGGCAAAAGTGTTGCTGAAATCCTCAATGAGTTTGATGAAGAGGATATTGCCAATATTATTTGGGAATATGGTGAAGAAAAGCTGTCGCGCAAGATCGCCAGAGTTATAGCGCACGAACGAAAAACTGCCCCTATAGAGACCACGACTCAACTGGCCGAGTTGATTCGGGGTTGTTATCCAGCGGCTAAACGATTTGGAAAAATACATCCGGCGACGAAAACCTTTCAGGCGCTTCGAATAGCGGTTAACAGAGAGCTAGATGTTTTATCCGACACTCTTCCTCGGGTAGCTTCAAAGTTAGTGATGAACGGTCGATTCGCAGTTATTAGCTTTCATTCATTAGAAGATAGACTGGCGAAAATTATCTTTAAAGATTTTGAATCAAGAGAAGAATTGCCCCTATATAAAACGAGCAAGAAACCAATTTTGCCATCGCCACGCGAAATTTTTGAGAATTCTCGCAGTAGAAGTGCTAAAATGAGATTGTTGGAACGGATTCCATACAAGCGTGAAAAAAATAAATACGCCCACCTTGCAAATAAGGAGTAGAGCGCATGGCGACCATGACCAGGAAGGCAAGAGGTTCGCAAAGTTTAATTGATAGAACGAAAGCTGTCTTTTTTAGTTCAAGAGGCTTTCCCATCATTTTAACTTTCACAGTCCTAGCCATTCTTTTTGTACTATTTCGTATGAAGGGAGTAGAGCTCGACTATCAAGTCAACTATATCAACAAAGAAATAGATGAAGTTAGCGTTGAAAATAAAGACCTTAAAGCGCGTAAAGCTCGTCTCATGTCTGTGGATAAGTTGCGAGATATGGCCAAAACCCATGGCTTGGCCCAGCCGCGCCAAAACCAAATTATAGTTATTCCATAGGGTCGGTAGAGCTATGCATTTAAAACGCAGGGTCATTGTTGTATTCACTTTTTTATGTATCGCGTTTTGTGCCGTTCTGGTAAAGGCATTTAAAGTACAAGTCATTGATAGAGATGCACTTCTTACAAAAAGTAGAAATCAAGTTTTTAGAGAAGTTACCGTATATCCCAAAAGAGGTCATATACTTGATCGCAATGGGCATCCGTTGGCTATTAATGTTCAAACCTATTCACTTTTTACCATACCAAAACAGCTCGAAGGTGATCATAGTGCGTACAGAGAGTTGGCAAAAATTGTGCCGCATCTTCCCTACGCGAAAATAAAAAGCAAAGTGAAAAATCGTGATCGTTATACTTGGCTCGCACCAAAAATTAGGCTTGATGATCAACAGGTAGAGGCGGTTAAAAAGTTAAAGGGAATCTATATTGAAGCCGTTCCTAAGCGTATCTATCCTAACGGAGACCTGGCCGCGCAAACATTAGGGTTTGTTGGCGTGGATAACTCTGGTTTGGCAGGCTTAGAATATGAATTTAACCAAAAGCTCAAAGGTGAGCCTACGATCTTAAAATATATCAGGGATGCTAAAGGCAGACCGATAAAATTTGAAAGCAATAACGCTCAAAAAGAATCCCACGATATAACTTTAACAATTGATAAAGACTTGCAGGCGATTGCTGAGAAAGCCTTAAAAGATGCAGTTGATCACCATCAGGCAAGAGGCGGTGGTGTTGGTGTTATTGATGCTGATACGGGTGAAATTCTCGCTATGGCAAACTACCCCACCTATGACCCAAATAAGCTTCGATCCAGTGATAATGAGTTTAGAAAACTCTCTTTTGTTAATTCCCCAATTGAGCCGGGTTCAATCTTTAAAATTTTTACAGTTGCCTCGGCCCTGGAAAATCATATCGCTAAACCGGAAACCAATTATTACTGTGAGCAAGGAAAAATGGTTATTGATGGCCATTTGGTGACCGAGTCAGATTCAAAGAAAAAATATGAATGGCTTTCAGTCGCAGATATCATTAAGGATAGTTCTAATATTGGAACAACCAAAATTGCATTTGATTTAACTTATCCAAGACTCAAAAAAACAATTAAGGACTTTGGCTTTGGCGAAAAAACGGGGATTAGGGTACCGGGCGAATCGAGAGGAATCTTCAACGATCAAGAAAACGTGAGTACAATTCGACTTTCAAATATCAGCTTCGGCCAAGGAATAGCGACAACCGGTATTCAGGTTCTTGCAGCATATGCGGCCATTGCCAATGGTGGAGAATACATTGAGCCACGAATTATCAAAGACGATTCAGTAAAGCTAAAAAAACGAAGGGTCATTTCTGTTGATACTGCCAATGACCTTACAAAAATGTTGGTCTCGGCCGTTGAAGATGGTACTGGCGGAAATGCTAGAATTCCTTACTTTAAAATTGCAGGTAAAACCAGTACGGCACAAAGGCCCGATAGTCGCGGTGGATATTCCGGCTATATACCGGGCTTCGTCGGATTCCCATTGAATATTGATAATCGTTTTGTTGTTTATGTTTATGTTGATGACCCCAAAGAAAATGGATACTACGGTGGCCAAGCAGCAGCGCCAGTTTTCAAGAAAGTAACTCAGTATATTTTGTATAAGAATAAAGACTTTGACCGTATCGCAGAAGATGATGATGCTGCCAAAAAACTTGAAGCCTTCGATACTGTGAAGACTGTAAGTTCGGCAGCTAGGACTATCGCCGGGGGGATACCTGATTTTGTTGGCCTTGATCGTAGATCGGCCACAAGTCTTGCTGAAAAAGTTGGTGTCAATGTCGTCCATAAAGGTATTGGCGTCGTATCAGAGCAATCTCCGGGACCGGGCGCCGCTAAAGATGGACCTGTAAAGCTGATCTACGCCCCGCCTAGATTATGAGTGCTCTCAAACCATATAGCGACAAAGCGAAGATCCTCGGTATCTCTAGTCAACTTGATCGATGCCCCGAAGACTATGCCGTCTTTTATAGATTGGCCGAAGGAGATCGGGCTCAAAGTATATTTGCCCAAAGACTAGAGCAATCTAAAGCTTCAATAGTCTTTGTGAGCCGTGATGTTAAAGTTGAAGATGATCGAGTGGTGTGTCTTGCCGAGAACAATTTTGAAAAATTGATAAAGAGTGCGGTCGATGAATTCTATCCCGTAAATAAAGGTTTAAAGCTTGTTGCGATCACGGGAACAAATGGTAAAACTTCGACAGTGCACCTTCTTTCTCAGTTGCTTCGTCAAAAAAATATGAACGTTTTGTCGATTGGTACGCTCGGTATCAGGCTAAACGACGAAGAGGTTGCAAATGAAGGGCTAACCACGCCTGGTCTTCCAGAGCTTCGCGCTATCATTGCAAAGTATCAATATAAGCTGGACTTCGTTGTGATGGAAGCCTCTAGTCATGCGCTCGAGCAAGATAGACTTTACGGCCTGGAATTTGATGTTGCGGGTTGGAGTAATCTAACTCAAGACCATCTAGACTATCATCAGACCATGGATAAATACTTTGAATCAAAATTGCTTATTACTCAAAAATTGAAAGATCAGGCTCAGCTTTATGTAAGTGAGCATGAGCTATTTAAGCGAATTGAAAAGAGATTCAAAAGAGTAAAGTTGGTTGCACAAAGAGATCGAAATAATGTGGTAGCGAGCTTGAAAACTCATTTTGCTCAAAAAAATCTTAATCTCGCGCTTTCACTTTTTACACACTTTGGATACGACATGGGAGACTTGACGCAACTCAATCCGCCACCTGGTCGATTTGAAACCTTAGTTCAAGATGAGAAGTACGTTATTATCGACTATGCCCACACCCCTGATGCGCTGATTAATGCTTGTCTTGGGGTGAAAATGTCATACCCTGGCAAAAGCTTGGTCACAATCTTTGGTTGTGGCGGGGATAGAGATAAGTCTAAGAGACCACTAATGCTCGAGGCCGCGCTTAAAAATAGCAGTCGAGTCATTGTCACCTCCGACAACCCTCGCAGCGAGGATCCTCAAGTCATTATTAGTGACATTGTTGGAAGTTTAAAAAATGCGGCCATTATTTGTGAAGTTGATAGGAGGAAAGCTATCGAGTTTGCCATCAAATCTCAGCATAAGGACGAGGTTATTTTAATTGCGGGTAAAGGACACGAAGCCTACCAAGAAATCAAAGGTGTTAAGCATCCCTTTGATGATATAAAAGTCGCAAAGGAAGCTTTGGGGATATAATGGAAGTCTACAATCCAATCAAAGATCAAGTGTTCACAGATTCACGCTTAAGTTTAAGTGAGAATAATTTATTTGTGGCGCTTGTTGGAGAGCATCATGATGCAGCTAAATTTGTACCTGATCTCATCGCACGAGGATTACAAAAAGCAGTTGTCACTGACACTAAGGAAAATAGAAAAATTTTGTGCGAAGTGTGTGATACGAAGTTACACTTTGTTGCCGATACAACACAATATTTGCAAATGGTTGCTAAGCAAAAACTAAGCTATTGGCGGAATTTGTCTGGCGAACATAAAGTTTTGGCCATCACTGGCTCCAATGGCAAAACCAGCAGTAAAGAAATGTTGGCTTGGCTTTTGGCCGGGATGAAAAATAAGTTTCATGCTACAAAAGGCAATTTGAATAATCATATTGGTGTTCCCCTTACAATTTTAGAAATGCCAATTGATAGCAAAACCCTTGTACTTGAAATGGGAACAAATCACCCTGGTGAAATTGAACTCCTGTGTTCGATTGGTGATCCAGACGCTGGCTATATTACTAATGTCGGACAATCTCATCTTGAGTTTTTTCATAATGAGGACAATGTTTTTGTGGAAAAAACGGCACTTTACCGCAGTGTCGTGGCAAAGCCTCATGGCCTTTTTATTTTAAATACTGATGACATTCGTCTTAAAAATCTAAAAGATTCAAACCGCACAGTTTCAATTGGGAGCGATGACTCTAATGATATTGTATTCATTGATTCCAACTCCAGCTTCAGCCTTAATTTGAGCGGCAAAGAAATAAAATTGGATTGTCCGGCAATACCAGAGCGACATAATCGCTATAATATGGCGATGGCACTTTCACTATGTCTTAAGTTGTGGCCGCAAGCTGAACTGCTTGAGAACTTCAAAGAGAGAGTCGCAAAGTACTCACCTCCAAGAAATAATCGTTCAGTATTTTTGGGAAATAAAGATTTAACAATTTATCTCGATGCTTATAATGCCAACCCTAGTTCAATGCGGGCTTCGCTTGAAGGCTTTGTCTTATGGGCAAAAAATAAAAAAATTCCTACTTCGAAGCTTTGGTTCATCCTTGGCGATATGAATGAACTTGGTGATTTGGCACCGAATTATCATAGAGAGATCGGTAAACTGGTGGCTAGTCTCGGTATCTCGCGAGTATTTTTCATTGGCCGCTTTGGAGACTTTTATAATCAAGGCTTTGGCGGCAAGGCCGAGGTTTTCTCACACCGTGACGAGTTTATCGCTCAATACTCGCAAGCCGGTAAGCAATGGGGCTGTAGTGCAGCATTTATTAAAGGGAGTCGTACTTTACAACTGGAACAGCTCGTCGATATAACATTATTTCCAGTACTTTAGCCTCGGTGTGCGATGCTCTATCATTTGCTTTACCCGTTAAGCCGGGACTTCTCAGCTTTTAATATTTTCCGCTATATCACTTTTCGATCAGTGGCAGCCTTCGTCATTGCGGCGTTTGTTTCCATTGTGATGGGCAAGTGGTTTATCAATTTTATGAAGCGCAAGATGTTTGGTCAGGTCGTGCGCGAAGATGGCCCAGAGAGCCATTTTAAAAAACGCGGAACTCCCACCATGGGAGGCGTATTTGTTGTCGCGGCCATTGCCTTGACCTTGGCAATTTGTGGCAATTTTAACTCAAATCCTTTGGTGGCCTCAATTACGGTGATGCTCTCCTACTTCACTCTAGGATTTACCGACGATTACTTAAAAGTTTTGAAAAAAGACACCAAGGGCGTGTCGGCCAAAGGGAAATTGTTATGGCAATTCTCTACTGCAATCTTGGTTATAGGATTCCTGGTTAAAGTTGGTGCAATCGACACCAAGCTCTATACGCCTTTTTTTAAAGATCCCTGGATTGATATGGGTTGGTTTTATGTTTTGTTTGGATCAGTCGTTATTGTTGGCTCTAGCAATGCGGTGAATTTAACTGATGGGTTGGACGGACTTGCGATTGGTCCAATCATGACATCGGCGGCCACGCTTGGGATTCTCGCCTATGTTGCAGGGCACAGGGAGCTGTCTGGTTATTTGCTTATTCCGTATATCGAAAATGCTGGAGAACTTACTGTTGCTGCGGCCGCAATCGTTGGTGCTGGTGTAGGTTTTTTATGGTACAACACGTACCCAGCTCAAATATTCATGGGTGACGTCGGCTCATTGTCGCTTGGCGGCATTCTTGGAACTTTGGCCGTTGTTACAAAGAATGAACTACTTTTCATTGTGATTGGTGGCATCTTTGTTATTGAAGCGTTGTCGGTCATCATTCAAGTGGTTTCCTACAAAACGCGCAAGAAGCGAGTCTTTAAAATGGCTCCGATTCATCATCACTTTGAGTTATTGGGATGGCCCGAACCAAAAGTGATCGTGCGCTTTTGGATTATAGGACTTTTGCTTGCACTGGTTTCTCTAGCTACGTTGAAAATGAGGTAATGACTAAATGGAAAGATTGAAAAATAAGAAAGTCCTAATTGTTGGCATTGGTCGCACAGGCTTTACTCTTATCAACTTCTTTAATCGTCTCGATTGCAATATTCGCGTCACAGATATCAAGCCAATTTTTGATCTCAACAAAGCTGTTAAAAAACTAAAGAGAATTGATCCCGCTCCTGAAATGACTTTCGGTGAGCATAAAGATGATGACTTCTTAGAAGCAGATATCATTGTCTATTCTTCTGCGGTTGATCCAAATATGCCACAGCTGGAACTTGCCCGTTCTCGCGGCAAGGAAGTTTATAGCGAGTTTGGACTTGCCAATAAACTTTGTAAAAAGCCAGTAATCGCAGTTTGCGGATCATATGGCCGTACAACTGTTGCCCACATGATCGGCTTTACACTCAAGCAAGACGGTAAAAACGTATTTGTTGGCGGTACTAACGACTCGGCGTTTATTGAATACGCTATGCTACCTAATAGTGACGAGATTGATTACGTCGTTGTAGAGGTTTCAGCCAACCAACTACGTCGCCTAGAAAACTTCCATCCAAGAATGGTGGTCTTTACTGGATTATCTGAAACTTACCCGGATAAGAATTTTACTTCTGCTAGTGAATATATAGAAACCAAGCTTAGTATCGTTAAGTCACTCTCACCTGATGATATTCTAATTGTGAACTTTGATCGCTTGGCCAATAACGCATTTTTTAGAAATGCAAACTGCCAAACTTATTGGTACTCGCGCAGATCTTTCGTTCAGCTTGGTGTGATGAATGAAGTTCAAGGAACCCATTTTCACAATCGTCGTGTTCATAGCAATATCAATCATCACTCAGAATTTGTTGTGACGAAGATGAGAATCATCGGACAAAACAATAGAGAGAATTTACTTGCGGCGATTACTGCCTGTAAGGCACTTGATGTTTCAGACAAGGCTATCGGAATTTGCATTGAAAAATTCCCAGGCATCCCTCATCGCCTTGAGTTTGTAATGGAAAAGAATGGCGTCAGTTTTTATAACGATTCAAAAGCTGAAACCATGGAAGAAATGATTAAGAGCCTCGAGAGCTTCAAGCAGCCAGTAATTTTGATTGCTGGCGGTAAAGATATAGAAGAGATTGAGTTTGAGCCTTACGTTGATGATGTTATTAAACATGGTCGCGTGCTTGTGCTGGTTGGTGAATCAAAAGAGCGTTTAAATAGAGCGCTGGGTGATCACCCTCAAACTTATATTGTCGGCTCATTCGAAGAATCAATTCTGTTTGCGTATCAAAAATCGCGAACGGGAGATACGATTCTTCTCTCTCCCGGCAATCCATCAACGGACTTTTTCCGCGATTACGAAGAGCGTGGTAACTACTATAAAAAGTTGATCTACCAACTCTAATTTTCTATTCAAAAGATTTTATTTGAGTTTCAGTTGGCGGCAGCTTTTGCCTAACCATCTGAAACTCTTTGTTTTTCCGCACCATGCCAGTTAGAATTTAACTATGGAGTTATTTTCTCGGGATAGCGATCGCTTTAGAGCGCCTTTTATTTTAGTTACCACAATCTTAGTGGTGATCGGCGCTATTATGGTCTATTCCTCAAGCTATATTTACGCTCAAGAAACTTATGGAAATTCAGCCCACTATTTTACAAGGCAGTTGATTTATCTTGGTATTGCCCTTGTAGGTGCATTTATCGTTTCAAAAACAAAGTTTAGGTTTTGGCTTAAATACGGTCATGTATTTAACTGGATGGTGACAGCACTTATCCTCATGACTTTTATACCAGGCCTTGCGTTAGAAATTAAAGGTGCCCATCGTTGGATCTCGCTAGGTGCCTTCTCGTTCCAGCCAGGCGAGCTATTAAAATATACAATAGGTCTGGCCGCTATTGGATTTTTTCAAAAATTTGAAACTCCAATAAAACTCATTCCCAGAAAAGAATTAGGTTGGGGCATTGCCAACTTACTTGTCCCTCTAGGACTTGTTGTGGTCCAGCCTGACTTTGGAACTTTTACTATTTGCTTGGTGATTATTGGCTTTGTCTGCTTTTTAAGCCCTTTTCCAAGACTGCTATTTTGGGCGACTGGGGCTAGCGCAATCGCCGTCGCTGTGCCAATTCTTTTGGCCCAACCCTACAGAGTTCAAAGGCTGTTCACCTATCTCGATCCGTGGAAGAATGCACAAGGTTCTGGTTTTCAAATTATTCAATCTTATCTGGCGTTTGCAAACGGTTCCATCTTTGGTCTAGGGCTTGGTAATTCAAATGAGAAACTGTTTTATCTCCCAGAAGCCCATAATGATTTTATCTTCAGCGTTCTTGGAGAAGAGCTAGGTTTTGTAGGCGTGTGCTTGGTGATCATTCTATTCATGGCCATGATGTATTTAGGCTTTAGAATGGCGCTTCAACAAAAAGAAGAAAAAGCAGTGCTACTTTCAAGCACAATTATCTTCATCATCAGTCTGCAGATCGTCCTTAATATGGGTGTTGTCTTAGGTTTATTACCAACTAAAGGGCTCAACCTTCCACTTATCAGCTATGGTGGATCATCAATGCTCTCCAACTTTTTTGGACTAGGACTGTTTTTCTCTGTCCTCAATACGGCCGCCAAAGAAATGCCAGAACCAGCCTATGATCCTTATGAACCAAA
Source organism: Halobacteriovorax sp. (assembly GCA_002716825.1). Taxonomy (GTDB): domain Bacteria; phylum Bdellovibrionota; class Bacteriovoracia; order Bacteriovoracales; family Bacteriovoracaceae; genus UBA4207. The sequence goes on along the minus strand of PBCC01000066.1, from coordinate 5,484 downwards.
TCGTGAATCATCGCCTTTTTCACGTCCAAGTTTTTCTGATACAACTACTCAAGGAAGTTTATTCTAAAAGCTTCCGCTGGAGCTTTTGTGAATATAAATTCTAATTCTCAGGTCATTGTTCACTTTGTAGGCATTGGCGGAATCGGCATGAGTGGAATTGCTGAGATTTTATTGTCGCTTGGTTATCAAGTAACGGGTTCCGACTTAAATGAAAGTGCTGTCACTGAAAAGTTAAAAGAGCTTGGCGCTGTCATTTATATTGGACACCAAGCTAGCAATATTAAATCACAAAGTGTGGTTGTCCATACTTCTGCGGCTAAAAAAGATAACCCAGAACTTCTCGCCGCTCATGAAAAAAATATCCCAATCATGAGGCGAGCAGAAATGTTGGCCGAGCTGATGCGTCTTAAACAAGGGATTGCAGTAGCAGGCACTCATGGCAAAACAACAACCACAAGTATGCTGGCCACAATCTTAGAGGAAAGCAGGTACAACCCAACTTATGTCATTGGTGGTATTGTGCGGAACCTAGGTGGACACGCCAAAGTGGGACAGGGAGATTTTCTGGTTGCTGAGGCAGACGAAAGCGATGGTTCATTCCTTTTGTATCAGCCATATATGTCAGTGATTACAAATATTGATGAAGATCATCTTGATCATTACGGTAGTAAAGAGAACTTGGTAGAGGCGTTTAATCAATTCGCCAATCAAATTCCATTTTATGGCGTTTGTGCTCTTAATGCTCATGATGAATTGCTTATGAGCATTAGAGAGAAAATGAAAAAACCTGTCGTAACGTTTGGCATGGTCGATAGTGGTGCAGATTATCAAGCCGTTGATATTAAAACGGATAAAGAGGGCTCTTCCTTTGATTTTAAATTTAGGGGAGAAAACCTTGGATCAACGAAGATAACATTGCCTGGAAAGCACAATGTGCTCAATGCGCTAGGCGCCCTCTCAATTGCGCACCAGATGGGTGTTAAAGTTGATGTTATGTTAGAAGCAATCTCTAAGTTTTCTGGTGTTGGCAGACGATTGGAGCGACTCGCAAATCATCACGGATTTGAGCTCGTGGATGATTATGGTCATCATCCAACAGAAGTTGCAGCAACTCTAGGTGCTGTGGTCGATAGCCGCAATCAAAAACCAATTGTTATTTTTGAACCGCACCGCTACTCGCGAACTAAGCTATGTTGGAATCAGTTTATTGAATGCTTCGACCATGCCAAGCAAGTCTACCTTTGTCAGATCTATCCCGCCTCAGAAGCACCAATTGAGGGGATAACGTCAAGTGCACTCAGTGCCGCTATCAATGCCCGAGGTAAAGTGAAGTGTGATCTTATTGAAAATAAAGAAAGTCTTTTCTTGAAAATTGATGAGTTAAAAAACCAACAAGAGCTAGTTGTCTCTTTGGGAGCAGGTTCAATTGGTAAAAATGTTAGAGAGTGGGTCAAGCTGCGTGGATAATATTTTTAAAAATATGTCAGACCTCGATTTTGATAGTAATGCAGATTTGGCGCGCTACTCAACCATGAAGCTTGCCTGTCGAGCGCCCCTGGCCATTGCTAAGACAATTCAGGCGGTTCAGCAGTTTGTGCAGTTATGCTCTAAGACAAATACTAAATATAAAGTTCTCGGCTGGGGCGCAAATCAACTCCTGGTTGATGGAGCAGAGTTTATTTATCTACATCTAGAATTTCCATTTGATTCCAGTGTTCTTGATTCTGTAAAAAGTGAATATGTATTTCCAGCGTCGGTGTCTTTGGCCAAGCTAACTTCTCATGCTGCTAAATTTGGGATTAAAGGTTGGGAAGTTTTCACGGGAATCCCCGCAAGCGTTGGTGGCGCTATCTTTATGAACGCAGGAACTAATTTGGGAGAGATTGGATCTGTTGTAACCAAAGTCGGAATCGTTCAAACAGATGGCTCGATAAGAGAAGAAAAAATAACAAAAGATTCTTTTTCGTATCGTCACAATAAATTTTGTCGGCCAGGTGAAGTCATTGTCTGGGTTGAAATGACGCACCAAGGGCTAGATGAAGCAGTTTCAAGCCAAATCAGGGACTATCTAAGACTTAGAAATGACTCACAACCCCTTAATCGTCCTACATGTGGCTGTATGTATAAGAATTATGATTTTGACGGAATGACTTGTCGTGCCGGCCTTTCCCTCGATATAATGGGATTAAAGGGACTTAGCTTTGGCGGAGTTCGTGTGAGCCAAAAGCATGCAAACTTTATGGAAAACACCGACAACGCCACCAGGGATGATGTTTTATCACTGGCAAGAATCGTGAGTTCCGAATTAAAGCTAAGCCTGGGCTTAGAGTTTGAACTTGAAGTAGACACGGGAGATCGCCCATTTTGAAGCGAAATCAAATTTCCGTTATTTTCTTTAGCCTGATGATGGTTTTGTTTCTTTTAGATTCGGATGCCATTACGTCAATGACACCTGGAATGTCTGAAGTACGCTATAGAACCTCTTTTGGCAGTTGTCCCTCGCGTTCTGCCGGGAAAGTAACATTACAACTCGTCAAAGCATTCGAAGACAGCGGCTCACTAAAGTCGTTAAAAGAAATGATTGTGCGCGAGAAGCTTGACCAGCGTTCTTTCATCTCTAGTTACTCTGTAAGTTATGATCCACTTCGCAAATACTTAAGCTTTAACTACGAATGTCCTGAACCACTTATGAAGGTTCAGATCTATAAAAATAATGGTCTTGAATCTTACGAAGCGATTTTGGTCGATAATGGTGAATTATACGATCCAACATATGAAGTTTTATTAAGAACAGACAAAAAACTTTCAGGCGATCTTCCATTCCTAGCTTTGCCCGTTGGTAATATGGATGATGACGTTCAAAGACAAATTACAAAGATTGTCTCCAACATGGAGCCAGTGTTTAGAAAAAAACTTTCTGAGATTATTCTCAATGAATCAGGTGAGTTAACTGTCATTCTGTCTGTGAAGGGTCACCCATCTTCGGTCTTTTTAGGTAAAGACGAGTGGGATGATAAGGTAATCAAGTTGAGTCGTTTGGTCAGCTATATGGAGTCTAAAAATAAGGTTCCTGCCATTATCAATCTTACAAACTCCAAGAAAGTGGTTGTCAAGTTCAACGACCGGTTCTAAAATTTTTTTATCGGACTTTGTTTTTTGCAAGGTGGCGAGTTAACGCGAAGGAAGGATGTCCTTAGCGAAAGTGAGAAAGGAATCTCATGAATGATAAAAATGTAATTGTTGGTCTCGATATTGGTACAACTAAAGTTTGTACAATCGTGGGTCTTGTTCACCCTCAGCCAAATGCTATGGATCACGTAGAGATCATTGGCATCGGTACTCATCCTAGCCACGGACTTAAAAAAGGCTCCGTTGTTAATATCGAAAAGACTGTTAAATCAATTCAAAATTCTTTAGAAGAAGCCAGACTCATGTCTGGAGTTAATATCGATCGCGCCACAATTGGTGTGGCCGGTAGTCATATCTATAGCTTTAACTCATCAGGCGTTGTTGCAGTTAAAGGCCAAGAAATTACCCAAGAAGACGTTGATCGCGTACTGGAAGCGGCAAAGGCCGTAGTTATTCCATCCGATCGCGAAACGATTCATGTCATTCCACAAGAATTTAGAGTTGATAATACATCTGGAATTAAAGATCCGGTTGGAATGTGCGGCGTTCGCTTAGAAGCTCATGTTCATATTGTGACTGGATCAATTTCACTAATTCAAAATCTAATTAAGTGTGTTGAGGCAACTGGTATTCAGGCGGAACACATTACGCTTCAGCCTATTGCTTCCTCTAGATCAGTATTATCTGCTGAAGAAAAAGATATGGGTGTTGTTCTGGTCGATATCGGCGGTGGAACAACCGATATTGCGATCTGGAAAGACGGATCACTTGTCCATTCACAAATTATTCCAGTCGGCGGCAATCATTTTACAAATGATTTAGCCGTAGCCTTAAAGATTCCACACGCAGAAGCAGAGAGAATCAAAATTAATCACGGTAGTGTATTAGCCGAAAAGCTAAATCAAAGTGCTCATATTACAGTGCAAGGTTTGGCCGGAACGAAAGCACGCGAAGTTCAGCTTTCACTAATTGCACAAGTCCTCGGTGCTCGCGCTGAGGAGTTATTTGGTATTATCAAAAATGTTATAGATGAAAGAGGCCTCGATCATGATATTACTGGTGGCGTAGTGCTAACTGGTGGTGGTGCATTGATTAAAGGTCTACAAGAATTGGGTGAATACTTAGTCGAAAGACCAACGAAGATTGGTTATCCGGCCCCATTTGGTGGCATGACGAATCTTATGCAAAATCCAAAGTTCTCAACCGTGCTAGGGCTTATGCTTGAATCACGTGACAGAAACACATTCACCTTCAAGCAACCACAAGTAGTAGAAAATCAATCAGATTTGATTGGTCGTTTATCGGACTCACTCAAATCAGTTTTTAAGGAAATCTTCTAGTAAGGGGGAACTTATGTTCGAGATTTCAGATAACGCGGAAAATACCCGCACAGATGGCGCTAAAATTAAGGTAATCGGAGTCGGTGGTGGCGGATGTAATGCCGTAAACACAATGATTCGCGCAGGCCTTTCTGGCGTAGAATATGTTGTGGCAAACACAGACTCACAAGCATTGATTGCGAGTTTGGCGCCAACAAAGATTCAACTAGGCACAGACCTAACGAAAGGACTTGGCGCTGGCGCTAACCCTGAAGTTGGCAGAAAAGCAGCCCTAGACGACTATGAAAGACTTTCAGAAGTAATTGAAGGTTCTGACATGGTTTTCATCACTGCCGGAATGGGTGGTGGCACGGGAACTGGCGCAGCTCCAGTTATTGCTAAGCTCGCAAAAGAGCTAGGTGCACTAACTGTTGGAGTCGTAACAAAGCCTTTCATTTTTGAAGGCAAGAAAAGATTCCGTCAGGCAGAAGCCGGCATTCAAATTTTGGAAGAAAGTGTTGACTCACTAATTACTATCCCTAATCAAAGACTGCTTTATATTGCAGGTGAGAATTTATCACTTGTTGATACGTTCAAAAAGGCAGATGAAGTTCTACTGAACGCCGTTCGCGGTATCAGTGATCTTATTAATCATACTGGTCATATTAACGCTGACTTTGCTGACGTTAAGACAGTGATGGCCAACAAGGGTCTGTCTCTCATGGGCACAGGAACTTGCGAAGGGCCTGATCGCGCTATCAAGGCAGCTACGGAAGCCATTAGTTCACCACTACTTGAAGATATTACGATCGATGGTGCTACAGGTATCATTATCAATATTACAGGTAATGAGTCGCTGACCATGCATGAAACGAATGAAGCTGTAACATTAATTATGGAAGCGGCTGACGAAGATGCAGAAATTATCTTCGGGACAGTCATCGACGATACAATGGGCGAAGCTGTTAAAGTAACAGTCATTGCCACTGGCCTTGGTGGAATGGAGCGCGTAAGTGTTTCTTCAACGCCGGTTGCA
>PBCC01000065.1 GCA_002716825.1 Halobacteriovorax sp. | reverse complement strand
TTTGTTTTTCCCATTTAGTGAGCGCATAGAAATCTCAACCGTAGCCGCTGCTAAACCTTTTGGCGGCAGAATTGGACCAAAGCTTTTCCAGGTCGTAGATGAAAATAAGATCAAAGCAAGAGATAGTGGCACGGAACAAAAGTCAGCTCCTCACCTTTCTGGTTTGATTACCAGCTCAGGCAGTGTGCTCGATCCGGGAACTCCGATTCCTGTCACTCAAGACTTCTGGATTCAAACCATAAGCGATGTTATCGGTGGTGTTCCAGGTACTGGAGTTGATCCCAAGTTCTCTGTTCCCAATATGGTTTATTATTTTAGCTCTCCCAATGCTTCCAACACCGAGATTAATTTTGGCGGGGGTGGCGGGGGCGGAAGCCCGTTCGAACAACTCAGCTCTTACGCCAGCATGGGCGCGGTTAAAAGAGAGCGCTTTGGTCTTTACAATGGCACACAATTCGAAAGGTTAAGATCTAATCTTCCACCCGGTGGTGCTGGTGGAGCCCTAACCACGGACGATCTCGATCTAGCCATTAAAAAAGTCAGAGAACCAACCTACTTTGATACTCAAAACTTTCTCATTCCTAACAATGAAGAAGATTTAAATCTAAATTTAAAGATCACGGCTCAATCGCCACAAAATGCCATCCCGGGAAATATCTATTTGTATGGGCCTTTGATCGATCCAAGTGGAAATTCGCTCTACTCCACTGCGGCAGGTTTAAAAGATCTCGTTTTCAGTTATATCCAAAGTAATAATGAGAGTGTCGTAAACTTTTTAGGTGCTCTTCGCGATGTCGCTCTTCAAGTCAAAGCCTCTTCAGCCACTTCAAGTTCGGGCAATACTGCCCTTTATGATAAAGCTGCCAATATTATCTATCCACTTGATAGAGGGACTGCTCCCGGCGATGCGGGAAGCTTCCAAGTCGAGATGGCCGGCAGTAGTGTTTGCGCAGGTACAGGTACGGCACCTAGTATTGCTGCGCGATTCTCAACTTTTCTACAGCAAAACACCGAAACTTGTGCCAATGCAAAACCTCTTTCTGTTCTCATGGGCGATTATATTGAAGCCAAAATAACGGCCAATGATAGCTTTATGATTTATCACTATGACGAGTGGTACACAGGCAAGCCTGAGCATTTAGCAAAGAAAGAGCATATCATGTCGGCTTATCTTCCTGGCCCAGGCCAAGGAGCCAACGATGAGGGACAAATCGACAACCCTCTGACTGGCAGCTCATATGATAACTTTCGGAATTATTACTCAACAAAGTTTATGCCATTTGAAATTATGACTCCCTCAGGGACGGCCTTAACTGCTTCCTTGATGGAAGAGAATGATGGCAGCATTTTTGTCATTAATCAGGATGTTCGCGATCAAACAGCAGGCGGATACAAAAATAAGCTTCAAGAAGATATAAACGTTAGGTGGTAGGCTTGATTTTGCCACAATGCAGTGGATATACTGGGTGAAATATGGGACTTCTAGACTTCATCACTGGAAAAGGCAGGAAGGGTAAAGACGTGGCTAAAAAAACGAACAAGAAAACAACAAAGAAAACTGCAAAAAAAGTAGCTAAGAAAAAGACTGCAAAGAAAGTCGCTACTAAAAAAACAGCAACAAAAAAGAAAGTTGCCGCTAAGAAAAAGACTGCCAAAAAGGTAGCAACAAAAAAGAAAGTTGCCGCTAAGAAAAAGACGGCGAAGAAAGTCGCTACTAAAAAAGCAGCAACAAAAAAGAAAGTTGCCACGAAGAAAGAGCCTGCTAAAAAAGTAGCAACAAAAAAGAAAGTTGCCGCTAAGAAAAAGACGGCGAAGAAAGTCGCTACTAAAAAAACAGCAACAAAAAAGAAAGTTGCCACGAAGAAAGAGCCTGCTAAAAAAGTCGAAAAGAAAGCCACTAAAAAAGTGTCAAAAGCTGAAGCTCTTAGATTGTCTAAAGAGGAAGCTATTGCACGTTATAAAGAAAAATCTACGAACGAGCTTGATCAAGAACTTCTTAAGAAATTAAAAGACAGCACCATTGAAGAAGTTGCACCAGAAGTTGTGGAAGTCACTGAAGGTGACCTTTCTCCTGAGGTAGCCGAAACGATTTCAATTGATGAAGTTGATGAAGACGAAGAAGGTTTTGAACAAGGTGATAAGTCAGCTTCTGATGATGATGAAGACGAAGATGAGGACGGCGAAGGTAAGTTCGGCTACGGCTGGGGCTATGAAGATGCCTTTGACGATCCAGAAGAAGAAGATGAACAAGTCGATGAACTTGACGAAGATGAACTCTACGCCAAAGGCTTTGGCAAGGACGACGATTAGTCGTGAGTTCGCCTAAACTTCAACTCTACTATTTCGACGCCTGTCCCTACTGCCAGATGGTTTTAGAAGTTATTGAAGAGCTCAATATTAATGTTGAGCTCTGTGATATCAGGGCAGATCAAAGACATCTCAATAAACTAGTTACAGATACCGGCAGAAGAACAGTCCCATGCCTTTATATTGATGGTCAGCCCATGCATGAAAGCGCAGAGATAGCACGCTGGTTAAAGGCCAATGCCGCCAAGCTGCCAAAGAACAGCTAAGGAGGCAAAGTGGAAATTCGCGACCCGGTTCACGGCTCGATTCATATTAGCGATGAGATCGCTCCTATTATCAGGCACCCATTTTTTCAGCGCCTAAGGAATATTAAACAACTTGGTTTAACTGAGTATATTTTCCCCGGCGCCACCCATACTCGCTTTATTCACTCGATTGGTGTCATGCATATTGGAAGCAAAGTTTTTGATAAGCTTTTTGCCGGCCATTTGCACAAGCCTGAGTTTCAGCGACTGAGAGAAACCTTCAAGCTGGGTTGCCTACTCCACGACATTGGTCACGCTCCCCTTTCACACTCAACAGAATCAGTGATGCCTTCACTTGGTGAGCTTAAAATTCCAAAAGAGTTTTTAGATGCCAAGGACTTGGATGGTAAACGCCAAGCCACGCATGAAGATTATACAATCAAATCTATCGCCGATAGTTCGTTCTCAGAAAGCTTCAAGCTGGTTGAGCAAAAGCATGGGGTAAAGCGCGCCTGTGTTGCTGATCTCATTCGAGGTTCAACACCTAACGCCGAATACTTCACGCTTGATGGAACTGACTGGTTCCCGATGTTGCATCAATTAGTCTCAAGCGAACTAGACTGTGACCGTATGGATTACCTCCTAAGAGACAGTTATTTTTGCGGCGTTAGCTACGGTTCATACGATCTAGATTGGTTAATTGATAATCTCGAGCCATGTCACCAAGATGGACGAGCGACACTTGGAATTTCCGAACGTGCCGTCGTCACCTTCGATGATTTTCTACTGTCGCGCTATCATATGTTTGTTATGGTTTACTTTCATTACAGAGCAGTCTGCCTCGAGCAATTACTGCTTCGCTACTTCCAATCTTGTGATGAATATAGAATTCCGGCCGATATCGAAGCTTACCAAGAACACGACGATCATTTTTTAATGAAGACGCTTCGTAAGTCGAATAATAAATATGCCAAGGCCATTGTTCACAACGAGATTCCTAAGAAGATCTATGAAAGCTTCAATGAAGCACAATTAGCTCGTCTAGAAACCCTACAAGCTTATCTTGAAAGTGAAAAAATTGAATATATTCGCTGTTCGTCTAAGGGCAGACTTTCGAAGTATTACCAGGGCGAGACTCTAGACGCTCCTTTTTCGCTTAAAGTTGTAAGAAGAACGGGAACAGGCGCATCAAAGTTTACCAATATTGACGCCGCAACGGACTTATACAAAAAGTTTAGTACTAGCCATGCTGTGAATCGCCTACACTGCGTACTAAGTGAAGTAACTGAAGCGCAGTTAAAGCGCATTAACGAGTTAACGGCCGAATGAACCGTTTATCGCTCTTTACTCTTTTAGTTTTAGTCTATCTAGGCTTGTCTAAAAGCTTTTCACCTTCAGAGCGAAGCACTCCCTATTTAGTTAACGAGCAAGTCTTCTCTAGCTTTTTCCAAGGTGCTCCGCTTTCAGTTATTTTGACTGACCGACTGCAAACTGGTTTTTTAATTAAGACATACTTCTTAGAACTGCGACTCGTTCAGGGGTTTAAACTACCTGAAACTATTTTAGTGAGAACATCAAAAGGATTTTGGGAGAAGAATAAGACAAATCTTGGGATGTCTCTTTTTAGGCGCGATGAAAAAGATGGTTCTTCAAGTGTCGTCGCCCAGCCTCCCGGTGCTATTTTCCTTGGCGACCCATCCTATGGGAATTGGGAACTCGCACCTTCAGGTGAGCGAGAGTGGCATTTCTATAACGCCTATAAGTATTTTCCAGACTATTTAGGCTGGGGTGATTATCGACCGACAGAAACTTTTACCCGTGAATTAAAACTCCACCTGACCAATGCCGAAACTTATTACGGCGATCAAAACCAATTCGGAACAACAGGAAGCGTGACTTCTAAAGTTTTTAAAAACCGTGAATATAAGATGATTGATACTGATGTGGACTTTAAGTCTCATATGAAAAAGTTTTTTAAACTTAAAACTAGCTCTTCAGAAGGAGCTCCATGAACGAATTATTTGATAAGCTGATCCTGAGAATCATTTTTACGATCGTCGTTTGCGGCATGCTATTTTTTTATAAATATGCCCATATGATGATTCACCCATCTTCAAGAAAACAAATCTTCAGAGAGTTCCATCCAACAAAAAACCCTGCCGACACGCTTCATTTTTTCGCTCGCCTTATTGGCATTGGCATTCTTTTTAGCGAGTTTAGGTTTGATTTATCTGATGGATTCTTTCTAGCCCTTCTCGATTTCACTCTCCAAGGTTTTTTTGCCGCAGGTCTGTACCTCCTATCTGTCTACACCCTTGAGAGTATTGTTCTTTATAACTTCGAATACAAAGACGAGATCGTTAAGAAGCGCAATATGGCCTACGCCTTGGTCGGCTTTACCAATTCAGTTGCTCTAGCGACGGTGCTTAAAACTTGTCTATCTACAGGCGATGAATCCCTCGTGATGTTGTTCTTTCTTTGGCTTTTTGCCATGGTTCTTCTGGGCTTTGCATACAAGGCCTATAGCGTCTTTTCTAAGATGCCATTTACACGTCTTTTGATGCAGCAAAATATTGGCGCCGCACTTTCCTACAGCGGGTATATTTTAGGTTGGACCATGCTTATCAATGGGGCCATCGAACAGTCTCTAACCGATATAAAATGGTATAGTGTTCAAGTACTCCTTCGCCTCCTATTGTCGTTAATCATTTTCCCAATTTTTAGAAAAGGCATCATGATCATTTTCCGCGTCGACAAAAATTACGGCGTCGACAAAGAACCTTCTCCAGAAGGGTCTCTAGGTTATGGTATTTACGAAGGATCACTCTTCTTTACCTCCGCCTACCTCACCACCGTTATTACTGAACATATTCACTTCGGTACGTTTTACCCGGTCTCCTAGCACCTAGCTCCCGAGTTATAATCAAGACTCGGGAGGCCTCATGGATTTGAAGTTTTTTCAGTTACTAGAAATGATCAATAGCCGCTTAACTAATATTGAAAAAAATATTGAGCGCATTGATGAAAAGCTAGACTTCTCCATCCAACTCCAACGCAATCATTTAATTCGTGTTAAAAATGGCACGATGATTGATGATAATATGATTTTGATGGGTGCACCCTATAACGATCTCACTCCGCAAGAAGCATCACAGGTTATCAGTAACCCGGATATGGATTATGCCATTCTCGATATTACGGCCAAAGATTTCAAACCAAATGGTGGAACACTCGAAGGAGCCCTTCGCATTCCTTACGAAGATCTTTCTCACCGTTGGGCCGAAATTCAAAGTCGGACAACACCTTTACTAGTCATCTGCGAGGATGGTCTTAAAAGTATTAGGGCTTGTGAATTAATGGTTAAAAAAGGTTATCTCAATATTAATAATGTTTCTGGTGGCTACCGCTTTCTCCCTAGAGAATCGATAACTGCTCAGCCTCACCATCATCGTTAAGTCCCGTCTTCTCGAAGAAATGTCTCAGCAGATGTTCGACTCGGTCCAATTCAACATCACCTAATCGCTCAGAGTACATGCGCTCTAACTCACTGATTGATTCCATCAGAGAAAGTTTGAATCGCTCCCCATAGGCGGTAAGAAAGATATTTTGCTCTCGCTTATCTTTCTCGTTCACGTGGCGTTGCAGGTAACCACGCTTTTCGAGTTCATTAAGGTGACTGGTCATTGTTTGTTTTTTTAGTCCGCAGGCCGTACCAATTTCTTTGATTGATGGGCCATCCGCCTCACATACAAAAATCAACACCTCAAGAAAGCTTGGGCGCAAATCTGTAAAACCTTTGCGCTGCAAAGTCGTGAGTAGTTCATTTGAGTATTGGCGATAGATCTTTTTTAATAGGCTGCCAATGACTGAAATCCGTTTCAACTGGCGACTCCCTTCCTGAGTAGTCTGTATTTAAGACTTTACTCGAAAAAGAGGTTCGATACAAGTACTATTTAGCTGCCATCCAATATGCGAGTCCTACTTCGAGCTCTTCCGGTAATTGCTCATAGCTTTCTGCCTCTTCTTGCCAGGCAACCTTGCTTAAATCAACAACAGAGCTCTCTCCCAGCTGATTATACGTCGCTGGCCTAGACAGTGCTGACTCGCCCTTAAGCCACATTTCTTCTTTAATAGAGCTAAATGATGAACCGGCCTGTGCTGTCAAAGAGAGCATAAAAAGTGCAGTCGTCAAAAGTTTGAGCATTTTCATTGAGTATTTTCCCTATTTAAGCGTTGTTAAGCTTAAATAGAGCAAGACTTAGGCCAACTAGAATAGGTTTCTTGAATTTGAAATCGAAGTAGCAATGCCACAACATATCCCAAAGGTCAGAAGCGAGGTTCCGCCATAGGACATAAATGGTAGCGGTAAACCTACGATGGGTAGAAGACCCATCACCATGCCCATATTCACAAACGTGTGCCAAAACAGAATCGACATCAGTCCGATGGAGACAATCGAGTCAAACATTCGCGGCACCGCCGATGCCAACCAAATAAATCTGAAAAACAAAATGACGTAAAGAGCGATCAAAAACATGCTGCCAAAAAAGCCGTGCTCTTCATTAAAAATCGAGAAGACAAAGTCAGTATGATTTTCTGGAAGATAGCTAAGCGAAGCTTGAGACGACTTTTTGAAGCCCTTACCAAGAAAGCGGCCTGAGCCAATCGCAATTTTAGATTGAACGGCGTTGTATCCAGAACCTCGAAGGTCGGCTTCTGGATTAAGAAAAGTTACAACCCTCTTCTTTTGATATTCCTTGAGGCCAAAATTATACATGGCAAGACCAGAGAGCACGCCCAAGATGGCCAAGATGCCGATCGTTTTCCATTTTAGTTTTCTGTAAAAGCAAATGGAGAAGAACACTAACAAAACCAAAAGCCCTGTTCCCAAATCAGGCTCAATGGCGATCAAGACTGTGGGAATAAAAGCGATGATGGCGGGAATAATCAATTGTGCGAAGCCGAGTTCTCGATCGGAATCACTTTTAGCAAACCAGCGCGCGAGTCCCAGAACTGTTGCAATCTTGGCGAGCTCAGATGGTTGATAGCGAAGCGGACCAAGTGTGATCCATCGTCTCGCTCCCATTCCGACATCGCCCATCACGAGCACCAAAACAAGTTGGACTATCAATAAAATATAAATGAACCAAGAAAAGCGGAAAAAGTTTTTAGGGCTGATGAAACTGATTCCAAGTCCAATAAGAAGAGAAATTCCAAACCAACCCAGCTGTCTAAAGTACAGTTCAGACATATCATCAGAAGCGTGGGTGGCCGAATAGAGATTAATCACACCAATAAAGAAGATGGCGGAACTTATTCCAAAGAAGCTGAAGTCATATTTTTTTAAAGCTTCGACAAAAGCGGAAGTACTAATCACTCTCAGTCCCCTCTGCATTTTCGCCACCATCGGTTGGCTCTGCTCTGTTTTCTTCGTCGGCTGCCTGAGCTTCAATACGTCTTCGTTCTCTAAGAATACTTAAATATTCTTGTCTTTGAATTTCTGCAAATTTAGCCATTTTTTCTGGTTCGTATTTTTTCATGAAAGCTGTGACAATATCTTTGGCCACAGGTGCAGCTGCACCGGAACCACTACAGCCGTGCTCAACAACGACACTCACGGCAATTCTAGGATCATCATAGGGGGCATAAGCGGCAAATACACCGTGATGCCTAAAGCGGTATTCTTTGTCTTGGCACTTCATAAAGAGTTTTTCCGCCGACATACTAATGACCTGGGAAGTTCCAGTCTTACCGGCCATGGCGAGACCATTGCCGCGATTCCACCAAGATGTGCCCTTAGGATTATTCACGACCTGCTTAAGTCCTTCACGAACAAGTGCAAGAGTTTCAGGTTTAAGAGTGATTTGAGAGGTAAGTTCAGGCTCTGGTTGCCTGAGCACCTTGCCCGAATTTGAAAAGACTTCTTTAACAAGTGTTGGCTTGATGACTTTACCACCGTTGGCAATAGCGGCATAAGACATTGCAAGCTGTAGTGGAGTCGAGAGAACGAAACTCTGTCCAATCACACAAGAGAGTGTCTCACCTTTTTGCCACTCGGTACCACGCAGTTTCTTTTTCCACTCTTTCGTAGGAATCAGTCCAGGAGTTTCTCTCGGGAGAGCAACGCCACTTTTATTGCCAAAACCAAGCGCTCTTGCATACTTAGCCAGTACATCAATATCGAGTTGCGTTCCTATTTTATAATAATAAACGTCACAGCTTTCTCGAAGACTTTTGACTAAATTGACTTTGCCGTGTCCATATTGCTTCCAACAGTGAAAACGTCTACGTCCCAGCTGAAAATAGCCAGGACAATGCACTTCAGTCTTCTCATCGACGATCCCCTCTTCGAGGGCGGCGATAGCAGTTATAGCTTTAAAAGTTGAACCAGGGGAATAATGCTCCTGAACAGTTCTATCTCGCATTGGATTTCGCTCGTCATTACTAAGATCAGACCAATAGGCCGAACTTATGCCGCGGCTAAATTGGCCAGGGTCAAACGAAGGGTGCGAAACCATCGCCATCACTTCACCGGTTTTAACATCAATCGCAACAGCACTCCCGACTTTTCCTTCAAGCGCTTTAAAGGCAGCTTGTTGCATATCTCTATCAATCGTTAAGCGAATATTATCACCCGGAATCGGCGGCTTACCTTCAATGCCTTCAAAGAGCTTATTGGCTCCCATATATCTTTTTCTTCTTCCTAGAGCATCAACTTCAATAAACTCGTAGCCATCTTCGCCTCTGAGTTCTAAATCTCTTTCTTCTTCAATCCCAGACTGGCCGATGAAATCTCCCAGTTTGTAATCGTAGTTGTCCCGCTCTCTAAATTTGGGAAGCTGCGACTGAGAAATTTCTGAAATATAGCCGAGGATATGTCCACCAACTTCTCGATCTTGATATTCTCTCGAGATAAAGGTCATGACGCTCACGCCAGGCATTTTTGAGTTTTCAGTTTCAATGACGGCAACTTCTTTTCTCGAAATATTTTTTTTAATCGTGACGGGCTGATAGCGCGGTTGCCTACTGTTTTTCCTAAGAGTCTTATCGATCTCGCCTTCTTCTAGCTCAAGCACCTGAGCAAGCTTCTTTAAAACCTGATCGCGATTACTTAGATATTGAGGAACAATCACGGCATCAAAGCGTGGAGTGTTGTGAACCAGTAGCTCATTATTGCGCGAGAAAATCATTCCTCTTGGGGCAAGCAAGACTTCCTTACGAAGTCTATTCTCCATCGAGTAACGATGAAGTTCATCACCTTTATAAATTTGAAGATACCAAAGTCTGGCAAAAATAATGGCAAAAGAGAGGACGATAATATTTCCGAGAGCTTCTGCTCTACCTTTATGCCCTCTTACAACATTATCTTCGCTAAACATTACCCATTATCCCCAAGCATTCCATGCTCGCTCGAGGCCCAAATTTTATCCAAGATGGAGAACAAAAATGGAGACAAGAATGAAAGAATTAAGCTCTCTGGAATAAAGCGCCAAAACTTATCGAGAAGATAAAAATTCTCTGCGCCTTTAAGTGCCAGCAGACCAATGATGACGGCCACCCATAAGCATTGAAAGACTTGAGTTAGAACCATCGTAATAGCGACAGACGAAAAATGCATAAGGTCTTTAGCGTAGGACACTACGATGGCAACAATAATTCCTGCAATCGTCCCCATCTCCCAGCCTTCAACTGTAAAGATCGAGTGAAACCATTGAACCAAGAACACCATGACCGGAATCCACGGAGTGCGCAGCTTGAAAGTGATATACAAAACAATCAAAACATTAAAGGGAATACGGT
This sequence comes from Halobacteriovorax sp., assembly GCA_002716825.1. Lineage (GTDB taxonomy): Bacteria > Bdellovibrionota > Bacteriovoracia > Bacteriovoracales > Bacteriovoracaceae > UBA4207. Next base: position 44,924 of record PBCC01000065.1, on the reverse strand, counting down.
AGCGACTCATGCCAAACATAGGGAAAAGAGAACTGGCTAACGTTTCCAAAACAATCAAGATTAAGAGTGTGACGAACATTCGAATAACAATATGTCTTAGTTGGGCGTTCACTGGTCACTCCCCCCATCAAAAGCGTCAAGGGCGCTCCACTCAAGTTTTTTACTAGCATCAGCATTAGACATGAGGACAATAACTTCTTCTAGGCGGCTAAAGTCGACGGCCGGGCGAATTTCAATATGCTGGGTAATTCCGTAACTCTGTCTCTCAATCTTTGCCACATGACCAATAACTAAACCTTTTGGATAGATATTTCCAAGACCAGAGGTCAAAACCATATCATCAAGAATAACTGGCTCAGTTCTTGTCACATATTTCATAAGGGCACGACGATCGGTATAGCCCTCGATAATTCCATGAGCACGGATCCTCGCGACTAATCCATCAACGCGATTATTGGGATCAAGAATGGTGAGGACGTCTGCAAAGTGATCAGTCAGTCGATAGATATATCCAACCACGCCATTAGCTGTAACCACAGGTGATTGAATTTTAATCCCATCGGCAGCACCTTTATTTATTCGAATAACTCTAAAATCACTCGAAGCATCCCAAGCTACAATCTGGGCCAAGACTTCTTGATGAGTAAGGTTTTGTCCAAATTTTAAGAGTTCTTTGAGGCGCTGGTTCTCTTTAACTGTCTCTTGCGTGGCAAGGATCTCTGATTCGAGCTTAGCAATCTTCTTAACCAACTCTTCATTGAGTCTACTGGCATTCACATTGGCGACATAATGATTGACCAAATCGCTCAACCAAGATTGAGAATCTGAGAATGCTCGCTGCACTGGTCCGAAGGAATCAATCATAAACTCTTCAAACGCTGTGGTCTCGCGATAAGCGAAATCCCTTTTAGCAAAGCGAAAAAATGAAACTCCCAGAACTAAGACCGTCAAAAAGACCTTAAGGCGCTGGGTACTATCTTGTACTAATTTCAACAGACTTTCCGTGTCATTAATTTTTCTTACACAAACGATATCTAATTGACCGTGGTTCATCCACCCTAAAAGCATCTAAGCTGCGGAAAATCTTTACTGAAAGCCTTCTTGTGAGGATAATGGGCGCATCTTAATTTGCCCGAAGGAGCCCACATGTCTTCAAGTTTTCAGAAAAAGACTACCAATGTCTTCCTAACCCTATTTATTGGCTTTATCGTCATCTCATTTATGTTTACAGGTTATGAGACAATGAAGGGTCAGCCGGACACTGTGGCTTCAGTAGGCGATCAAAATATTAGTTTTCGTGAATATCAATCTGAGTTTAATCGCCAGATCGAGTTTTATTCTCAGTTTGTTCTTGGAGGCCAAACACTTTCGGCCAAACAAATTAAAGATTTCAATATCAAACAAAATGCACTTAAAAGTCTCGTCAACAATAGGCTCTCATTTGTCCTAGGAGAACGCTTGGGCGTCGTCGTTGCAAGTGAAGAGATTAAAGAGTCGATTAAGAACCAGGAAAACTTTCAAACAAATGGTAAATTCGATATCGAACGTTACAAAGCCATTCTTCGTGCCAACCAGTTTGCACCACTTGATTATGAAAAAATGGTTGAAAGAGAGATGATCACTTCTAAAACAAGTACAGTCCTGGGTAAATTTCCAGTCTCTAAAGCCTTCTTAAGTGATATTCAGTCTTTTAAGAATCAAAAGCGCACGGCCACGATTATCCGCCTCTCTAAGCAAGATGTTGCTAGCATGCTTGAGATCTCTAAAGCTGAAATTGATCAATACCTGAGCCAGGAAGAAAACCTAGAGCGCGTAAAGTCGCTATTTAATGACCGTAAAGCTAGTCTTGATCAAGCAGAGGAAGTTGAAGCGCGCCACATTCTTGTAAGAAGTAAAGAAGGCGAGAAAGAAGCTGACCTAAAAAAACGTATCGAAGATATCGCTAAGAAAACAACAGCTAAGAACTTTGCAGAAATGGCAAAGAAATTCACTGAAGAGCCAGGCGGAAAAGATAAAGGTGGCAGTCTCGGAAGCTTCGGCCGTGGTCGCATGGTTCCCGAGTTTGAAAAAGCAGCCTTTGAGCTTCCTGTTGGAAAAGTTTCAGCCCCTGTAAAAACGGACTTTGGCTTTCACATTATTTTAGTTGAAGGCAAAAAGGAAAAGAAAGAAGCCGTCTTCGAGCAACACCAAGTTGCACTCGCTTCAGAATTACTGCGAAAAACAAAAACGGAACAAGCCACTCAGCTAGTCAGCCAGATTGCAGATGAGGCACAAGCAGCACTTGTGAAAGGTTCAAAGTCAGCTCTAGCTAGTATCCAGAAGAAGTGGAAAGCAAATCTCGAGACAGATATTGAGATCAATCGTTACGATGGCTCTAAAGGGCAAATCTTCCTTGAAACAACTCAACTCAATAAAGTTTTCAGTCATGAAACAACTGGTGTTGATCGCTTTGAAACGGCAGCCTATATCACTCTTGTTAAATCTGAGCCAAGTAAAGTGAAAGACTCCAAACCGGAAGCTGAGGATAAGAGTACTGCAATCGCTTACTCTAATAAAATGCGCCAAGAGATGACGACTAAGCTTGGAGAGAGTGTAAACGTTCGTGTTTACGAAAATCGCATTCCATAATATATGGCTGATAAAAATTCCAAATGGGATGAAAATGTAGCTGGGGCTTTCTATGTAGACGATCAGTGTATTGCTTGCGATGCCTGTGTCTTTGAAGCTCCAGGATTTTTCGTCATGAACGATGATGAAGGACACGCTTACGTTGCTAAGCAACCGGTCACTGAAGAAGAAATTGAGAAGTGTAAGGAGGCTCTAGGAGCTTGTCCTGTAGAAGCTATCGGTCTTGATGGCTAAAAAAAAAGGGCCACCCACTTAAGTGGGCGGCCAATTCAATCATTATTAGCGCTTAATATTAAGAACTTCTTGTAGCATCTGATCCGCTGTTGTCAGCGTTCTAGAGTTGGCTTGGAAGTTTCTTTGAGCTGTCATAAGACCTACGAACTCATTGGCGATATCAACGTTTGAAAGCTCTAAAGACTTAGCTAGAACATCCCCACGTCCACCCTCACCTGGCTTACCAAGGGCTGGCTGACCAGAGTTACGTGATTCTTTGTAAAGGTTCTTACCAACTTTAAATAGGCCTTCATTGTTTTCAAACTTGGCCACAGCAATCTGAGAGATATCTCTTTGCTCGCCATTATCATAAACAGCAGTAAGGATACCGTCGTCATTAAAAGATAGTGAAGCAAGAGTACCGGCAGAGTTACCGTCTTGAGTTGTACGGTTAATATGAGAATCAGAGCCATACTGAGTAGAAGCATCAAGACCAGTTCCACCTTCAGCAAGAGACTTACCAAAATCGAACTTAATAACTTGTCCCTGAGCTGCACCTTTATTGAAGTTAAATGAATTACTATCACTCACTTCCTCTTGTAATACACCTTTATCATTAAATGTTAGAGTTCCTGAAGCTTGCTCATAGAGCTTGCCCATTTCTCCACCTTCGATGTCTTTACCATCGGCCATTGCACGATACTTCCACTGATTATTACCTACTTTATTGTAAGTAACAGTGATCAAACGTGCTGTACCGATATTGTCGTAAACAGTCATCGTGTGCATGTAGTTAGCTGTTTTTTCTGGTTGCTCAGGATTGAACTCGATCACATCTGAACGTGAATCGATATTCATATTGAGCTTAACTTCTTTTGAGCCTGAAGCTGGAATCGCTGTGCTCCCAAGTTTAATAGGCTCTTGCTTGTTAGTGATCGTACCATCTTCACTGGCAGCAAAACCTAGAACTTTGTAGCCATCAGAGTTTACAAGTTCGCCGTCTTTGTTAAAGTGCATCGAACCATCACGCGTAAAGCCTGCGCCAAATGGTGCTTCAACTTTAAAGAAGCCATCACCACTGATCGCAAGGTCAGTGATATTATCTGTACGGGTAACGTCACCTTGGTTCATCATCGGCTTAATGTGAGCCAAGTGAACACCGGCACCAAACTGGTCACCACCATCAATACCTTTTAAGCTTTTTGCTAGAACGTCTTGGAATTCAGCGCGAGATGCCTTGAATCCTGTTGTGCCGGCGTTTGCAATGTTATCACCGATAACACCCATACCCTGACCAGAAGCATTTAGACCTGAAATACCGATATTAAAAGAGCGCAAAATTCCCATGTGTCCCTCCTAGACCTCAGCGAAACGAGATAAGTCAGAACACTACGGGTTCTAGACGAGGCTTCCGGAAAGGACCAGCCGATTGTCTCTCGAGTCGTTTAAAATTTAATTTACAAACAGTGTCGAATCAATTTTCGTAAAAACATTTTCTGCCATATTATCGCGATCTATAGCCGTAACTATCCTGTTATTGGGTACGTCGACGATATAAGCAGCTTTCCCAGTGATTACCAGTGAATCCTGTCCCCCTTTCGTTTTCAATTTCTCAATAGCGCCTTTAAGTTTTGTATACTCACCAGCATCCATTTCTAAGTTTCTTTCTTTAAGTCTACGAGCAGCGTGAGTTGAAAGGCTGATACCTTGTGCAGGTGCCTTCGTACTCTCGAGCTGTTCTTTTAACAACCCATCAAACTCGCTTGCAGAAGTCTTATCAGCTTTGCGATTTTGCTCAACTTCACGATTGCCGCCGATGCGGGAAACGTTAGGAATGAGAATGTTGTTAATATTAGGGTTAGCCATTTTTTTTATATCTACACTTTTATTGTGCAGCTTCCTTCATTTGAGAATAACTCGAAGCTGCTGCTTTTTTCAAACCGGGCATTTTTTGCGCAGCATCGAAATTGCCTGTTGGCATTTCAAAACTAAGCACGTCACGAAGAAAAACTTTATTCTTTCCATCAATCGTAAGTAACATTTCGCCGTTTTCAAAAGACACAGCGGATACAACACCTGATGCACGAGTTTGACCTTTAAACTCTTGCAGCTTTTCATCAAAAGCAGTGACATCAAAGCGGTAAGAATCTTTCGTTGCGCGAGTTCCGTCGAGTGAAATTCCGTCCCAAACAAGAGTTTGCGAGCCGGCCGGAACATTTTGACGTTCAATGCGCCCCACCAACTGATTCTTACTATCAAAAATACGCACCGACATTTCACGGGCATGATTTGGTAAATAGAATGGCAGATTCACACTGCGAGCTTCACCGTCATAATTAACTGAAGTTCCGCCAGTGATAGCGCGCTTACCAAGGAAAGCGGCACCTTGTGAACGCTCTTCGATTTGAGCCGCATTAGAGTTTTTCTCCATGCGCGTATTCATATTTGTTAATTGCTCTAATTGAGAGAACTGAGCAAGATCGGCAGCAAATTGCTTTTGATCCATAGGACTCATTGGATCTTGATTACTCATTTGAAACGCGAGTAGTTTCATGAACGAGTCTTTATCCATTTTATTATGTGATTTTTGATCGACGAACTTCTGCTCTTCCTTGATGCCAACTATATCATTAAGCTGATCACCAATTTTTTTTGCACCATTACTTTTAAGAGAGTTTGTTGGCGCTGCCATCTTCACTTCTTTAAAGTTGTTTTTGCCTGGATTTGGGCGTCCGATAGTGGTCAAGCGCTAGCCCCCATTCTTTCGCGGTATTCTTCCCAAAGAAGCTTTCTGCGATCAGAGCCATCACGACCGTTTTGCTGCTGTTGCTTAGATTGTCCAAACTGAGAACTTGTCTCATCACCTTGTGAGTCAGAAAAAGAGTTCGAGCTAGATTTTCCTGATTCAGCAATATTGTCGGATTGAAGAATCTTAAGATCAGTGAGTTTTACACCATTTTGATTTAAGGCTTTTACCAGATCAACTTCATGCTCTGTAAAGAAACGGTGCCCTTCTCCCCCGGCCATAATCTTCATTTCGATTGCATTTCTATCAACACCACGGCTGACATTTAATCTAAACTGGCCGAGCTCATCGTGTTTAACAAGAACGTCCAATTGACCTTTTGAAGTCAATTGCTGCTGATCTAGATAATTAACAATTTTTGTAATGACTTCACTCGACTTAGCATTGCCCATTGAAGACAGATCTAAAGTTCCCGCAGGCATCTTTGTCGATGAGTCGCCTGAAGACTTAGTCGATCCATTGATTGCTTCGGCGACAATTTGCTGATGAGTCATCGTTTCACCATCAGCTGCAGCAGCCTCGGTTTCAGCGGCATATTTACTAAAGAGTGAGCCTTCTTGTTTTACATAACTAGCGCCGGCTGCACCCTTGGCGGCCATAGCAAGTTCTCTTGAGGCTAGGAAGTCATCGCCTGCTTCAAAAAAGCTTGGACGAGTCATTTCTTTGTTGTGAATTTTTGATGCACTTTTCAAATCATCAGAAAAAAGACGAAGAGACTCAAGATCACCTTCCATACCTTTTTTGACTAATTTAGTGACGGATTCTAAGCGGCTTTGTAATGTTTCAAGCGCTGATTCAAGATCAAAAGATTTATTTTGAGCATTCGTGAAGGCGTCGCCATCAAAAACATACTCATTAGCATTATTTAAACCGAGACTCTTTGGATCTAAGCCCATTTGACCTAGGAAGTCGCCTAGCGGAGTTCCCTCTGCAAGATCGCCAACGGCCGATAATAGGTCTGTAATTTTGTCTGCAAGAAACTCTGGCAACTCAGAGAGAGCTTCGCCCATCCCTTCAGCAGTCTGTGAAACGGTCGATTCAATATCTGAAAGAATACCTTCAAAGCTTCCAGTCAAAGCGCCAAGAAGGCCCTCATCAGGAGTAGCAGCTGCAGCATTACCCTTAGATGCTGTCGATGCTTGAAGAATATTTTTTAAACCGTTAGCCTGCATGTCACTCCATTCGTTAAGACTTGTAGCAGCATCCCTATCTTTTCATAGTCATGTACTGTTTTTGAAGCCGGGCAGAGATTTCCTTATCCATCAAATTGAATATTTTCGACACCTTAGTGGAATCTAATTTTCCTAAAATTTGTATGGAAATATCTGCCTCCTGCACCGAAAGCAGGTCTGCTGCTGTTTTTGGCCTCATACCGGCAATAGAGTCCACCATATGCTGAATTCTTTCTTGCTTCTTTCTTTCATTTTCATCCAGGCAAGCTAAAAATTTATTTTGCTTATCTTGAAATGACTTTATGCCTGCTTGAAAATCTCTTTGAGAATTAAGCAGCTCGTCTTCTCGTTTTTTGAACTGAAGCTCGGCCACTCTTAACTTTTCTTCTTTTTCCATTAGCTGTTTTGAAAAATCAACGAGTGAGCCTCCAGCAATTTTCTCAAACTTAGCCGCAACTTCTTTTTGTAACTTCTCTTGAAATTCTTTCTCTGTATAGACTTTCTCTTCTGCTGCGAAAGCAGATACAGACAAGCACATAAGGATGAGTAGATATTTCATTGTGAGTTCTCCTTGGGACGAAGCATGATGATCTCTTCTAATGTCTCCAACTCTTTTTTCATAACTTGTTTTTTGTGAGCGGCGAAATCTTTTTCTTTCAGTTTATTCATCACCTTAGTTTCGCCCATTGCTACTTTCAACTCTTCCACTTTACGTTGATAGCGACGTTCAAGTGCAGCGAGCAGATTCAGGGTCGCAACTTTATCAGCTTTAAGACCACGCACGGCCTCAGGATAGAAACGAACCATGCGTCCAGCTGCAGGAGTTTGAACAGACTGCTCCTGTGAGCTATAAAGAACATCCACATCATTATCAATTTCTTGTAGGCGTTCTTTTACTTTTTGTATTTCTTGAACAATTTCGCCTAGCTCACTCTTTATCTTCTTTTCTTTTGCTTCGCGAAGCTTCAAAACAGCAGCTAGCTTGAACTTATGCTTTTTCATTTTTATTGATCCTCATGCTGAGTTTGAGGATTAATGGCAAGCTCCGCTTTTCTCGCGAGATCAACCATACGGTCATAGAGTTCTTCAATTTTTAAATAAGTACTCATGCCCTGTTCTTGGCGCAAAAGACCCATGAGGTCATCATAAATGACAAGCGCCTTATCAACCTTTGGATTTGATCCTCGGGCATAGGCACCAACCGTGATCAGATCTTCGTTCTCTCTGTACGCGGCCATGAGGTCACGAAGGTGAGATGCTACGACTTTATGCTCTCTCGTTGCGACTTTATTCATAACCCTTGAGAGACTTTGAAGTACATCGACAGCAGGAAATTGATTTCGTGAGGCTAGCTCACGGCTAAGAATGATATGTCCATCGGCAATGGCTCGAACCGAATCGGCAATTGGCTCATCCATATCACCGCCTTCAACAAGAACAGTGTAAATTCCAGTGATAGATCCACCACTAGCAATAGTTCCAGCGCGCTCCATCAATTTGGGAAGTCTTGCAAATACTGAAGGAGTATAACCTTTTTGTCCTGGTGGCTCTCCAGCAGAAAGACTAATCTCTCGATTGGCCATGGCAAAACGTGTAATTGAATCCATCATCAATAGCACATCGTTTTGTTGATCTCTAAAATACTCTGCCACAGTTGTAGCAACATAAGCTGCTTTCATTCGAATCAGTGCTGAAGTATCAGAGGTCGCCACGATAACAACAGACCTGGCCAGTCCTTCAGGTCCTAGATCATTTTCGATAAACTCGAGAACTTCTCGTCCCCTTTCTCCAATCAGTGCAATAACGTTTACATCAGCTGAAGTATTTTGAGCGATCATACCAAGCGTGACGGACTTACCAACACCGGAACCGGCCATAATAGCAAAGCGCTGGCCTTTTCCGGCCGTCATAAATGCATTGATTGAGTGAATACCTGTATCGAGAGCTTCTGTGATAGGCGGTCTTTGGAGCGGATTAATCGCCGTGCCAAAGATGCTACGACTTTCTTGCTCTTCAGACTCGAGTGGACCTTTGCCATCAATTGGTCGACATTGAAAATCAACAACACGCCCTAATAGAGCAGGAGAGACTTTAATTGTAGTTGTTAAATCTTTAAGGTGAACACGTGTTTCGCTATTAATGCCTGAGATTTCTTCATAGGGCATTGCAAGACAGCGGTTTCCTTGGATTGATACGACTTCGCCATAACAGCGTTCGCCAAACTCAGTCACGAACTCGACATTGCTACCAATGACGGCACGAGCAAGGTTAACTTCGTAAAGCATTCCCTTATTTGAATGTATTTTGCCAATTTTTTGATAGGGCGTTGCATACTCATACGCCTTTTGAACTGGTCCAAGATCTAGTCTACGATCACTCATCACTTTCCAGCCCAACGGCTTCAAACAAGCGGTCTAGTTGATGAAACTGTTCTTCAAGAGTTCCGTTAATAATTCCATTTTCTGATTCGATGACAAAGCCGTTTGGACTGACATCAGAATCAGCTTCGACACGAACATTTTTAAGTTCGCCGAGTCTTGCTTGGACAACATCTAAGACTTCAGGCATCGCTTCAAATTGAGCGCGATTAACTTGAATTAAGAGATTTTGCTTTGAGCCAAGTTCTGTTACTAATTTTTCTAAAAGTCGTTCAATATACTTGCCATCGTCTTTGAGCTCTCGCAGAACGATCCATTTACTAAGATTTCTTACCAAGCGATAGGTATCATTCTTCTCTCTCGCCAGAAGTTCTTCTTTTTCGGCTAACACTTCTTGAATAAGAGCGGTTAAATGTGTCAGCTTCTCTTCAGTCATTTGTCGAGTTTGGTCAAAAACTTCTGCTTTACCCTGCTCAATTCCCTCTTGAAAACCTTCGTCAAAAGCTTGTTGCTTTAAAAACTCTAATCGTTTTTGAACTTCGTCTTCAATACGGCGTTCACGCTCATCAACTTCTTGACGAGCAATTCCACGATACTCACGAACAATCGGCGAAATCGTAAAACCAGCCTTTTCAGCCTGTGTTCTCTCCGCCTTAATGATCTGTGCTTTTTCTTTAACTTTCAAAGGATTGTTTTGAGAGAGATCGCGATAAAGAAATTCGGAAGCATCTTCCGAAGTGTTAGCCGCTCCTGAGAATTCAGGAAAGCTAAAACTTGTGATTTCATTTTCGCTTTGACTCTTTGGCATTGCCCTCTCCTAACTAACTTTAAATTAAACCAGCGTATCACCTTCGCCACCGCGATTGATGAATGCTTTCCCTGAAGCCTCAAGCTCCTTACACTTTTGAACGATTTCAGCTTGAGCTTTCTCAACATCTGAAAGTTTAGTCGGTCCAAGTGCGTCCAAGTCTTCTTGTAGAAGAGTGGCGGCACGATTAGACATATTCTTAAAGAGCTTGGTTCTGACATCTTCAGGTGCCGTCTTAAGTGCGATAACAAGTTTTTGTTGATCAACATCTTTGAGAAGCGACTGAATCCCTTTATCGTCAACAAAGACAAGGTCTTCGAATACAAACATAAGTTTTCTAATTTCTTCAGCGAGTTCAGGATCTTTCTCTTCAACCCTAGACATAATATTACGCTCAGAGTTTTTATCCATGAGGTTAAGCATATCGGCGATAGGCTCAACACCACCAAGCTGATTAGTATCAATCGAGCCAAGTGTAGAAAGCTCTGTTTTAAGTACATCATCAAGTTGCGCGATAAGCTCAGGTGAAACGTAATCGAGGTTGGCCACACGTAGTACAACTTCAGCCTGAAGACCTTCTGGAAGTCTACGAAGAACATCTACCTTACGCTCAGGTGTTAAGTGGGCAACAATCAAGGCGATCGTTTGCGGATGCTCATTGATTAAGAAGTTAGCAAGAGTTCTGGTATCAACAAGCTCAAGAGACTCTAGAGTATTATTGGTTCCAACATCGACAATCTGGCCAAGAAGTTGTTTCGCACGCTCTTCACCTAGGGCGTTGATAATAAAGTCGCGTCCTCTATTGTCAGAGAATAGTAATTCATTTTCTTCATTAAGTAGGGCATAGAAATCTTCAAGAACACGTTTTGTTAACCAGATTGGTGCTTTCTTAACATTACTCATAACGTTAATCATGCGTTTAACATCGTTATCGCGCATACTTTGAAAGATTAACTGAGTCGCATTAACGCCCAAAGAAGAAAGCAAAATACCTGCTTTCTCCTGGCCGCTTAAAAGCGCATACTCTGTATCTGGATCAAAAGCATTACCTTCTGACATAGACCTACCCCATCCCTATCGCTTTATGCGATTTGCTTATCACTTTCGCTCGCATGAATCATCTCATGAATGATCTGTGCGGCCTTGGCAGGGTTACCCTCAACCAAGGAGATAATTTTTTCTCTTAACATATTACCCTCAATCTTCTCTGGATTGAGTTTTTCTTCAATTTGCGGAAGCGCATCTTCAAGACCTGGAAGCTTCTGGTTAGCTTGAACACGCTCAAGCTCTTCTAGAGTTTTAGGCAAGAAGTCTTCAACTGTCTCAACTGTGTTGTCGGTGATCCACTGAATGAATGGACGAACAACCAAGAAGAAGAATAATGAGATGGCCAAACCAACAGCTAAGTACTTAAACAAAGACTTAAGAAGTTCACGGTTTTCACGCTCACGCATAAGCGCTTCAGCCGCTGCCATATCTTCTTGGGCAAATTCCATGTTCTTGATGACCAAGTTATCACCACGTTTTTGGTTCAAACCGATTGTTGAAGATACGATTGCCGAGAAGTTTGCAAGGTCAGCTTCACTCCAGGCTTCATACTTCATGGCAGGTTTACCATTCTCACCAATGACAGGCTGCCCTTCAGAGTCGACAACCGGTGTTTGTTTACCATCGATCATGACAGCAGCGCTCACGGCCTTAAGACCAGCGACTGGACTTCTAGACTTCGTCACTTTTGAAGGAACATTATAGTTTTTAGTCGTTAACTTTTTATCTACATTATTGCGAGTTTCAGGAATACCAGGTTGTGGCGTCTCACCAGGAAGGTTTGATCTGGCACCAGGAATCCCTTGAGGAGACGGTCTAGAGCCATTGATAGCCTGTGAATTACTCACTTCTGAAAGTACTGCTGTATTTTCTTGATCGTAAGAGGTTTCAGTTGAAACAGACTCTGTGTAATCAAGCTGCACAGCTACTTTTGCAACAACTTTCCCAGCCCCAACTACCTTGGCCAAGATTTCCTCAATTTGCTGCTCATACTTGCGATTGAGCTTGGTCTCTAATGCGACACGATTGGCGGTATTGGCCGTCATCGAGTCACCTACATTTTCAGAGAGCTTCTTACCTTTTCCATCAAGAATAACAACTGCTTCTGGACGCATTCCTTCAACAGAGGATGAAATCAACGAGGCAACACCTTTGACTTCACGCTCATTAAGAGTGACCCCATCAATAAGATCTAACACAACTGAAGCCGCTGGTGGCTTTTTCTCGCTTACAAATGGACTACTTTCAGGAATTGATAAGTGAACACGTGCTCTTTTTACACCTTGAATATAGCTAATTGTTTTAACAAGCTCACCTTCAAGTGCTCTTTGACGATTAATTTTTTGCACAAAGCTAGTTGTACCAAAGCTTTGCTTATCGAAAACTTCATAACCAACAGTACCTGTAAATGATACCCCTTGAGTCGCTAGCTTCAGGCGCCACACACTCACCATGTCTTCTGGGATTCTTACAGTCTTACCGTCACTTGAAGTTTGGTAACTGATTTTGTTTTCTTCCAGGAGGATAGCAATCTTTTTAGAGTCGTCTCTATTAAGATCAGTATAGAGTACTTCGTAACGGGTTTTTGTTGCCCAAATCACAATGGCAGCAAGTCCAGCAACAATCACAGCTGAAATAACCATCATAGCGACTTTTTTCTGAGCATCCAGCCCTACGAAAAACTCACGGAAGTTACGAATAATTTTTTCTAGTATATCTTGCAAGGGAATCCTCCTGATTCTCCGAAGCCTTTAAAAAAACTGCAGATTATATCTGCATGCGCATAACTTCTTTATACGCATCTATCACTTTCATTCTAATTTGGTTCATGCTCTTAAATGCAATCTCCGCTTTTTCAACGGCTAGCATTGTTTCATGAATATTCTTATTTTCACCAGAAGCAAGCTTTTGCATAGCCTGGTTAGCTTCAACTTGAAGACCATTCACTTCAGTTAAACTCTTTGACAACATTTCTGCAAACGTCTCTCTCGTTCCACCGGCAGACGGAAGCTCAAGTGCTTTAAAGTCATTGGCATTGAAACCTTCAATCTCAGCAGATTTAGTCCAATCCTTAGCATCGAATTGCTTTAAGATTTGGTTCATATTGCTAACATTATGAATTGCCATTACTTAACTCCTATCTTCCGATCTCTAAAGCTTTCTTCGCCATACGCTTTGTAGCGTTCATGGCGTTGATATTTGCTTCATAAGAACGAGTTGTTTGGATCATATTTGCCATCTCTTCCATGACATTAATATCTGGGTAAGCCACATACCCGTCAGCATTTGCATCCGGGTGATTTGGCTCATACTTCAAAATTGGCGGTCGGTCCGTAGAGATAACTTCCGTGGCGTGGACGGCCTGCGCTTGAGCATCTAGTTCACCTTCTAGGATTTCCCCAAATGTTTCTCTAACAGGCTCAGATCCAAAAACAACTTCTTTGCGACGATATGGTCCGCCTTCAGCTGTTCTTGTTGTCTGTGCATTAGCGATATTTGAGTTAATCGCACCTATGCGCTTTTGATTGGCGCCTAGAGCAGATGAACTAATTCTTAAACTCGATAACAGATCCATAATTACCTCTCGGACTGAATCGCATACTTCATCAACGCAAGTTTCTTGTTGAGAAGCTGGACAGTCGTGTCGTACAAAATTTCGTTTTCGGCCATTAATGCTAGTTCACGGTCGCGATCTACATTGTTCCCATCTTCAGAGACGATGCCATTAACGTCCTCTTCAATCGTTGGCTGAAGATTTGAAAACCCTCCGCCTCCAACATCGTAGTGACCGGCATCATTCACTTTCATCGATAGCTCACCGTCAACGTCAAGTGCGCGCGCTAATGCTTCTTCAAAGCTTAGACGCTTGGCCTTATACCCAGGAGTTTCCGCGTTCGCTACATTTGATGAAATCAACTCCTGTCTCATTTGACGGAAATTGAGTGATGTAGCTAGAGCATTTAGGGTCTTATCAGCAACTCGCACTTTTTTGTCCTCTACCTAAGGTTTACGAAATAAGCAGAACCAGTTGTTCTGTACTCGTTAATCTTGTTACGAAGAGTTCTAATCGATACGCCAAGAATCTTTGCAGCTTGTGTACGATTTTCGCTAGTGTGAACAAGAGCTTTCTTAATAAGTAGCTTTTCAGCTTCCTTAAGAGACATCAAGCGGATGCCTTCTGAATCATCATCAGCAATCATTGACACAGCTTTCTTCTCGCCGATTTCAAGATCACTTTCTGTAAGTGTTTCACCGCTACAGTTTTGGATTGAATTTTCAATCACTGTCTTTAGCTCGTGAACGTTATGTGTCCAATAATGCTTTAAAATTTTATCCATTGCTGCTTCTTCTACGTTCACGTTCTCTCCATTGTCTGCAAGTAGACTGCGAGCGATATGCTCAAGATCACCAATTCGCTCACGTAGTGGGCTTAGAGTAATAGTGTTAGACGAAACCATCGTATAAAGACCACGATAGAAACGACCTGAGCCAACAAGCTTGGAGAGGTTTTTTGTCGTAGTTGTGATCAAGCGAACATCGATATCGTAATCTTGTAGTTCGCCAAGGATCTTATGAAGACGTTTTTGAAAGTCGTCTTCTAGGCAGTCGATATTAGCGAAGACAACTGTCCCGCCATTCGCGCTTTCTAGAATACCTTTATTAAAACGGCCGCTATCGTCGCAACGGTGACCAAGAATCTCGTTTTCGACTTCTTGTGCATCGTTACTGCAATCAACTGTTAGGAAGGGAGCATCTGCTCTGTTTGAATTCTCATGGATATAGCGTCCAAGAGTGCGCTTACCTAAGCCTGCTTCACCGACAATAAGTACTGGTGCTTTAGTCACCGATACGTTACGCGCGATGTTTACTGCTTTCTGAATCTTGGGATCCTTCCCAAAAAGTTCAACGTTGACCGTGTTCATTAGACCTCCTGTCTTTGAATACCCACGCCACAGGTTAATTATAAAAGAGTTCGCTCCTTAATCTTTATTAAAGAAAGCTCTGATTTGATCATTTCCTTGATCGTGTCAGAAACTTTTCCATCACTCAGCATTTCATTGAATATCTCTACCCCTTGATCAATTTTAGCGTTATCGATTAGCGCACTTCCTAGTAGGAAGCCTAAGCGATCGCTGAACTGACTTTTTGGGTAAGATTTTTTAAAACTCAAGATTCCCTTCTCTAGTTGTGCTCGGGCGAGATCCGTGCCCTTTCCTGCCATGACTTCCAAGTTCAAATAAGCGATTCGCTCTCTGACTTGAGTCATGTACTCATTACTATTTGACAACTTTTCTGTGTCTTCGAGAAGGGCCTTTGAAACTTTTTCAAACTTTGTTATCTGATTTGTTTGATAAAGTGAGTCTGTGTAAGCCATGACCATTTCTGCAACTTCTTCTGAGTCTAGGTCGCGGTTATTACCAGAGCTCACCAGGAACTCTTCCATCCACTTCACTGTCGCCTTAGCGTCGCCCTTAGCCCTTGCTGCTAGACCGCGATAGAATGATGATTTTGGGTTCTTAGGGTCCAATTTTTCAAAGGTCGTAATCGTACCTTCAATATTAGCGTCATCAGACTTCAAAGCCTTGATCACATCGAGCTCAGCCAGGGCCACTTCGGCACTAGCTGTCTTAGGACGATCAACCCAAACCGGGAAGGTTTTCTGTGGTGTTTGATCCAACTTTCTAAATCCTGCTGAAATTTCTTCATAACCTCTAAACAGGCCAAGCTTAATGAGTGACTTGCCCACCAAATGATTAAGGTGTGGATCATTAGCAACCTTAACAACGTAGCGAGATTTAAAAGTCTCCCAAGTCTTAACCACTTGAGCGTAATTACCTTTTTCGAAAGCACTCAACATCATTCCGTAAACAATCTCAGCGCCGTCGCCTTCAAAAACGCGTCTTTCAGCTGGGGCCATACCAGTCAAAGGTATAGCCGAAAGATAGCTAAGTGCTTTATCAAACTGTCCATCAACAATGAATGTTCTTAGCCTTACTTGCCATAAAAGCTTAGTTAGATCTTTATTAGGAGCTGCATCTTTTTCATCAATATCTAGCAGCACTCTAAACTCGCGATCTTTTTCACTTGGCTTCTTATTTCTTAGGTTAGTCACAGCGACATAACGAATGCGGGCTTCAAGTGCTGTTGTTCCAGTTCTATCAATCGCCTCTCTGTACAGTTTTGCCACAACTGGAATCTCACGCCCCATCATTTCATACGATAGAGCAAGACGGGTGCGCGCCTTAGCCGCTGCCACATGATAAGAATGTTGAGCAATAAAATCATCATAGACTCTTACTGCGGCTTCAAAGTTAGCTGTTCTAAATAGTGCTTCTGCAGCGTTATAAAGAATGGCTTCATGAACAGGTTTAGCCAAACCAGACTTGGCAGCATTAAAAGTCTTAATAACATCGTTATTATTACCAAGAGCTAGTTGTGCATACATTTTATAAGCTAGCATCAATTGCACAGGTAAAATCTTGGCAATTGTTTTCTCTCTTAAAAGCTCATCAATTTTTTCGACTTGCTTAAGTTTTGCTAATGCATGAAGGATTGTTTTTGCTGCTTCAGCGCTCTCTTCATAGTCATGATTTTCCTTACTCACGACATAAAACTCTTTAGCGCGCTTTAAAACAGAAATATAGTCATTGGCATTAGCATCAAAAGCGATCAAGTACTTTGTCGTCGCTCTTTTAAGGTCATAATTAGCCGTTCTTGCAGCGATATTGCCGTAAATAGCGACGGCACTTTTGATTGGTTCTGTATTACCACTATCAATGTTTTCACGAATGATAGCATTAGCCTTAAGGTATTCTAAAAGATCGAGTTCGTTTTCAGAGCCATACTTTCTTTGAAAAAGCTCGATACTCTTGGCCATCAAGCCCCACTCTTTCTTTCTATACAGATTAATCGCCAACTGAAGATGGGCCTCTTTTTCACCCTTATTAAAGTCTCTGTCTGTTATGGGATAGAAAAACTCTGGAGTTTTTCTAGCGATATCCAAACCTAAGTTTAAATCTGGTGATAACGCTTCATAATCCCAAACAAATGAAGCTCCATATCTAAAGTCACGAGTTGTCGCCTCTTTAACAGGTGCTGCCTCAACTTTCTTAGCAACTACTTTCTTTTCGGCTACAGTTTCTCTTGCTAGAACTTTAGGAGTATCGGCAGCGACATTTTGTTGTGGCTGCTCTGCTTGTGCTTTAACTGGGGTTAAGGCCGCCATTTTATCGACATCCATCCAGAAATCGACGACGTATTTTTTGTCGCGATCGCGGTAGAAGCTGAAGACTTCAACTTCTGGAGACGATAATGTCACTTCTATAGTTGAAACGTTATTGCTCTCACTAGGAACAATAAAGCGTGAATCTTTGATATAGCGTTCGTCTTTAGCGACAGAATTGATTTCAGTTTTAAGATCTTCAAAGAGTGCTGGGTTTAAAGTCTTAAGCGTTAGTTTGTCGCCCTTCTTAGCGATAACGATCTGCTCTTTACCCGCAAATAGATTCCAACGTAGATGCGTCTTACCAGTCTCGGGTGCGAATGTTTGTGCGTTTGAAACAGACGCGGCAAAACACGCTACCGTTAGCGCTACTTTCGTCAAAAATTTGAAGGTGCTTACCATCATTTGATCGAAACTTCCTGTTTCATATTATCGTTGACACCGGCTTTGGATCTTCCTGATCGTCCCTCGGCTCCTTATATAGTATCGCGTTTCGCGATAAAGGGAAGGAAATTTTTTCTCCCGGGTACCTTTTGCCGGTCGGAATTTTGACACTGGCAAGATTTTACTATTTTCCACACTTTAGCTGGTCTGAGATATAATCATATTTGTTGAATTACGATGACTTGCCATCACAAAACGAATTGGAGGGTGGCGTGAAAACACGTCCACTTTGGTCAAATTTTTCCTTACTTCTTCTGTGTGTCATCACAGGATACTTAAGCAGTTGCTCATTTGTTACAAATTCTGAAGGGGTAATTAAATCAAAAAACTTGATCATTAATTTTAAGCGCGCTGGTTGGAAATCAATCGCTCCCGATAAGGGTGACTTCGCCTTTAGAAATGAAAAAAGTAAAAGCTATATCTTGGTTAATTCACTTTGTCGCAAATACGACAATACGACGCTAGAGCAACTTACTGATAATCTCCTCGCAGGTTTGCAAAAGCCTGTTATCGTCAAGCAAAGCGAAAAGCGTGTATTTGACCGCTCAGCGCTTAGAACTGAGGCTACTGGAGCGCTAGACGGGGTAAAGACTAGCATGTTGATCCTAGTGGTTAAGAAAGATCGATGTATCTACGACTTTGCCTTAATTTCTCAAGCGGAAGGGCTTAGTCCAAGCTTGATGGCTGACTTTGATCAGCTTCTGGCCAGCACTCAAGTGGTCTCTCCATGAAAGAGATAACAAAATCAATCGATGGACCGGAGACTCGAGCAATTGTCGATAGGCTCTATGAAGTTGGACGCTTAGTTTTCTTTTTCGCCACGATTTTAAAATGCACCTTTTCGCGTCCATTCTATTTTATGCGCCTAGTGGATCAGGTCAGAGCACTTGGACTTGGCTCACTCTCCATTACAGTTGTTATCGGTTTAACCATGGGGCTCGTCATGACTCTTAACTTTGGCTACGGCCTAGTTAAGTTTGGCGGCGTACTCTACGTCCCGGCCGTTGTCTCACTGTCGCTTGCTAGAGAAATGGCTCCTATTTTCACTTCTCTTCTCGTAGCTGGTCGAATTGGCTCCGGTATGGCGGCCGAAATAGGCTCTATGAATGTCACGCAACAAGTTGATGCCATTCGCGCCCTTGGAACAAATCCAATTCGTATACTCGTTGTCCCACGTTTTTGGTCTGCCGTTATATCTCTCCCACTACTCACAAGTCTTTCCTGCTTTCTAGGAATTCTTGGCGGTATGATCGTCTGTCAAAATGAATTTGGCATGCCGGCCGGCTTCTACATAAACAAAGTTCTAGATACAGTTAAAATTCACGACTTTCTCTCCGGTCTTGTAAAGAGTGGAATCTTCGGAGCGATCATCGCGATTGTTGGATGTTGGCGAGGACTCTCAACTGTCGGTGGCACTCGCGGAGTTGGTGAAAGTACAACCTGGGTGGTTGTAACCTCTTCAATCGCGATTTTGATCACGGATTTTTTCATTTCAAAAATCTTTTTATTAATTTGGGGACACTAAGATGCAAACGATCTTAGAACTCAACAATATTCATAAGGCATTTGGTGAAAAACGAATTCACCAAGGAATCAATTTCAGCCTCCACAAAGGCGAGAGCTTAGGTCTCTTGGGTGGCTCTGGTACGGGGAAGTCGGTTCTGCTCCGAACAATCATAGGGCTTGAAAGAGCTGACTCAGGCGATGTCCTCTATCACAATAAAGTAATCTCCAAGATTAAGAGTGAAGTTGAATTAGCAAAAATTCGAACTCAGATATCCTATTCATTTCAAAGTGGCGCCCTATTTGATTCACTCAATGTTTTCGATAATATCGCCTATCCGCTATTTGAGCATACCAAGCTGAACTTTAAAGAAATTCAACATAAAGTTGCCGATGTCTTAAAGCTTATAGACCTTGAAGGCATTGAGAGCCTTATGCCCTCTGATCTATCAGGTGGTATGCAAAAGCGTGTTGGCATGGCCCGCGCTATGGTCCTCGACCCAGAGATTATCCTCTATGATGAGCCCACTGCCGGACTTGATCCTGCCAATATTGAAAATGTCATTGATCTTATGCTCAAGCTTAAAAAGATGGGTCAGAGCTCAATACTTGTCACTCACGACATTCCTTCCGCCATTCGTTTTTGTGATCGAATTCTCATTTTAAAAGATGGAAAAATTTATTTCAATGGCACGGTTCCAGAATTTACTGAGTCTAGCGACCCTAATATTTTAAAGTTCTCTCTCCCTCAAGGAAAGGAAGCCACCCATGCGTCCTGAAGATAAAAAAAGTGTCATCATCACCGGTACATTTGTCGTACTCTTATTACTTGTAACGGCGGTTAGTCTTTTTTTGATCAGCAAAGAAAATAAGCTCTTCAGTATAAAGGCAACACTTTCGACGACTGTTTCCAACGCACAAAGTGTTCGCGAAGGTGCCGCTGTTCACTTCAAAGGAATTAAGATTGGTAGCGTCTCGGCCATCGATATTTTGTCTGTCGATAAAATTAAAATTTCTCTTCAAGTTGAAGATAATTATCTCAAGTGGATCAAAGAAGACTCACATATCGCCTTTAGAACTCAAGGGGTTTTAGGTGATAAATACCTTGAGATTTTAGGCGGAAATGAGGACAGCCCTTCAGTTAAAACCAATCATGTTCTCACCTCTAATGAGAACTCTCAGTTTGATCAATTCATCAATAAAGGCGAAGACATCCTTGTCGTAGCGACTCGTGTGTTACAGAAGATTGATGCCATTATGGGGCCTGTAGATAATAGTAGAATGGGTAGCATTTTAGACAATCTTGAAACAGCGAGTATCCGTGCCAATAAGCTTTTCTCAAGCGTTGAGCCCAAAAAGCTTAGTTCAACATTAGACGGGATCAATAAAGCTTCAACTTCACTAGGTAATGTCATGTCGAGAATTGAGAAGGGACCAGGGACAGCTCACTCTCTGATCTATGATCCGACAGTGCACGAAGATCTCAAGTCGCTTCTTGGGGGGGCTCAGCGCTCAAAAGTCTTGCAATATTTCATTCGTGAAACAATCAAAGACAATAACCGCTAGAGACTATTGAAGCTCCATTAGGCCTTTCTTCTTCATTTTTTCAATAAGTGTTGTGCGATTCACCCTGAGTAGCTTAGAATCTTGATTCTTATTGCCATCAGTACGCTCTAGGGCTTGGGCAATCAATGAATCTTCGATCTCTCCTAGAACTAGCTTCAGGTCAATTCCATCTTCTGGAAGAGTGATCAAACTTGATGTCGAGACAGCACCGGGCCTTCCTTCAAGGAATTTGGCCGGGAGATCTCTACCGCTAACCACACCGCCACCTTTGAGGATGACTAGGCGTTCAATCAGGTTTTCAAGCTCTCTTACGTTTCCTGGCCAATCGTAGGTCAAAAGAATCTCAAGTGCTTCATCATCAAAATCAATACGATTTCTGCCATCAGCGCTTACGAATCTTCCAAGGAAATGGGAAATCAACAGAGGAATATCTTCTCTGCGCTCGCGAAGAGAAGGAATGCGAATTGGAATAACATTGAGACGGTAGAAAAGGTCTTCTCTAAAGTCCCCTTCTTGCACGCGCTTTTCAAGATCTCTGTGCGTCGCCGTGACGATACGTACATCAATGGGAGTGGTGATATTGGCACCGACTCTTTCAATCGTTCTGTTTTGTAGAACGCGAAGTAATTTCACTTGAAGCAGAAGTGGCATATCACCGATTTCATCAAGGAAGATGGTTCCTTGATTAGCCAGTTCAAAGCGACCTTTACGGCTTGAGATAGCTCCGGTGAAGGAGCCCTTTTCGTGACCAAAGAGCTCACTCTCTAGAAGTTCACCAGGAATAGCACCACAGTTCACAGAAACAAGCGGACCACTCATGCGAGCACTAAGAGTATGAATTGCATTGGCCACAAGCTCTTTACCCGTACCAGAAGGTCCGTTCACAAGAACTGTTGAATCAGAAGCTGCAACTTTTTGAATGCGTTCAAATACTTGCTTCATCTGAGGCGATCTTCCGATCATGCCACAGAACATATCTTCTTCTTTAGGCTCTTCTAATTTGAATTTTGAAAGAAAAACATTCTGCCTAACTTTATTTGCGCGCTCTGAAACGGTGTCAGTTAAGCTTGCGCGCTCAAAACCAAGTTTGGCCATGGCCTTAAAAACGAGTTCGGCCAAGTCTTCAAGTTCAAAAGGTTTTGTGAGGTAATGAAAAACGCCTTTCTTCGTGGCATTAATTGCTGTTTCAATTGAAGCAAAACCTGTCATCGCGATAGAGACAAAACGGTGTCCCTTTTCCTTGAGTAAATCGATCAAAAGTAGACCGTCCGCCCCACCATCATCAAAACTGATATCAGTAATAAGACAGAATGGTCTTTGCGAGTCTCTGCCTTCTTTTTGAATTTTTTGATCTAGTGCTAAAAGTGCATCAGAAGGTTTTTCAAAGTAGTGAATCACTAGTGCAGTAGATTTTTGTAAATACTTTTGAATAGATTGACCAAGGATCTGATCATCTTCTACCAGGTAAATTTCAGGAATGACTTCTAATTGATTGCTAGATGAATCATCGCTGTTGAAACTCTGATGGAGAAAGTCGAATTCATTCATGCGTTGCCGCCTTTTTCGCACCTGATTAAAAGAGACTAAAACACTGTGTTTTGTCTCTTAACTTGATGCTAGCAGGGAGCTACAACCAGTGTCAATTTATCAACACCTTACATTTGATGGCCGCGATATCGGTAACTTGATGCAGTGCTATCGGAAAATACTGTCGCGAATGAGTCCCGCTGCGTCATGGGGACTACCTGCAAACATATAATAAATGAGCGAAACAAAGCAGAATGCACTAATTCCAATAAAGATTATCGCTATAAATCGAACTTCCTTGAGCCAGTAGATATAAGCAAACTGAGCTGAAATCAATAGAAGTGGCACGGCCCAAAAGGGAATATAGCGAACGATAAAGTAAATTGGATCTTCCATTTCACCATTCTATCACTTTTAGCCAAAAAAAAAGCCCCCAAAGTGGGGGCTGATGTCTAGAACATTGATTTAAGTTCTTCCAGCTTATCCAGTTTTTCCCAGGTAAAGCCAGTGCTAGAGCTTCTACCAAAGTGACCGTAAGCCGATGTCTCACGGTAAATTGGTTGAAGCAAATTAAGGCGTTCGATAAGAGCTTTAGGGCGCATATCAAATAGCTCATTAATTGCTTTGTTAATCTTTTGAATATCAACAGTCTCAGTCCCGAAGGTATCCACCAAAAGTGATGTTGGACGGGCCACACCAATAGCGTATGAAACTTGTACAAGTGCTCTTTGAGCTAGGCCTGCGGCAACGATATGTTTGGCGATATGGCGAGCAGCATAAGCAGCTGAGCGGTCAACTTTTGATGGATCTTTACCAGAGAAAGCTCCGCCACCGTGTGCACCATGTCCGCCGTATGTATCAACAATAATCTTACGACCAGTTAGACCACAGTCACCCATTGGGCCACCGATAACGAACTTACCAGTTGGGTTGATAAAGAATTTTGTATTGTTATCAATCAAGTTTGCAGGAACGATTTTGTTAATTACTTCCTCGCGAACGCCCTCTTGGACTTGCTTCAAAGTCATATTAGCGGCGTGCTGAGTAGAAACAACGATAGCATCTAGTCTAGAGATTTTTCCATCGATGTACTGAGCAGAAACTTGCGTTTTACCGTCGGCGCGCAGGTCACCAAGGATGCCATTCTTTCTAACTTCACTAAGCTTATGTGCAAGCTTGTGAGAAAGATCAATTGTCAGTGGCATGAAACTATCTGTTTCATTAACGGCGTAACCAAACATGAGACCTTGGTCACCAGCACCTTGTTCTTTGTCTGTGCCCTCGCCTTCATTGACACCCATAGCGATGTCAGGTGATTGCTTATCAAGTGCCACCATGACTGAACATGTGTTGCAATCGAAGCCTTTATCCGAGTGATCATAACCAATGTCGCGAATTTTATTTCTTACGATTTCTTGGAAATCAACTTGTGCATTCGTTGTAATTTCACCGGCCAAGACGACAAGACCAGTTGTGATCATTGTTTCGCAGGCAACGCGAGACTTAGGATCTTGAGCTAACATTGCATCAAGAACTGAATCCGAAATTCCATCGGCCATTTTATCTGGGTGACCTTCTGTTACTGATTCAGAAGTAAAAGTGTAGTCCTTCAACATGAGTGCGCTCCCTATAAACCTAAACAAATATTACGCTAAGAACGCATGACTATAACACTGGAAGGGACAAAGAGACAATCAGGAAGTCTAAGGCTTTTTTGGGCCCTGAGTTAGTTTATTGATGGGCTTAAAATATTTGAAAAAATGAGGACTTCTATAGGTATAGAAGTCACCCGATTTAGGCTCGATAACAATTTTTGTTTTACCCGATTCATAAACATAGTATTTAATCTGCTTGGGGGAGTTAAATTCATACAAGAAATTGAGCTTTCCCGCCTTGTATAGCTTCTCATAGCGAGCCTTTGATTTGACTAGCTTTTTACCGGGACGCTCATCAATGGCCGTATATCCGCTCCACAGTTTATCCATACTAATTTTACCCAGCATGGAAGACCTGGAAAAATAGCGTAAAGCATCAAACTCATGATTCGGGCTCTCTAGAATGTCTAACGCCAGCCGTACGTTTTCCTTAATTAATGCCTTCCCAATTCTGGTTTGCTCTGGACAAAAAATTCGCACGCTTCCGGTAATAAAAAAGTAGGTAAATGAAAACTCCCCTTCCTTCAACATGACATTAAGCCATGGATATTCATTTTGATGTTTTTTATGGTGTTGACTCAAATAGGAGTAAAGCGAGTCGTGCTCGAGAAAGCTATTATAGTGAGGTATTTGAACTCTGTTTAACACCACTTGTGCCACGTCCATGCGCTCAAGTGCATCAGAGCCATCAAAACGCCCCACTTCATTAAACAAAATTGTCTCTAATGAAAACAGCGCTCGATTAAGCAGTGATTGCTTGGCCCAATACTCATAAACTTCTTTTTGTTTCGAGAGGACATAATCTTTTAACAAGTAGCGAGCCTTCTCCTTTCGCGAGAGGATTTCCATACTTGTTTCAAAGTGATCACCGGCCTTCACGCGATCATTTTTAAGAGCGATATAAAAAGCTAGTTCTCTTTTGGTTCGTTCTTCCCACTCATTAAGTCGTTTCACCAACTTCTCTTTCCCATAGCGAGAAATATGATTATCAACGGCCCTGATAACCCATTCGAGATCGTGGCGCAGATTTTCAGTTAGTATCTCAGGAGGGTTTTGAAGATCAATGGCAAGGGTATCAAGGGCAGCTCGCATAAAGCTATCGCTACCACTATTGTCGGGATTTTGAGCTCCATCTTGAACGATTTTTCTAAAAAAGTAGACTTCGTTTTTCCTTTGGACTTCTTTGACATCCTTCGAAAATTTCACATCGTCGTAATTTTCACGAAGCTGAAAGTGATCGACTGGAAATTTATAGCTTACCAGAAATGGGATTGTTGTCATCAATGCATTGTAAGCATCTTTAAGGCCGATCATTGAGTATTTGCTTTCTACAAAAGCTAATGCCTTTTCTTTGTCATCCTTAGCAAAAGTAATTTTTTCTTTAAGGCTTAAAGCCTTTTGTAATCTTTTGTCCAAAGTATCGACAGCTGTTTTAACATCGCTAAGATTTTTTTTCTTAGTCAGTAAGCTTGCCATTGAAGCAATCCACTGGGCCTTACTTTCAATTTCAGGAACAAAGCGACTGACTGTCATTTTATCTAATTTGCCATCGAGTAAGACTGGAATATAGTGACCGTCACCTCTAAAGTCTCGATAGAGTTCCCAGTATTTATCCTCAGTACCTGGCTTACAAACAGCTTTGTTAAACTCTTGTTGTAGCTTCAAATATTCAGACAAGTGACGTTTTTTACTTTTAATTAGTTTTGAAACAGCGAGAGGACTCGCTTCATTTGAAAACGCACAAGTCATAGTCAATAGACTCGTAACGACTAAACTAAGCTTTAAGCGCTTGAACAAAGTCCGACTCCCAAAGACCGAGACAGGTACCATTACTTAGTACCACCAGTAGCGATTGATCAGTTAAGCGCTTATCTATTTCCATTCGTAGCGTTTGTAAATTTTCAATCACTAAGCTCGATTTATTTATAGCTGTTAGATTTTTTGCCATCGCTTCAATATCTAAGTTCCCTGCCCAACTGACACTGGTTGGACGAGCTGGCTTTGCAAATAAAACTTCATCAGCATGATGAAGAGCCTGTTCAAATTCATTTTGAAAGATATTACTTCTCGCCGTGGCCGAGTTAGCCTCCATTACAACAAGAAGCTTTCTGCCTGGATAACTAAGTTTAAGCCCCTGCAAAGTGAGCTCAACGGCCTTGGGGTGGTGAGCGAAGTCATCAATCA
Organism: Halobacteriovorax sp.; assembly: GCA_002716825.1. GTDB lineage: Bacteria > Bdellovibrionota > Bacteriovoracia > Bacteriovoracales > Bacteriovoracaceae > UBA4207. The sequence continues at coordinate 18,770 of PBCC01000065.1, read as the reverse complement.
CAGGAGTGCCTTGATAGTAACCTCGAAGCTCTTGTCTTCTTCTCACCATTTTTAAATCACTGATCGCACTGTCAATCTGCTCTTTAGTAAAGCCCTCATTTAATGCAAAAAGAATGACTGATGATAAATTCAGAATATTGTGAATGCCAACGACGTTAGATTTATAGCGTACGCCTTGAAGTTCAAAGACCGTTCCCTTATCACTTACTTCAAGAATTTTAGGGCCGCGTTGATCTTTATCGCCATAGCTTTGCCAGTACAGGTTCTTGTAATGTTCCAAGTTTTCGTTGTGTAGATCGATAATCGGCTGATAGTCGGAACAATAGGTAATTCCCTGGGTAACCTTTGCAAATAAGTTTCGAAACTCGAGCTTAATTGCATCAAGGTCTTTAAAAATATCTGCATGATCGAATTCAAGTGAAGTTAAAATGAGATGATCAATTTCATAGCTTTGAAATTTACTAAATTTTTCAAAATAGCATGAATCGTATTCATCACTTTCAATAAAGAAGTACTTCCCGCCACCAAGTTTTGCTGATGGACGCCCTTCCATAACTCCACCAATAAGATAGCCTGGATCCTGTCCAAGTTTTTCAAACATTTGGGTTGCGAAATAGGTGGTCGTGGTTTTGCCGTGAGTTCCTGCAACACCCACAACATTGGCATCTTTTAAAACAAAAGCTCCAAGGGCTGCAGGGAATGAGCAAAACTTTACCCCACATTTTTCAATTAAAGCTGCGTCTTCAGATTTTCTAGGAACGACGTTACCAACAACAATTAAATCAAATTCACTTAAACGCTTTACATCAAAGTCTTTAAGATTGTGACAAGGAATACCGGTAGACTTGAGATAATCGCTCATGGGTGGATAAAACTGTGTGTCACCACCCTCGATATGCAAGCCTTTCTCTTTAAGCAGGCATGCTGCAGCCCCCATACCAGTGCCGCAAACACGATAGAAAAATATCCGCTTAATTTGATCACGTTTGGCGATCAATTGTTCGCCGCTAAGATAATGAGTTAAATCCACAAAAAAGTCCCCAAGATTACCATTTGCTCTATATTACGTGGCAACTCTTGGGGGTACAAGTCGGACTTAATTTGCGGCTTGTGCAAATAAACTAAATACACCCTTACAAGTTCTAGAAACTTTTAAAGGAGTAATTCCCTCCGGATTAACGAGTTCCCACCAGGCCTTAGTGGCGGCCAAGCGATCTTTACTCGAAATCGACTTCTCGCCTGCTTTTAGCTTTCGACCAAGGGCCGATTCAACACGAGCTTGAAAAGCACTTCGATTAAAGCCATCACCATCTAAAAACTCTTCGAGGTGAACGATTTCATCTGGGAATAAAACTAGGGGAATTAGCCGTTCATTTTCACCATAACTTGAAATCACATTTTGAATCACTCGGTTTGGATTAATATTGATAGCTGCGATTCCGGCTTTATCACTGCCTGATTCAAATCCTTCAGCAAAAGAGTTTGCAATCGACATGTCGGCAGCTGACATAAACGGTGAACCAAATGGTTCGTGAGAGTGGGCCTTCATCACCATTGATAGAGATGATGGATCAGTCGGCACTTCACCAGAAACCTTGCTCGCCATTTTTGAGCGATAAGTTTTAAGAGATCTAAGTCTTCTCGTATAGTTGCCCTGGTTTTTTGTGAGCAGCTTGGCCATAAGAAATGGCTTTCCAGAGTCCGTACGACGAACGAGATCACCAGAGAGTCCTCTAAAGAGTACGACTTTTTTAGACTCTGGAACTTCTTCAACCATGGCATTTAGCCAACGAGTCCATGAAGCCGATTCAACCGGCTCCATGTCTTCCCAAGGCATGAAGGCTTCAATCAGCTCTTTAACTTTTTTACGATTATTACTCGCAATATAGTCATCAAGCTTTAAATTCTGTTTCTCGAGATTGGTTTGCATTTGCTTCCACTGCTTACCAAAAGCGCGACGTGATTTATTCTCTTGGTTGGCCACAGTTTTAATACTATTAACAATTTTTTCAGCACTGGCCTTTCTCGTTTCCAGATACTCTCTAATCGGTTCAATATTGGCATCACCAACTTGTCCATCGAGAACCAAGTCCATAGCATCGACTTCCGCCTTGGCCAAAAAGTGCTGAGCGCGACGAGAGCCATGCTTAGCATTCAATGTCATCTCGGCCCAATAAAGTGGATGCTCAAAATAATCCCCCATAATCTGAGTTAAGTGGGCCATTTCCTCGAGCACAACGCCGGTATTATTAAGACCTTGTTGAGTAATATTGAGCTTAACCACTAAGCCTTTTGAAGGACTAAACTCGGGAACAATCTCGGCCAACTTTCCTTCCGGAAGTGAAGAGACGACTTTCATTTCGGCCCTGGCCGCATACTCTTCCATATTTCCTTTGGCGACTAACATAGAGTCGAGCCTCTTGATGGCATCTTCCATGGCCTTCTTGGAAGACACTCCTGCGCCGAGATCTTGCAGACTTGGGAGCTGCTCTAAAAGTTCACGGGTCTTGGCATCTGGCTCGAAATAAGACAGCGAACAGAATTTTGCTGATGTATCGCAAACGGATGAGCTTTTAATTGTGGGAAGCTCAACATACTTTGGATTGCCTGTGTAGGTGTTCAGGCTATCTAAACCAAAGCGGGCATAAGCTCCGTCAGCAAAAGCTTTAATCAATAGATCGGCATCTGGAAAAGATGGAATCTTAATCTTGGCAAAATCACTAGCGGGAGGACCCGTTTTCACATCAACAGTTAACCAACGCGAAAGAGAATCAAATATTTCTGCTGATTCATCAATCGCTTCTTTATATTTTTGCGCAGTCTGCGCATTTGAAGCTAGAAGTTGAATTGTGAGTCCATCTTTTTTGGGATTCCACTTTCCATCTAAAAAGTCGACAGGTAAGGCCAAATTCGGCACGGCCGTTGTTTTTCTTATTTTATTAACAAGAGCAGTAATCGCCTCCGAAGCTTCAACGAGCTTTCCTGAATGGAAATTATCAGTAAAAACGGGCGCGCCTTCAGCATGAGCAATGATATCTGCTGGCGTTGGCGTTCCCTCAAAAGTTGCAAATAGGTGGTAGCGATAAGAAGCGCCTGCTTTAGGCAAAGCCTCATTAATGATTTGTCTTTTGTTCCAGGACTTTAAAGCATCGCCAGATAAGCTTGGACCTTCAATCGCAGTTGGGAATAATGCTTTATCGCGCTCAAATACAGCCTCAAGAAGCTTGTTAAGCGAGTTTCTTCTTTTTGAAGAAGAAGCACTAGCAAGAGTCTCCCCTTCGCTTCCAAGAATGTCTGATACGAGCAGATACGATCTAACATGATCATTTTGACCATTAAAAATTCGACCAAGGTAATTTGTCTCAATCTCAACAAGATCAGAGCGCTGTTGTGCTTCACTTAGCCACTGAAATGTTTCATCAAATGGAGAAGCGACGTGTTCAACCACGCCACCAACTTTTGCCCCGTCGACCTGAAGCGCATCACCTCGGGCGACAATCTTTCCCTTAGCATCTAGGTAATGAGATGGAATAACAAGATCGCCAACTTTATAGTCTTTATCCGGGAAAGCTCCGGCCGTACCGATATAGGTGACATGGTCTTGTCCCGTCTCTTTAAGCGCGCGAGCGACCGGAACGATTTCGTCCCCCCACACGTTTGAGACGACACGCCAACGAACCTCTTTACCGCTGGAATTCTTGAACGTGTAGTCGGCCATCTCGGCAACATTTAAGTCCCAATCTAGGTCTTTAAACTTGGCCGGTAAAAGTTGTGGCTTGGCTTCAAATTTCGGCTCAAGTTTAGCGTAAGCTTTTTCAATTTTTGATTTGTTATCTAATGCAGAAACAACACCATCACCATCGATAATATCTTGAACCTTAGCCTTTTCAATTCCAAAAGCCTCAACAACACTGGCTGAGTCATCATCAAATAAGTTTTGAAGCGCTCTTTTTTTCCACTGAAGCGTGAAGATTCCATCGATCGCACCTTTTTGGCCGATAATAAGTCGATCAGCTTTGGGAAGCAGTTCTAGACGTCCCTTAATTTTGCGAGCTAATCGGTCGTGAAATTCATCAAGCTCACCAATAATTTTAACTTTATTGGTTAACTTCTTTGAACTTAGATTTGATAGTGAAATCTGGTGAACCAAGTGGTCTAGCCTATCTTGACCACCAATATTGGTAATCGCCACACGGTGTTCAGTCTCACCAGGGTATTGAACCAGGAAAATTTTATTGTAGTTTCTCGCCATAGGAGAAACCTCATAGAGAACTTCTCCACCACGAGCTTCAATATTCTTAACAAAATCTCGCGCTTCACCTAAATGGAACTCGATGGTGCGATCCATCTCAACCGCTTCCCAAAATACAGCTCTGGTTGTTCGGTTAGAAATATAGTGGCCTGAATCAAGCGTTAGTGTCTCTGGAGTGACATCAGTAATTGTCAATTCTCTCGCTGTTTCACCAAGCAGATCTTCGGCTTCAATATTCTTGTAAACCTTGGCCAGTCTCGACTCTTTTAAAGAGTAGGCTTCAGACAGTTTACGTTTTAGAAAATTGTAATTCCAAACCAGCTCACTCTTTTTAAAAGGGATATCTGGATAATACTTCTTAAGAATATTTTGAATAACTGAATCGAATTTATCGGGATCAGATAACTGCGCGTAAGGAATATTTTCATCGAGAACTTGCTTAGCTGAAATTGATTTCAAGGCATCAATAAGAGCTTCATCTTGTTTACCATCATGAAACGAGGCAAATTCACTCATATAATAATGAAGTCTATCGACGGCTAGATAGTAATCGAGTTTATCAACATCACCGGCAATCGTTCGCGAAGCAGGAGTTGAACTCGAGCCAGGCACGATAATCGAGCATGAACTTAAGCTGAAGATACAGGCCAAGGTTACTAGGCTGTGAATCAGTCGATGTACTCTTTTAGACATATCAATTTCCTCTATAGACGTCGGAAACTGATCGGCTTGAGCGAGGTTTTACCTGAGCAAAAAAGACGGAAATTCAACTAAGTGACTAATTTTACTAGATTACAGCCAACTGAACTGGCCTAAAGATCGCCTTAAAGCATTGAGTTTTAACCGATCATACCAGTACGGGTATGATCCGTTTGTAAGGAGAATCCAGCCCTTATTCTTAGCAGTATCGATCCAAAAACTAGTACCAGTAAAGCCAGTATGACCAAAGGTCAGCTCACTACAGCCGGGGCCGGCCAAAGTTGTTTCTAAATTTTGAACGGTATCAAAGCCGCGAACAAATCTAGAGTGCTTGGCCTTAAGTAGTGGGGTCATTTTAGAAATTAAACCAAGCTCACGATTGTAGTTGAGAAGTGTTTTAGACAATCCTTCAATCGTACCAAATAATCCTGCGTGGCCAACTTTCTCACCAATCACAAAGCAATTATCATCATGAACTTCGCCGCTAATAAGCTTTCCTTTTCTCCAGCCAGTGACAGGCGAAAAAGCGTGTTCAGGCAGTTGCTTCCAAAACTTAACTTCTGAATCTCGATACGCATCTGTCACAGAATAGAGATCACCTACTTTTTCTTGAATTTCTAGACTTAATCTTAAAGCAGAAAAATCGGAATACTCGGTCTCACTTTCAATTGGCGTGTACTGTGAAACAGTTTGCTTCCAAGAATCTTTTGAGAGCCTGCCCCAAAAAGGAAGACCCGCACGGTGCTCAAGAAGTAGAATCATCTCATTAGTAAAAATCTCTGGCTTTGCCAGCCATGCTCCTGCCAGAGTCAAGGCCTTGGTAACACTGGCGAGATCAAACCAAATTTTTAAGTTTGATTCATGCTGATGTCTAATCAGCTGATAAGTTTCATATTGTTCACTTTCAAAATCAATGACAGCGTAAGCACCATAGCCAAAACGAGTTTGGCCCAAGTGGCGCTTAAACTCATCTTTGGTAGCCTGATTAATCATGAGTAATCGCTGCCTGGGCGGCTGCCAGTCTTGCAATTGGCACCCTAAAAGGTGAACAGCTCACATAGTCCAGACCAATCTTGTGGCAAAAGTGAACACTGGCGGGATCTCCACCGTGCTCGCCACAAATACCAAAATGAATTTTAGGATTAGTACGTCGCCCCTCTTTAACAGCATGTTCGACCAAAAAACCAACCCCGGATTGATCAAGGCTAACAAAAGGATCTTTAGGAAGAATACCCTTGCTCACATAATCACCTAGGAATTTACCGGCATCATCGCGCGATAATCCAAAAGTTGTTTGTGTCAGATCATTTGTACCAAATGAGAAAAATTGAGCGTGGGGAGCAATTTCGGCAGCGGTAATGGCAGCTCGTGGAAGCTCAATCATGGTTCCCATTTTGTAATCAAACTTTTTACCTGATTTTTGTAAAATCTTATCAATATGAGCATGCAAACGTTGGCTTAAAAATTCTAGCTCGCTTGCTGTGGCAATAAGTGGAATCATTATTTCTGGATTCACACTGACACCCGCAGATGCTGCTTCAATTCCGGCCTCAACAATAGCCTGCACTTGCATCTCGTAGATTTCAGGATAAGTCACACCAAGGCGACAGCCACGATGACCGAGCATAGGATTAAATTCATGAAGCTTCTCTGCCCGCTCAGTGATGACTGAGAGTTCTACGCCAATATGATTGGCCAAGGCGACGCGGTCGTCTTGAGAGTGAGGTAAAAACTCGTGAAGAGGTGGATCGAGTAATCGGATATTAACCGGCATTCCATCCAGCGCCTTGAAAATATCTATAAAATCTTGTTTTTGATAAGGCAGTAACTTATCTAGAGCGCGCTTTCTAGCAGCTGTCCCGTCAGCGAAAATCATTTCACGCACGATCATGATTCGTTCTGGCTCAAAGAACATATTCTCTGCTCGACACAGTCCAATTCCTTCGGCCCCAAAGCGAACCGCCACTTTCGAATCCCGAGGGTTGTCTGCATTAGTTCGAACGCGAAGAGTACGCCTAGCATCGGCCCACGACATAAACTTGGCAAAATCATCGCTGATCTCAGCCGATTTGGTTGGAACTTCGCCTTCAAAGACTTCACCAGTACCGCCGTCAAGAGTAAGAAAGTCACCCTCTTTGTATATTTTGCCCGCAATCGTCAAAGTAGCCTTGGAGTGCGAAACCTCAGCGGAACTGCAGCCTGCGACACATGGTTTGCCCATACCTCTAGCAACAACCGCTGCGTGAGAAGTCATTCCTCCACGGGCGGTCAAGATGCCTTGGGCAGCAACCATACCCGCTATATCTTCTGGAGAAGTTTCAAGTCTTACCAACAAAACCTTATGTCCCAAAGCAGCTAACTCAGTAGCACGTTCACTCGTAAAAACAATTTCTCCTGACGCTGCCCCTGGAGAAGCCGGTAGCCCCGTCGTAATCATTTTTCTTTCAGCTTGAGGATCAAGTGTAGGATGCAATAGCTGGTTTAGGTCATCAGGCTTCACACGCATTAAAGCTTCATCTTTGGTGAGAATGCCTTCAACGACTAAGTCAGTTGCAATCTTGATCGCGGCGGCGGCCGTTCTTTTGCCGTTTCTAGTTTGCAAAATAAAGAGTTGATCATTTTCAATCGTGAACTCTATATCTTGCATATCTTTGTAATGATTTTCTAGTTTAGTATAAACGTCCACCAACTCTTTAAATGCTCTCGGCATAAGCTCTTCAAGTGTGGCCATAGATTTATTAGATTCATTTTTTGAATCATTATTGATTGGCGCTGGAGTCCTTATTCCAGCGACAACGTCTTCACCTTGAGCATTGATAAGATATTCACCAAAGAATCTTTTGACTCCTGTTGATGGATCTCTCGTAAAACAAACACCAGTGGCACAGGTATCACCCATATTGCCAAAAACCATAGACTGAACATTAACGGCCGTTCCCCAATTGTGTGGAATTTCGTTAATCTCTCTATACTTAATAGCGCGTGGGTTATTCCAAGACCTAAACACAGCGGCGATAGACTGCCATAATTGTTCAACGGGATCGTTTGGAAATACCTTACCCGATTCCTGAAGAATAATTTCTTTATAAACTTGTGAAAGCTCTTTTAAATCTTCTGCACTTAACTCGGTATCTTCATGAACACCGACATGCTCTTTGAGGTCTTCAAGCGTAGACTCTAATAGCGAAATATTAAAGCCCATAACAACATTGGCATACATTTGAATAAAGCGACGATAGGAATCCCAAGCAAAGCGCGGGTTACCTGTTAGCTTGGCCATGCCTTCAACTGTTTGTTCGTTAAGTCCAAGATTGAGAACTGTATCCATCATTCCAGGCATCGAAGCACGGGCACCGGAGCGAACAGAGAAAAGTAATGGATCGGTTTGATCACCAAATTTTTTATTGGTGATTTTTTCAACTTCCGCCAGGGCCGACTTCACTTGAGATTTAATCTCGTCGTTTATCTTCTTTCCCGATTTTTCATAATCAAGACAAGCCTGCGTTGTCACAGTAAAGCCCGGAGGGACATTGAGTCCACGCGAGGTCATCTCGGCCAGGTTTGCACCCTTACCACCGAGAAGATCTTTCATGTCACGGGTTCCCTCTGTCTTGCCCGCGCTAAAGAGGTAGACCCATTTACTCATAAAAGCTCCCGCTTAAAATCCGAATTTATCCTGAATATATTTTTTAACCTGATCAAGGGCGACGCGCTCTTGAGTCATGCTATCGCGATCTCGAATCGTAACGGCGTGATCTTCTAGAGTATCGTAATCGACAGTGATGCAAAATGGCGTACCAATTTCATCTTGGCGACGATAGCGCTTACCGATTGAACCAGAAGTGTCATATTCAACTTTATAGTGCTGTTGGAGTTCAGCAAAAAGCTTTCGGGCCGGTTCTTCCAGATTCTCTTTTTTCATCAATGGCATGACGGCTGCTTTAATTGGCGCAACACTTGGATGAAATTTCATCACGACGCGCTCATTGTCTTTATCGCCTTCATTTTCTAAGCGATAGGCATCGCAAAGAAGTGCGAGCACGGCGCGATCACAACCGACAGATGTTTCGATGACATAAGGAATATATTTTTTATTGCCATCCATTTGGTCGACATACTCTAGTTTCTTACCTGAGAATTTTTGATGTTGAGCTAGATCGAAATCGGTGCGGGAGTGGATACCTTCCATCTCGCCCCAACCAATTGGGAATTCATATTCGATATCTGTGGCAGCATCAGCGTAGTGAGCAAGATCGTTCTCACCATGTGGATGCCAACGAAGTTTTTCTTTTCTAAGACCGTTGCCCAAATGCCAATTCAAACGAAGCTCTTTCCACTGCTCCATCCAATCTTTTTGCTCACCCGGCTTAACAAAAAATTGCATTTCCATTTGTTCAAATTCGCGTGTACGAAAGATGAAGTTACCCGGAGAAATTTCATTTCTAAAAGCCTTACCAATTTGAGCAATACCAAATGGCAATTTCTTTCTCATAGTCGATTGAACGTTGAGGAAGTTTACAAAAATACCTTGAGCCGTTTCGGGGCGAAGATAAACCATCGCACTTGGATCTTCGACCGCACCCATTTGAGTTTTAAACATTAAGTTAAAATCGCGCGGCTCAGTGAATTGACCTTCGGCCTTACAAGTCACACAAGGCTTTGTTAGCTCGATCTGATCGGCACGGTAACGGGCCTTACACGCTTTACAATCCACCATTGGATCATTGAAGCCATCGATATGACCTGAAGCTTTCCATGTTGTTGGGTGCATGAAGATTGAAGCATCGATACCTTCAACGTCTTCCCTGAAAGTCATAGCTTTCCACCAACGATTTTTCACATTGTTTTTAAGTTCAACACCGAGTGGGCCATAGTCCCAACATGAAGCTAGTCCGCCATAAATTTCCGAACTTTGAAAAAGAAAACCACGACGTTTTGAAAGACTTACGAGTTCATTCATGGACTTTAGATTTGATTCAGACACGGGCGCTCCACTTAGCATGATTATTAGGCGCAATCTTACCAGTGTGCCCGTTTATTCGCCACATTGCCGCACCATGAAAAGAATGAAAATTATGACTTAACGCTGAGGTCGTAGAGCTTGGCGTACTCGCCGCCTTTGGCCATCAGTTCTTGGTGATTGCCCTGCTCGACCAATTCCCCCTGAGAGAGAACATAGATGCGATCATAGTCTTGAATTGTGCTCAAACGATGCGCCACAGCAACAACAGTTTTTTGTGAGGCAATGCTCTCAAGCGCCTTTTGAACCACTTTTTCTGATTCGTTATCAAGTGCTGAAGTGGCTTCATCAAACAACAATATCTCGGTGTCTTGTAAGAAAGCGCGGGCAATGGTTAAGCGCTGTTGCTGTCCACCAGAAAGCCTAGTTCCGCGATCTCCGACGATGGTCTCGAGCCCATCGGGAAGCTTGTCGACAAATTCGGAGGCATAGGACACATCAAGTGCGTGCTTAATTTGTTCGTCACTAAATTCTTTACCCAAGGTCAAGTTGCCCTTGATGGTATCGTTAAACAAAAAGATATCCTGTGACACTAATCCGAAAAGACCACGAAGGTTATTCAACTTAATGTCGGCAATGGCTTTTTCGTCTAATAGAATTGATCCGTGCTTTACCGGGTAAAGGCCCAAAAGCAAATTGATCAAGGTTGATTTACCTGAACCCGAAAGACCAACCAGGCCAACCTTCTCACCTTTTTTAACATGCATCGAGAAGTTCTTTAAAACCTCACCTTCGCCGTAGGTAAAAGTTAGATCTTTAACTTCGATCGAACGCTTAAACTCAGTTGGATGATAGTTTCCAGTATCTGGCTCTTCATCAAGTAACATGAGTTCCATCACTCTTTCATGAGCGGCTTTGGCTTGTGAAAGCTTTACGTTTGCTTGAGAAAACTTGCGAATCGGATCCATAAATAAAGCAAGTGCCGCGATGAAGCTGACAAAGTCACCAATACTAGTAACGCCTGATTGGATGCGGTGATGGGCAAATACAATCACCGCCGAAAAAGCGATCGCGCCAATCACTTCAACTAAGGGATGGGCGAACTCTTCAACAAACATAGTTTTTTTCTGAGCTTGAAAAAAGCGGCTTTGATAGTGGTCAAAACGGTTTGTGACAAAGCGCTGAAGGTTGAAAGCCTTGGTGATTTTATGAGCACTGATCCCTTCGGCCACGGCGTGAGTGAACTCGCCTTGTTCGCGCTGAACATCGGCTTGATTGCGGTGAACTTTCTTACCAGAGACTTGAAAAATAGCCGCTAAAAATGGCGCAATCACAAAGATCACTAACGTTAATTGCCAGTCGGCCCAAAACGCCATGCTGAGATAAGCGATGGCCTTTAAAGGCTCGCGAATAAGATCAACAAAAGCTTTTAAGGCCTCTGCTTGAATTCGCGTATCATTCAAAATATGTGAAATCATCTGGCCTTGCTTAGATCTGGTGTAAAACGAAGATGGCAAACGCTGCATTTTAGAAAAAACACTGGTTCTTAAGGCGCACGTCGCCTCTTCCATAGCTGTACGAATCCAAAAGAAGTGAAAAAAGCGGGCCGGAAAATTTAAGATTCCAAGGGCCAAGAGCTTACTGGCGAGAATAATAACTTCCTCGCGCGTCGACTCTGGACTCAAACCTTTGTCGAAAAGAGGCTGAACAAGGCCAACTTGTGCGGCGCCGATGGCGGCCAGGACGAAGGAGAAAAGAATTGAGCCGATGACTCGTGCACGATACGGCGCAATGAATGGTAAAAGGTGACGTAACATGGCTAAAGTCTAGCAGCCACGTACCGCTCTGTCCCTAAGGAATCATGCTTAGAGTCTTAAAATCTTTGGGGTCGAGATGACATTGGAAGCAGAAATATTGCCACAAGCGCTCTAAAGCAATTCGCTCGAGAGAATCACTTGGCTTAATCTCAGGGCTTTTCTTAAGCGCGACTTCATTCATTAACTGCCATAAATCAGCGGGTAACAAATCAACCGGCGCACAATTTGAGCAGGTAAAGCCACCGTGCTGTGAGGATAATGACATCAATTTAAAGTCTGAAAGGGCATGGCCACAAACGATACAAGACTTTAGGTCTGGAAACACTCCAAGCTCAACCAGTAGTTTCCCGAGATAGAGTGCGACTTCACCGCGAGGAATGAATTCATTTGCTGCAACAGAGCTCTCCAAATGAACAAGAGCATTGCTTACAGCTCTAAATATGCCGTGGGAGTGCTGATCAAAACTTTGGGATTCATCGTGAAGATCTTCTTCTACCGCTACCTTGGCAGCAACTTGAACAATAAAACAAAGAGCATAAAATGCGAGATGATTATCTCTAACTTTGTTGGCCATCCAAATCGGTTGCCACTCTTTCGCCGATTGAAAATCACTGGTGGTTTTTGAGCGAGACAACTCGACTTTGAGCATGGTTCCAAGTTCAAGCACTGAAGCTTTTTTCTTTTCGCCACCGCCGCGCCCACCGTAGAACATAACAGTGATAAGTTTGCCACTTCGAAGCAATAGCTTAACGATGAGATTACGTTCCCCATAAGGATGCTTTGAAAGTAGGATGCCTTCGACTTTAGTGTTCACGCGCTTAAGTATAGGTGGGATCGTACCAATACATCAAAGGTGTTTATACTAAGTTTTTCACTTAACTTGTTGGAATCCATAGTGTGTAGAATAAATTTCTCACCCGATCTTCCGCCCCGTGCTGCCATTTGAATCCACATGGACTGGCTTTCAGGTTTATGATCTAAAAAAACGTGACTAAATGACGGCAGATTAACTCCATGACTTAAAACACTCGTACAGACAATCCACGCCGTTTTATCGCCACTCGATAAGAGACTTTTTCGAAATTGCTCGACCTCTCCGCCAACACAGCCAAGGCAAGCGATTCTTCTGGCGGCAAACCACTCCAACCAACGACTGACATGATTTCTTGTTTTACAGAAAATAATCCCGCGATTTTGTGGTTTTCTTGATTCCCAATAAATCCTTCGCCGCATGGCCATATGATCTTTACCGTAGCGATAGATTTTATAGGGCGGATTTTTGAAACGCATATTACCTAAATCGATAATACTGATATGTTCAAAGGCGTGTTTGCTCCACATTTTAATCTCATCGAGTTGCTCACCTTCTATCGTGGCCGAAAGCCCTAGAATTCTCGCTCCAAGATTTGACCAAGCGTAAAGTTGTTCTCTAAGCAGTGGCCTAAAATCAGCCCCCCATTTTTGGAATAGATGAAACTCGTCTAAAACGACAATGCATTTCTCGATCACATTGGCGGGTAGATGACTAGGAAGAGTCTCAGGCGTTGCCACCACTACGCCGCTGGGATTTTTAACAAAATCCCGCCACTGGGCTTGGTTTCGCGACTTCAAAAGCTTCACTTTAGTTCCCTCGCTGGAAAGTCTCTTGGCGAACTCCTCGGCCAGTGCCCTCAGTGGGGCCACGAAAATCCATGGCCCTTGCAGCCCCAGTAAAATACTGGTTTTTCCCCAAGCTGGGGGGGCGATGAGGATGGTAAGAGAGCTTTCGACTTGAAGTAGAGGTTGTATTTCCATACCTCTTGAAATGCTGCCGTTCACATGGTTTATAACCACATAAGTTAATGAAATCTTGAGGCTCCAGTGAACTCGATTGTGATTTTTGAACATGAGTTAGAAGGAAATTGCATTGCTATCAGCGATGCTCACCGCCTCACGCATCTGAATCAGGTGATAAAGCCAAAGCCTGAGCAAGAGCTTAAAGTCACGATTTTGGGCCATGGCCTAGGCGTCGCCAAAGTGACGAAGGCGTCTATCAGTGAGATTAATCTCGAACTCACCAGCTCATTAAACAAGCCCGACGCCCCTGAGTGGCATCTCATCGTCGGTTTATCCAGACCGCCAACGATGAAGAAGATCCTTGAGCATGCAAGCTGTATGGGTGTGACTCATTTTCATTTTTTTTGCGCAAAATTATCGGAAAAAAGTTATCTCGATTCTAAAATATGGAGTGATGGCAAAGCTGAACAGGCCATGATTGACGGCCTTGCCCAGAGCGCTCATTTTTGGCGTGCGCCGAAAATCACTCACTACAAAAAGATAGGTGAACTGCCCCGCTTCGAAGATTTTGATCGCCGCGTACTTTCTTTGAGCGATGGTGAGCAAAATCCAATGAAGGCCATTGATAAAGGAAAAAAACTTGTTCTCGCCTTTGGCCCAGAGCGTGGTTTCACTGCTGATGAAGACCAAAGTTTTAGAAGTCGTGGCTTTCAAGCAGTTAGCTTAGGTCCAAGTGTTCTCAGGGTTGAAATCGCCGTCTTTGCGTCTTTAGCTCAAGCGCAATATCTGGTATAATACGCGTATGTTAAGACAACTCGAAACCCTATTTGATGAACAAGTTAGACCTGCACTCGCCGCTCACGGTGGCAATGTGGAGATTGTCGATCTTGATAACGATATTCTTTTTCTGCGCCTTCAAGGTGGCTGCCAAGGCTGTAGCTCCTCGCAAGCGACATTAACTGATGGCATCGCCCGTATGGTGAAGCAACACTATCCTGAAATCAAGGAAGTACGTGATGTCACTGACCATGCATCTGGTGAAAACCCGTATTTTAGCTAGATTTAACCAAATCCTAACCTGAAATTCTTTCAACTTTACTGGACGTTATCCATCCGGGGCGTTACTTGTTGGGCACCTTAAATCTCATCCGGAGTCCCTATGAAGTTTATCGCCGCTATCGCGCTTAGTTTAATGTCGCTCAATCTCTTTGCTGAGACTTGCTTTACTCGCACAACTTCAATTCAAAATAATGAAGTTACGCTTGCCAAAACTCTTTGTTTTGCAAAACCAGAACTTGAGCTTAATTACTTTGAAGACTCTTACGCTCTTCTTCGTTACACCGTTGATGGTCAGCGAGCTTTTAAGCGCGCCGTTCTTAAAGGTAAATTTAATTCTGCCGGTAAATATACAGTTGTTGTTTCTATCGAGAAAAACTCTGAGGGTGGATTTTGCGATAGCTACTACGAAGCAAACTCTGCACTTACTCTTGAAGTTGCCAAAGATGGTTCAGTTGCAAATATCACAGGTCTTAAAGGCGAAGTTCTTTACACCTATGATCGTTGTCACGACCAGCCAGATGTTCAGCAAGTTATTGAGTACAACAGAATTTAAGTCATCTTAATCATAGCGCGTACATCAGCTACGCGCTTATGAGACAGCTCGGCGTAGACCATCTTCTCGCCTTCCTGCGCATCCACGACAATTTCGCCCCACGGATCGATCACGAGCGAGTGACCAAAAGTACGGATGCGTTCGTTGTGTTCACCCCATTGACCAGAGGCGATGACGTAACACTGATTTTCAATGGCGCGAGCTTTTAAAAGTGTGTGCCAATGAGCACGACCAGTAGGAACAGTGAAGGCTGAAGCGAAAGTTAGAATCTCTGCGCCGGCCTTATTATAAGCGCGAGCAAATTCTGGATAGCGAAGATCAAAACAAATTCCTAGCCCAATTTTCCAATCTTCAATTTCAACCAATCTTGCTTCATTGCCTGACGTATAAATATCGGCTTCGGTAAGTTTGGTATTGCTGAGATCGCAGGCAAAAAGCTTTCTCTTATCGTAATGACCAAGATCATTTCCATCGGCATCAAAATTATAAGCGCGATTGATAACCTTTCCATCAAGCTTAGCCGCGGCCGATCCACCTACAATGGCGATTTTATTTTTGATGGCTAAGTTCTTAATCGCCTGATCGTGTTCATTAGAGCCATCGGGCAGATAGGGCGATGGTGCAAGACCATTAGACATGGAGTAAAAAACTTCAGGTAAAAAGGCGACTTTTGCACCCTGTGCATGAGCTTCACTCAGCCAACCATCGAGCTTGGCCAGATTGTCTTTGGGCTCAAGCCCTGAAGTCATTTGAATCAGTGCGATTTTCATAGTGCCGGAATATGCTTACCAATAGCGTAGTAACGCATCCCTTGCTCTAAAACTTTCTGTGTATCAAAAAGATTACGACCGTCATAAACAACAGGTTTTTTAAGGCGCGTTTTAAGTTCATCCCAATCTGGGAAAGTGAATTCGCGCCACTCCGTCATAATGACTAGGCCATCACAATCATTGAGCGTGTCGTACTTATTTTTGCAGGCTTCCACATTGGCCGTGATGCCAAGGGCATCCATTTCACGCATAAAATTCTTAATCGCGACTGGATCAAAAACTTTTACTTTAGCGCCTTTGTCGACCAAGGCTTTCGCCATATAGATAGAAGAGCTTTCTCTTACGTCGTCTGTATTGGCCTTAAAAGCTGCTCCCCAAAAAGCAAAGGTCTTGCCTTTAAGTGAACCCTCTTCTTTTTCCATTTTTTCTAGCATGCGCAGTTTTTGCGCATCATTCACATCTTCAGTTGCCCGAACAATTTTAAGTTCCATGCCGTGAAGCTTCGCTGTGTGCATGAGGGCTTTCACATCTTTTGGAAAACATGATCCGCCGTAACCAGGACCAGGGTATAGAAAATGCTTACCGATACGTTGATCACTTGAAATTCCTTTTCTTACTTCATTAACATCAGCGCCCGTCAGGTCACAAAGCTTGGCGATTTCATTGATGAAAGAAATTTTAGTGGCAAGAAAGCAATTGGCGGCATACTTGGTCATTTCGGCCGAGACATTGCTCATCATATAAATAGGGTTACCCTGGCGAACCAGAGGTGCGTAGAGTTCGGCCATAGCATCGGCCGCTTCTTTCTCACTGTGACCAATCACGACGCGATCGGGACGCATGAAGTCTTCGACCGCCGTTCCCTCTTTTAAAAACTCTGGATTATTAACAACGCTGAACTTCTTGTTCGTATGCTCGGCCACAAGATCTTTAACCATCTTGTGTGTTCCCACTGGAACAGTTGACTTAATAACAATGATCGCTCCATCACTGATCTCTTTAGCAACAGAGATAGTGGCAAGGCGAAGATATTCAAGGTTGGCCTGGCCATCATCTGAAGACGGAGTTCCAACTGCCAAGAAAACTGCTTTAGCTTTAGCCACAGATTCATAGCCGGTTGAGAACGTGAGTCTTCCCGATTCAATATTTCGCTCTAAAAGGTCTGTAAGTCCTGGCTCATAGATAGGCGACTTGCCTTCTTTGAGTGTTGCGATTTTATTGGGATCAATATCAATACAAGTGACGTTGTGGCCGATTTCAGCAAAACAAGTACCGCTCACAAGGCCTACATAACCAGTACCAATAACAGAAACTTTCATTCTGACTCCTAAGGGGTGTCCATGGGACTTAAGCGGGGTTATTATAGCTAGGACTTTATCATCAGACTATTTTTCAACATTGCGTTATTTATATGATTAAAGCGATCTTAAAAATTGTATTTGCCGCCGCCATCATCACTTGGCTGCTTCGCAGCGGAAAGCTGGACTTTAGCCTTATAGGTGAATCGATCACGAGTGGTTGGAATTGGCTGATTTGTATCGGACTGATTATTTTGCAAGACGCCGTATCGGCCATTCGCTGGCGCTTACTCTTAAAAGTGAAGTCTGACGCTGAACTGCCCATTGGCAGCATGATCAAATTAACTTGGATCGGTCTCTTTTTTAATTCAGTTTTACCCGGTGCCGTTACCGGTGATCTCATTAAATTAGTTTATGCACGTGATCTCGACAGAAAACTCGATCGCACATTCTTAGTCACTACGGCTTTGGTTGATCGCATCCTTGGTCTCATTGGTCTGCTTTTCCTACTCGGTGTTTTCTCTTTGGCCAATTACTCTGAGCTGGCAAGCTATGGCGATAAGATGCGAAATATTTTGCATTTTAACTTTCTCTTATTTGCTGGCGTTCTTTTCTTTTTGGCTCTTTTATTTTTGCCCGAAAGAATTACTCTCCCCATTCGCGATCTACTCGGAAAGATACCGCTCTTAGGAAATAAGATTAAAAAGACATTGGATCAAGTTTGGCTGATTGGTGGAGACAAACTAACTGTTTTCAAATGCCTGATGATCAGTGTCGCTTTACAGTTTTCAAATGTTTTGGGCTTTTGGATTGTGACAGCTCCGTTTTACGGCAAAGAACTCAGCATCATGCAGGTCTTCACTTTTGTTCCTCTAGGCCAGATGGCAGTTGCCGTTCCGATCTCGCCAGCAGGTATCGGTGTCGGCCACGTTATTTTTGAAACACTCTTTTCTTTCGTCGGAATTCCAAGAGGCGCTTCACTCTTTAATATCTATTTCATCTGCGTGGTTCTGGTAAATCTCTTTGGCTTTTTCCCTTATGTACTTTCGGGAAAACGTCACGATTTGGAAGAAGCTCATCAATTAGAAGAAGAATTGTCATGAAAATCTATGGCATCGCCTTTATCAAAAACGGTATTAAATTCGACTTTCCATTTAGAGAGAGCATTCTCTCCATGGTTCCTTTAGTTGACAAGATCTATGTCAACGTCGGCATCGGTGATGATGGCACTCTTGAAGCCGTTAAGAAGATTCCAAAAGTTGAAATCATTGAAGTCGATTGGGATGATCGCAGAAGCGATGCGGGTCATATCCTCTCAGACATGACCAATGTAGCGATCAAAAAAATGCGCGAAGAAGTTCAAGACGAAGACGCTTGGGCCATGTATTTGCAAAGCGATGAAGTCTTGCATGAGGATGACCTAGAGTTAATCAAAGAGGATCTGCAAAAGGCCCAAAGTGCGAGCGCAGATGTTCTTCGCTTTCGCTATATGCATTTTTGGCAAAAAAATGAACATATTGCCATCAGTAAGCGCTGGTACCCGCAAGAAATCAGAGCTTTCAAAGTTAATACGCCCATCATAAGTC
>PBCC01000064.1 GCA_002716825.1 Halobacteriovorax sp. | reverse complement strand
TTCCACCAACACCCCAGCCAAGAACCGAGAGACCATTAATCATCGTGGTGTGGCTATCAGTACCGACACAAGTGTCAGGATAAGCAACTTCTTTACCGTCTTCTTCTTTAGTCCAAACAACTTTGGCAAGATACTCAAGGTTTACTTGGTGAATAATACCTGTGCCAGGGGGAACAACGCGGAAGTTTTTAAACGCTTTTTGTCCCCACTTAAGGAATTTATAGCGCTCCATATTTCTTTCATATTCAATTTCAACATTTTTCTCAAAAGCGTCTTTATCTCCGAAATGTTCAACCATAACAGAGTGATCGATCACGAGATCAACTGGTGAGAGTGGATTAATTTGTTCTGGCGAACCACCAAGAGTCTTCATAGCTTCGCGCATGGCCGCAAGATCGACCACGGCCGGAACACCAGTGAAGTCTTGCATCACAACGCGGGCCGGGTGATAAGCAATTTCACGATCAGAGGTTTGAGTTTTAATCCAATCGTTAACAGCTTTTATATCGTCCCAAACAACTGTCGTCCCATTTTCATGGCGCAATAAATTTTCAAGTAGAACTTTTAAACTCTTAGGTAGTTTATCAATATCACCAAGCCCCTTGGCCTTAGCTTCTTTTAAACTATAGTAAGCATAATCTTTAGAGCCTACTTTAAGATTCTTCTTTACTTCGCTCATGGCAAACCTCAAATAATCGCGTTGACGCAAATGTGAATAACGCAAGGATTATAGCGGTATATTGGGGTATTTGCCACGTTTGATAGCGTTAAGGCTCAGGAATTGTTTTGATCAATACGCTCGGATAAAAGACGCCAGCGCCCTCCTCCCTCAGAACGAATCAGATAGCCGTAAGGATGAATCTTACGCCTTAAGTTATACAGGTGAACGTCAACAGTTTTGGGATGAACAGTCATATCACCCCAAACATTCTGTAGAATATCTTGCCGCTCAACTTCTCGAATATCATTTCCTAAAAATAGTTTTAATAGGGCGACTTGCTTACCGGTCAGGTTACTTATCATATGGCCATCGAGATAAACTTCTTGCTCGCGCTCTAGTCGCTTCTCAATTTGATTGAAGATATTTTCAATCTTTACAATCAACTCCGACTTTTTAAATGGTTTTGTAAGGTAGTCGAGAGCGCCGCCCTTAAAGGCAGTACGTATCGAGCTCATCTCTTCATCACTTGAAACGACAATAAAAGATTTGTTATTGAGGCATCCTGTATCTTTTAAAAGAGACATGAAGTGGCCGTCTTTTAAAGTTAGGTCTGCGACGATAAGAATATCGTTGAAGTGATGTTGTTTAAACTTTTCAAGACGCTTTTGAAAATCTTTGAGTGCATCAAAAAAAACTACTTCATAAATAGGCCCCAGAATTTCCTGATAAACAAAGCGACAGCCAGGATCGTCTTCTAAAATCCAAATTTGTTTATCTTGCGTTAGCAGCATTGGAGTCCTATGCGAACAGTCGTTGAAACAGGTTTAAGTGCACGAAAAATGTATCTTCTTTGTCGTTTGTTCTTAAGTCCCCAATAATATCACGCCCATGGGCCAGTCTCTCTAGCAGTTGGATTTCGCCTAATAATTCTAAGATGTTAGCGATTGGAAACTCAGACTTCAAATAAAGATCTGCCAACATTTCGGTGCGAAGCTGACCCTTTGGAACCCTAAAGGCCAACATATCCGCCGAATCATCTTCAAAGAAGTTAATCTGCCCTTCACTCGAACTTAGCCAATTAAAAAATGGCACCAAACACAGGGCTTCTAACCAACTAAACGATAGGCTGCGAAGTCGCTTTGAGTTTTCTAAAGAGTAATGAATGTCGGGCTTTAACCTTGGTATGATGAGGGCCAACGTCTTCGAGAACTCTAGAGTTTGTGTAAGATCGAGCACTTTGTTTTCATTGCTAAGTAGTCGCTTAAAGCCATGATTAAGAATGCGACCAGACTTAACCGTTTGCTCCATCTGCCCTGTCGCCACAGAAAGCTTGTGCCCATAATCTCTCAGTCGCGACTCATCCAAGCTATTCATTGTGTCGTTCATTTCATCATTACAGAAATTAACAACATGCATTGCACCCAGCAAGTCATGATTAACTCGAGCCGCTGCCTCTAGGCTAAGCTTTAATAAAATTTGGTGTTTATACTCAGAGTTCATTTAGACAAAATTTATTGGCAAGCTAGTCCATGTGTCAACTTTCTTATATCTTGGAGCTTTCTTTTTAGGATGATTAATTATGCGTGACGAAATATTTGGCAAAAAGAACGGTCAAATTGAGAACTTCAGCTTTAACCAAGAGGTAGCCGCCGTCTTTGATGACATGGTCGAGCGCTCAATCCCCAATTACGGTGAAGTCCACCGAATTGTTGCCGATATGGTGAGACGCTATCTCGCTAGCGGTGCCACTGTTTATGACCTAGGGTGTTCCACTGGTTCGACTATGGTGCTTATGCACAATACGGCCAAGCAAGAAAATAAAGTTTTAAATCTTATTGGAGTTGATGCATCTAAGGCCATGCTGGAGAAGTGTTCGAGTAAGCTTAAAGAGCATCATGTAAAGGCAAAGCTGATTGAGGGAGACTTGCTCGATCTCGATTATGAAAGCTGCGATATGATTGTTATGGACTACACCTTGCAATTTATTCCACTTGAACAAAGAAGCAGACTTTTAAGCAAACTCTTCCAAGCACTTAAACCCGGTGGGCGTTTTGTTCTGGCCGAAAAGATCGCCTCTTCAAATCCGAAAATTCAAGAAATGATCACCGATCTTTATTATGACTTCAAAAGAAGAAATGGTTACTCCGAACTAGAGATCTCTCAAAAGCGCGAAGCTCTAGAAAATGTCATGACACCTTTAACCCCTACCCAACAAATTTCAATGCTCGAGGTTGCTGGCTTTACACAAGTCGACATGGTTTTTCGTTGGTATAATTTTGCGGCATGGTTGGCGATCAAATGACATTTTTTGAAGAATTAAGACAAGAGCGCAAGCAGTGGTGGAGTCGAAAAGATGGCCAGCGTCTGCGTGCAAGTTTAGATTCGTTGCCCGAAATCGAAAGCTCTTTTCATGTCGAAGCAGGTCGTGTTTGTGTTGGCAACACAAGCAACAAAAATCATAAGGACCAGTGGCTTGAAAGCGCCAAAAATCTTATTCCTTGGAAAAAAGGCCCTTTTCAACTTTTTGATCAACATATCGATGCTGAGTGGAGAAGTGATTTAAAGTGGGACCGGCTCGCTCCTCACCTTGGCAATATTGAAGGCGCCCAAGTTTTAGATATCGGTTGTAATAACGGCTACTTTCTTTTTCGCCTAGCCGAACTTAAAGTGGCCATGGCCCATGGCATAGATCCTGTTCTTCCATTTGCAGCACAGTTTGAGCTTATTCATCGTGCCAGCGGACTAAAGAATATTAAGTTTGATCTTTTTGGCATGGAGCACGTCGATAAGTGGAGCGAGAAATGGGATATGATTTTTCATATGGGAATCATCTATCACCACCGCTCTCCTGTGCATCAACTCTTGGCCATCAGAGAAGCACTCAAACCGGGTGGTGTTGCTTTTATTGAAACGATCGGTATTCCAGGTGAAGACAGCTCAGCACTCTTCCCACCAGATCGTTATGCTCGCATGGGCAACGTGTGGTTCGTACCGACTCTTTCCTGTTTAATGAATTGGGCCGAAAAAGCGAAATTTATTAATATACAAGTTATCGCCGATACCGATCTCACTCAGGAAGAACAACGTTTGACTCCATGGTGTCCACCGCCGTCACAATCTCTCACCGATGGACTAGACCCGCTTGATCCAAGTAAAACAATTGAAGGTCATCCCGCTCCTAGACGCTTTATGATCAAAATTGAGAAGAAAGGTGGAAAGTGAAAGAGCATACTAAGCGTGCTCTCTTTCTTTTTTTAGGTTGGCTCTCTATTGCTGTTGGCATTGCTGGTATTTTTCTCCCCATCATTCCAACAACTCCATTAGCAATTTTGGCCGCTTGGTTTTTTTCAAGATCATCGGTGCGTTGGCATACCTGGTTATTACAGCATAGAATCTTTGGCCCAACCATTGCAACATGGGAGGCCCATGGAGTGATTAGCCAAAAAGCCAAAATCTTGGCCACAACTATGATGGTAATTCTGTTTTCCTACACCCTTATTTTTGTTCATGTAAGCATTTATATAAAGTCAGTGATATCTCTTATTGGTCTCTGCGTTCTGATTTTCATTTGGACCAGACCCTCCAGAGCTCCTCATGATTGAAGTCAAAGAGTCAATTTTTGATTTTGATAAGAAAGTTTGGAATGATTTAGTCCCGGATAATCATCCATTCTTGAAGTACGAGTTCTTCCAAGCCTTGGAAGAAAGTAAATGTATTGGCGCTGAGTCTGGCTGGCTTCCATTTTATTTAACCTCACCCTCTGGCGTTCTTCCCATTTTCTTAAAAAGCCATAGTTATGGTGAGTTTATTTTTGACTGGTCATGGGCTCAAGCCTATGAAAAATATCGGCTTCCCTACTATCCCAAATTAACCTGTGCCATCCCCCATTCTCCAGTCAGTGCCCCTAAGCTTATTACAACGAAGTCAGATCAAACAATTTCGGACTTTCTACCAACGATTGAGGAACTATCAAAGAAATATAATTGCTCATCTTATCACTTCCTTTTTACCACTCAAAAAGAGAGCCAAGCTCTACGAGGTGCCGGTATACAAGAGAGGCATTCCATTCAATTTCACTGGCAAAATCGTCAGTACTCTAATTTTAATGATTTTTTAAATTCTCTTAAGAAAGACAAGAGAAAAAACATTAAAAAAGAGCGCGAAAAATTACACGCTAGCGATATTCGAATCATACAGAAAACAGGAAATGAAATAAGTAAAACTGACGCAGATTTTTTGGCCAAAGTGTACTTAAAGACAATTGAAAAAAAATGGTCGCAAGCCTATCTCAATCAAGATTTTTTTACGCGTTGGTTAGATTATCAAAAAGAACAAATTATTCTTTTCATTGCCTATGATAATGACTCTCCCATTGCCTGCGCCATTCACCTAAAAAGCGACACCACTCTCTACGGCCGTTATTGGGGTTGCCTCAAGGATATACCTTTCCTGCACTTTGAACTTTGTTACTACCTGGCCATCGAATTCGCCATCAAGCACAAACTTGAATTTGTGGAAGCTGGAGCTCAAGGAGAACAAAAGTTACTTAGAGGATTTGAACCTGTAACGATTCTGTCTCATCACAAAATCATGCACACAGGTTTTGCCAGAGCGATTCATACATTTATAGAAAATGAAAAAGAACAGCTAGCACAATTAAAAATAGAGTATGAAAAAGCACTGCCCTTTAAGAAGACTAGCGCCCAATAACGATTTTTTTACCTTTATAAAAACATAGTGTCTTGCCCACAAAGCTAGTCTTTTCCCCTTCAACAACAATTCCGTTGCCATCAGCAACGCCATAAATGGGATAGTCTATAAGCTTAGACTGATTGATCAACTCTCTCTCGTATCTTTTAGAATTTCTATAATGGGGAAAGAACTCAAAGTTTACCAGTTTAAGTGCTCGAAGATCTCGTAGATGTTCTTCATTTTCATCACAGTCAAACTCGGGATAACTAGCCGAACTAATATCGGGAGTCATAAGTATTCCCCCGGCCGATAGCCCAGTTAAAACACCACCATTTCGTACAAACTCTTTAATCTTTGTCATGAGCTTGGTTCGTCTTAACCATTTCAAAAAATAAAAGGTATTACCGCCTGAGAGATGAATAATATTGGCGCTAAATACTTGTGTTAGCATGGTTTGGTCAAAGGGGACATCAATAGGGAAATATAAGAATCTGCCGACTCCAAGTTCTTGAAAGCCTCTAGCAAACTCCAAGAAGTCACTCTCGGCATCAATAGAGCAGGCTGGAATATAGGCAATAACCGGATCTTTTTCCCGGCACATACGAAGAGCTTCACGATTTAATTTAATATTATCTTCGCTGTGACCACCACCATGAAAAACTAGTCTCACAGACCCTCGCGGTATTCTCTAACAATTTTAACCATGGTCTTCATGAGCTTTTCTCTTGGCTTCCTGCGTGATGGTTCTTGCGATCGCTTAAAGTCGGGATCTAAATTTTGAAACTCAGAAAATTCTCTAAGCACTAAGTACATATCATCAGCGTTAAGTTTAGGCTTGGCGTGCATCACTTTATCAACAATCGTTGTGACAGCATCACCTGTGACGCGATCATATTTATTAATGACACTCGATCTCATCGTAAGACCCAGTAAAACTTGCTTAGGTTTACCAGCAAGTCCCACTAACTCGCGGTACTGTGTCTGAAAAGTTTTAATTTTTGCCTTAAGGGTTGAATTCAAGGCGACGTCTTCGTCGCTGGCATAACTACTTCTAATAATATCAATGAATTCGTCATCACTTAATATTTCACTCTCCCCTCTCGCTAAATAGATCTGCGGTAGCTCGCGTAAAATATCTCGCATGCAGTAAATGGCATTTCGATTTACACCATCGGCAACTTCAATAAGTCCTTCTGAGCTTTTCGCTGTTTCAAACCATGAATAGATCTTTCTAAATTCAGCAATAATTTGGCGATGATTTTTAAAAATATAATCTTTTGATTTATTGTTAAAGCCGAGTTTTTCTAGAAGATTATAGTCTTTTTGTTCTTCAAATATTTTATCAAAGTTCTGTAAGGATTGGTGGGTCGCAAAGTCTTTAATGCTTCTTTTATTGCCGGTTTTTAGATAGTCGAACATTTGAGCAAACGTCTGGACTAAGTACTTCGCTTTTTGTTTTTGCTCTACAATTGTCGTTGAGAAACGTTCGACATCGTCATAGCGATACTCTGAGTGGAACAGACCAAATTGTCTGATGGAGCCATAGTCAATAATTCCACCATCCATCAAAATATTATCGCCATCCCAGTCCAGCCAGCAGAAGATATAATCATCTTCAAACTTAGCCGTGGTTCTAGCAAATTGCTCTGTAATCCAGTCTAGACATAGATTGTATTGAGCAGACTTTGTTTTTGGAATTGAATCGAAAACTTTGTTTTTAAACTGTTGATTTATCCATTGATCACACAAGATACTAAGAGCGGTTTGATCATTTTGTTTAAGCCATGCAAAAAAGTGAGATGGCCGAAGCAAATTGGGGTGAACTCGAACAGTTAATCCAATATTTCCACCGTAGTCTAAAACAAGGAGTGCCCGCTCTGTCGAGTAGCCATTCTTATGCATAATTTCTGAGAAAAATGCCGTCGAAAAACCTTCATCAAGTTCGCTATAGCCGCAGCCATAAGAGATAGACGGGTCCCCGCTTTCAAAGAACTTTCCTTGAATCGCCGTTGCAGGAGACAAGCAAGTTGCTCCACTTCCACAAGAAGAGACATCCCAAACTCTGCCACCCCTCCCTTTGAATTGGCCATTCCAGACACTGCGACCATCTCCAGACGTCTTACCTGTTTTATTAGGGTGTTGCAGCTGAAGATAACGAGTCGCCATATAGCGGTGGGGACGGATTTCTTTTCGGGAAACTTTCGCTTATTAAGTTCATCAAATTCATTAATAATAATGATACTGAATGTTTCCATTAGTTTTTTTTCTAGCGCGGGGTTCATCTGTTCTGGATGATCGACGTCAATAAGACCCATTTCTTTTGCCAAGGCAAAGTTGAAGTAAGCAATCTTGGCACCTTTTCGGCTGCGTGCTTTATAAGTCACTACCATTTGCGGTAGGGCCTGTTGCAATGGATGTCGACCATCGAGCTGATCAAAACCAGCGTAACTGGTGTGACTAGAGTGACTATTATTTGCGCGTCCATGTGCCATATAAGCTCCTGCTTTGTGTCGGCACTATAAGTATAGCAAATAAGTTTATTCGAGTTTGAGAAGCTGGCTTCTTATTCCCGTCCAAAAGACTCGGTAAAGTGTTTGAACTGCTTTTGATCGAGTAGATCTTCGCCTCTTAGGAAGTTAAATAAGTCGCGTTTTGAGTCATCTCCCCAAAACAGTTCCTCTCCAACGAGAAACGTAGGTGTCCCAAAGACTTTATTTTCAATAGCTTGAGCGACATTTTGCTTAAGCTCTCGTCTACACTCTTTTGATGAGGCAACTTCGTCTAAGCTTGAGCATTCTGGTAGGTTTAAAATTATTTCCGGATCTCCGAGATCAAGACCTTTTTCCCAAGCAGTACGAAATAGAGCATCAATAACTTTAAAATCACCTTTTGCGGCTATGGCCATGCGAAGTGCCAGTGAAGAGTTAAATGGAAGCTTAGCAGGCATTACAAAAGGAATATTTCGAGATTTTGCGCTTCTAAGACAATGCTTCCAAAGATAGTTGCGCTTAGGTTCTATTTCGGCCGGGCCTTTTGTCTCATAGTGATGGATGACTTGTGCCAATACCACAGGAACCGCTTCAATATTTAAATCACTCTCTCTAACCCATGTCCAGGCCAAGTAGGAGTAAGGTGATAAAAAATCAAAATAGAATTTAATTTTTGAACTCGTGGTATGATGAGACATGCTTAAATACCTTCCATTCTTATTATTATTTTCCTGTATGAGTAAAACTGAGTTCACCAAAGATGAGTGTGAGACTCTATCTCTGGAGAGCTATCGTGGATCACCCAAGTCAGCACATCAGCTCAAGGAATACTGCTCGAATTACAAACTCACCTATACCAAAAATCACTGTCAAAAAGCATTTGAGTTATTAATTCTTGAAAGTCGTCCCGAGGTCATCAAACAGAAGTTTGGAGAGCGGGCCCTAGAATGCTTTGATCAACGCCAAAAAGACAAGTTTTTAAGCTCACCCAATTAGAGAGAACTTCCCACAATAACAATGCCTGCTCCCACTGCTGCTAGAGTTAGGAGTATATAAAGATTTCTTTTGCCTGCCGCTTTCGCCTTCGGATCAAGTTTTACTTTTTTGTTTTTAGGTTTTTTAGCCATTTCAATCATCCCCTTATAGACTAAAGGCTACCAAAGAGGATTCATTTGAGTCAATTAACACTTGTAGCTCTCGTCATCTTAATTGCCATTTTATGGAAATTTGCCCCGTGGTCACGGGCACGGCGAATACTTTCTTATGATTTTCCAGAAGGCTGGTGGCGTCATGTCGCTCTTATCGATCCTAGTTATGCAAACTGGAGTAGTCGCAGGAAAAAGCACTTTGAGGACTACGCGCGACTGTTTATTGATCGAGTTGAGTTTGTTCTCTCGCCTTCAATGCGAGAAGAGTTTGAAATAAAACATAGAGTGGCCTTCGCAACTCAAGCCTTTTTACTATTTGAAAATGTTTCGCCCGATCCACTAAGAAATATTGAAAAGATCTCTATCGCTAGGACTTTCAATGATGCTCAAGAGTCCTATGGATTATTGTGTCTTTCTTGGTCTGAGCTTAATTTAAACTATGAGCGTTTAATAGATGCTACTGAACTTTCAATGAGAGTTAGGACTGATGACAAGAAATACTTAGCGGCTTTTGTAAATCATCAATTAGCTGATCTGCCTGAGATCAAGGCGCGACTAGAGCAAGTTCTTGGCACAAAAGTCTCTTAATTGAGCAGGTGCTGTGCGATACCAAAAGGCATCAAAACGGCCAGTGCAACCGAGAGAACTATGGCTAGGCCAACAAGAATAATTGCGACGGTCTTTCCGCCAAGCTTAAAGATTTGCATTCTGCTATTATAGATCAAAACCATATTTTTTGGAAAGTTATCAACATGTTCGTACTTATTTTAGGCTTAGGTCGTACAGGTAGACATTTATCTGCTCTTTTAAAGAATCAAGGCCACCAGGTGGCAGGTACAACCACGCGAGCGGACCCAGAACTGGCTAAAAAAGGGGTTATTCCGATTATTTGGAGCTCTGGGCATGGAACTCAGGCTTTGCCCGATGCCGATTGCATCGTCTGTGCTTTTCCGCCAAATGACTTTTATCCGGTCCAATTGGCCGCCCTAGTCATGCGCTATCCAAATAAGAGAATCATTCAGATTAGTTCAACCGGAGTCTTTGGCGCCAATCAAGGTAAAATCGACGAAAGCACTCATCCAATTGCCAACTGTCCAAGAAGCCAACTTCTTTTAGAGGCCGAAATGGAGATTTTAAAACACCCTACAGGCCAAATTGTAAGGGCCGGTGGTCTTTATGATGAAGAAAATCATCCAATAAGTTTTTTAGCCGGCAAGAAAGAAATTAAGAATCCACTCGGGAAGATCAACTTAATCCATCGCCAAGACCTAGCTGAAATTATTTTTGATTTGATTGTCTCAAACCAGGAACACAAGATCACTCACGCCGTTAATCCTGAGCATCCTACCAGAGAAGAATATTATCTAACAAAAGCAAAGGAATTTGATTTGGCGACACCTGAGTTTGAAAAGCTGACCAGTGAAAGCAAAGAAGTTAAGACAAGACTGCAAAGACAATGGCGCAAACTCTAAAGGGAGGGTTTCCCCTCCCCTAAAAAACTAAAGCATAATTAAAAGAAAGATAATCGCTAGTGCCGGTGAAAATGCCCAGATTGCAACAGTTGCAGAGATCACCAAGTAGTAAATTAATCCAATCAATGCCAGCGCACCCAAGACGTAAAGCGCCACATAAATCTCATACTCTGTGATTGAAGCAATTGAGCGACCGTCATTTTTTGAAATCTTAGCAAATGAATCATTTTCCACTTTTGACTTAAGATCCAAAAGGTAATCTGCTGTTGTTGCAAATTGAGATAATTCATCATTGATCATTTCAACTTGATTGGCTTCTTCTTGATCGAGGCTCTGTGCCTTCTTCTCAAGGATACTGAGAAGCTCAACACCTTCTGCTTCACTGCTAATCTCGCTTAGGCTCGGGTCAAGCTTAATAAGCTTTTTCATTTTTCGATCGAGTACTCTCAGACGCTTGTCTTGATCTTGGTGTTTGAAAATATCATTTAAAAGATCGCGTCTTTTATCAAAGTTTTTTGCAACCTTCTTTTCAGCTTTAACCTTTAGGTCTTCAATAGACGTTGGTTTTTTTTGCTCTTTCTTAATAGCAAGATCCAAGCCTTTAATGAGTCTTTTATTAGCATTCTCCTTAGAGACAACTGCTTTAGACTTAGTTAATTCAATTGTGCCTGCATAAGTGGTACTCACAAGTACTACTGACAAAAACAATGCAATAAATGCGCGATAAAAAGCCATACGAAGCCCCCAGTTTTTTGTAATGCCAATTTCTAGCAAGCAATACACAAGGGGCCCATAGGATTTGTAATTATTACAGTAAAAGCGTTTGGGAATTATTTCGAACGACTAGCCAAGCTTCGTCATTCCGGCCATATAAGGTCTTAATTTTTCAGGAATATTAATTGAGCCATCTTCATTTTGATGACACTCAAGGAAGCTGACTAGGATACGAGGTGTGGCCACTGCCGTGTTGTTAAGGGTGTGAACGAACTCAACCTTGCCCTCGCTATTTCTGTAGCGAAGATTACTACGTCTGGCTTGCCAATCGTGAAGTGAAGAACATGAGTGTGTTTCGCGGTACTTTTCTTCACTAGGAACCCAGCATTCGATATCGTACATGCGAACTTTACCCGCTCCCATATCGCCAGTGCAGACTTCCACAATGCGATAAGGTAACTCAAAGGCGTTAACAATTTCTTCAGATGTTTCGAGAAGTTTTTTATGCCACTTCTTGGACTCTTCTTCATCGTTCTTACAAAGTATATATTGTTCAACTTTCATAAATTGATGAACACGGATTAAACCGCGAACATCTTTACCGTAACTTCCGGCTTCACTTCTAAAGCACGGAGAATAGCCTGCATAAAGTATCGGCAATTGTTTTTCATCTAGTAACTCTCCAGTATGAAGAGAGTTGGCTTGAACTTCCGCCGTACCCGATAAATAAAGATCTTGCTCGGGCAAATGATAAACTTGATCACGACCTGTAGGAAAATGTCCCGTGCCATAAAGAGCATGCTCTCTTACGAGAGCAGGAAAACTAGCTAAAGTGAAGCCTTTTGATTGCAAGAGATCTAATGCAAAACGATGAATGGCCATTTCAAGTAAAACCATTTCATTTCTAAGACTATAAGATCTCGAACCACAAACGCTGGCCACTTTTTCAAACTCGGCCCAGCCGTGCTTATCTAGAATTTCCACGTGGTCTAAAGGCTTAAAGCTAAACTGAGGAAGCTTTCCGGCCAACTTCACTTCTACGTTTTCGCTATCATCTTTTCCAATCGGCGCTTCTGGTGAAGGAATCATCGGAACTAAGTAGAGTAAGTTTTTAAGCTTTTCTTCTTCTTCACTCAGCTTTGGTTTCATAGCATCAAGCTCTGCACCAATCTTTCTGCCTTCTTCAATTAAAGCCGGACGTTCTTCTTTAGTGGCACTAGGAATTTTCTTGGAGTGCGAATTTCTTTTTTCCTGTAATTCTTGGGCAGCTTGCTTAAGCTTTAAGACAATTTGATCTTGGGCCAGAAGGTCATCTAAATTTAGACCCACTTTTTTTTGAACAATGGCCTTTTTCACGAGCTCTGGGTTTTCGCGAATAAATTTAAGATCGAGCATGCTTTCTCCACGATAAAGACAGGACTTAAAACCGGTTCATGTTACTCAAGGAATGGGCATTCGACTAGCGTAAGTGCTGATAATATCGAAATGACTCCATCTATGCCCCTCAACGGCAATTCAGCATAAGTATCTAAAAACACGTAATATTAGTTTCCCACTGGTAAAATTTTATTGCCTACTCAAGAAAAAGTTTGGCAAGCCGAACAGTTGGTGTATTATTCAATCAGAGGGTTATATGTACGTCTGTATTTGCAATAACATTACTGAAGATCAAGTCAAAAACGTTGTCGCCAAAGGCCTCACCGGTAAAGATGCGCTCTCCCACCTGGGCGTTGGCTCTGGCTGCGGTATTTGCGTTATGGATGCTATTGATCGTCTTAGTCACGACCAAAATGCTACTGCACCTAATTTGACCCAAGCCTTGCCGTCGAATAAGTAAAACTCCAGTCTCTCCCATCAAACAATTCTCTGCATGGTCCGACCTGAAAAATCAGTGTAGACTCTCCCTAATATTGAATTTTATTGGAGCTCCTCATGAAAGGTTCACAGAAAGTAATTGATGCACTCAACGCCGTGCTCACCAGAGAACTCACGGCCATTAACCAGTACTTCTTGCATGCGAGAATGTTACAAAACTGGGGCCTAGAAAAGCTCGGAGTACTAGAGTACAAGGCTTCTATCGACGAAATGAAGCACGCAGATGAATTGATCAAGCGTATTCTATTTCTTGATGGTCTGCCGAATCTGCAAAAGCTCGATAAGCTGGAAATTGGTCAGACTCTTGAGGAAGTTATCGCAGCAGACCTCAAGGTCGAATACCACGCTCTACCTATTCTCAAAGACAGTATCAAGCTATGTGAAGCCGAGCAGGACTATGTTTCAAGAGAGTTGTTCGAATCGATTCTGGCCAGCGAAGAACACCATATCGATTGGCTTGAAACTCAACAGCAGCTTATTAAGTCTGTAGGGGTACAAAACTATATGCAGTCACAAATCGAGATGAAAGAACCAGAATAGAAAATTTCAACAAACTACGTAAAAAAAGCCCTCGAAAGAGGGCTTTCTTGTTTTCGGATTGCTATAAAGTAAAGTACTTTTATAGAAACAATAATTTAGGAGTATTTAATGAAGGCTATCATTGGTGTCATCATCGCTGCTTTAGTTGGTGGTTTGATCTATTTAAAGTTTTTCACTTCAGACTTCACGGTTGAATATAGAGATGAATTTTATGCTGTCGTTAAAACAGTGACTGTCGATACTGCGAATTCTACAAATCAAATTGAAGCGACTTTTAATGAAATTCTTCAAATATATTCTCCTCACGCTCAAACAGGTATGGTTCGAACCATTGGGATTAATGAAAGCGAGTTCACCTTCCAAATCGGATACTTAGTTAAGTCTTTGGATGAAGTTGTTCCTGAGTCAATGGAAGTTGTCACAATTCCAGCAGGCACTGTTGCCGAATTACTTGTTTATGGTCCTTACACAGAATCTTACAAGTCATTTCCAATTCTCAGCGAAAAAGTAAAAGAGGTTGGACTTGAAGTAAACGGCCCAGCTTACCAACTCTTCTTTAATGATCCTGCTCTGGTCAGCGAGCAAAGCCTAAAAGCTGCTCTCGTTTTCCCGGTGGAGTAAACTTGATCGCTCAGACGTTTCAACAATCAAAATGGGTTTTTAGCAAAGGCGAAGATCTCGTTCTCTTTGGTGGAGCTACGATTCTTGCAATCTGTGGCAGCTTTTATGTTGAATCACTGGCAAATTACTTTTGGATGTTTATTCTTTTTGATCAGCCTCACGTTTTCACGACTTATTTTTATACTTACACATCAGATCGTTTTTCGACGAAGTTTAGGACCCCACTCATTTTACTTCCCATTATTTGTTTTTTACTTTCGCTCTTAATGTGGAAAGGAGTGAGTGATGACTTCGCCTACGCAGTACTGAGTAATTTTTCAGCCTTTCACTTTGCCAAACAACAATCGGCATGGTTTTTCATTTCCAGCGCTAAGGAAGGCAAGAGCCAAGTCGCGCCCAAGTTTGAGGGATACGTTGATAAATTTGTTATTTATGCGTCCGTCGCGGGACCACTTCTTCTTTCGATGACGGATATCATCGGCCGCAGTGGTTGGAGAAAACAGGGTGACCTTATTCAAGTTCCAGTCTTTTTCGAATGGCCAATTTATATTATTGGAGCCCTTTCTTGGATTGCATATCTCGTCATCCAATTCCAAAAATATAAGATTGAAAAGAAAATCACATGGGGCAAGCATTTTCACTTATTAAATGCCTTATTTATTTGGAGTATCTACAGACTAACCATGAGCCCTCAGCTCAGTATTATTGGCCAACTGTTAATCGTCTTCGGCCATTCCTTTCCCTATATCTACCTTGGTCTTAGGTATTATGAGAGCCGACAGGAAAAAGAAAGATTTTGGCCAGGCATTAAGAACCTAAAAGTCATGGCCGTTCTTGTCATTTTGGCAGGAATTTTCATTAGTTATATGGAAGTTTTATCTGAGGCTAAATGGTACGCAAACGGAATTATTCCTTGCATCTGGCTTGGACTCATTTTCTCACATTTTCTGATCGATACATTTATGTGGAAACGAGAGACTCACCCTGAAGGCTTACAGTTTCTAAAGGATCGAGGCTAAATGGTTAGCTCATCACTAACCAAGGCCATGTGGGTTTTTAATAAGCGTGACGACCTGCTTATCTTTGGCGGCTCAACCCTAATTGCGCTCACGATCGGTTTATTCGTTGATGGTTTTGGCGAATATTTCTGGATGTATATCCTCCATGACCAACCTCATGTTTACACCACCTATTTTTATACTTATGGATCAGATCGTTTTAGTAAGCAGTTTAAAGCAGCACTCATTGCTCTTCCTTTAATCATTTTTGCTCTGGTGATGTTTATCTACCATTCCTACGGCCAACGCGCACTACTCATGGTCCTTGCCAATTATTCGATCTTCCACTTTATTAAACAACAAACCGCTTGGTTTTTTATCTCAGGCGCCAAAGAGGGACCTAAGTCGGCGCAGGAAAATCTTAGCGATAAACTCGTCATTTATAGTTGCGTGGCTGGTCCGGCACTCTTATCCATGATTGATCACGTCGGAAAAAGTGGCTGGCGCTATTCTTGGGATTTAATTTCAATTCCTGTTTGGGCCGAGACTCCACTTATTTTAATATGGCTTCTCTCCATGCTGTTTTACCTAAAAGTCCAAATTGAAAAGTATATCAAGACAGGATTTATCAGTTGGGGGAAGAACTTCCATCTTATAAATGGCATGATGATTTGGATTATCTATCGCCTAGAACCATTTCCCAAGGCCGCAGTCTTTGGCCTGCTCCTTCTCGTTTTTGGCCACTCAACACCCTACTTATTTCTTGGTAAACGCTATGTTGATGCGAGACGTGGAAATGGGGAAAAGTTTCTAGGTCTTGTCCACAACCCAAAATTCATGTTGCCAGTACTTATTCTTTCCACCATTGGGCTAAGTTACGGAGAAGTTGAGACAAGAAATTTCTTCTCGCAGAATATCATTATCAGATCCATTCTGATCACATTTGTTTTTACCCACTTCACACTTGATTCATTTATTTGGCGAAAAGACATACACCCTGAAGGTCTTAGCTTTTTAAAAGATAATTCGAAAAGCTAAAACCGTAAGCTTCTAGCTGCGCGGTATCGCTTAAGCGATATTCGCCTTTTAACGGATCAACGATGACAAACTCATCGCCATCTTTTTTCACCCATGGAGCAATCAGACTCTGTTCTTGTGTACACTCAGATTCTTTGAGCGCACCGTAGACCTCTGACGCCACTACAAAGCGCTGGTCCGAATAATCAGTAAAGATATGACCATTCAACATCCAACCTCTCGCCTTTAAGCTAGCATGAGGTGAATATTTCAAATCACTCATGAGCTCACTTGCCAGAGGAGTAAACTTGAGACGTGATTCACCTGTTAGTGCTTTCTTTAGACTTCCTCTAAAAGATTCACCCCAAGTGCCGCGCGTGATTTTGTAAAATACTTCCTCATTATTTGGCTTAGAATCAAGTGAAAGTCCTTTTAGAATCGCTATGGAAAGTTCACTTGGGTTAACACTTGGACCTAGATTTGTTTGTATGACGCGAACGGGGAAAGTATTGTGTGGGAAGGTATCAATCAAGTCCTTATAGCCTCCCCACCTGGTTAATACGGAAGGCACTCCCTGTTTAAGTAAATCAAACGGAGCATAGCCAAAGTTTTCATCGACGTGAATACCTGGAAAAACACCTAGTCCCTTTTTCTTAGCAATATGCTCGGCCCAATGCTCGATGGCCTTATGTCCATGAAAGATAACAAGATCTTCAATTTCTAATAATGAAACAAGATCTCCTAAGTAGTCTAAGTAGGCGTCTCCACTGATTCCAAAATTAGGCGAACCAAAGTGATCATGATGTCCATAAAGATGAAGTTTCGAGCCTCTTGTAAGCAATTCGTCTTTGATAAGCGAAATCGCCCATAATAGGGTATGAATATTTTTTTGTTCGCTGATTCGACCAATATAATAAAGGTCCCTAGGCTTATAACTCTCAACCTGCTTGCGAGAGTTCGTTGTCATAAATCCCGCAGAGACTTTAATAACATTCACTTGCTCAAAGCTTTGCTTGGTCATCTCATAATCAGCCTGACAATGGACAACGAAAACATCCTGTTCTTGGAAGAAATCTTCAAGCCCCCTAAGCTTTAAAGAAGCATAGAAAATACTAGGCAGTTCGTGGGGATAAGCAATGATAGGTGCCGTTGATTTAAACTTATGGCGAATCAGTCGCAAGACATTGATTGTATTCTCGGCCAAAGCTTGGGCGATAATATATTCACACTCAGGTAAGTATTTAAATAATCTGCTCTTATCCAATGGCTGATCCACATCAATAACAATGAGCTCTGTATCGACAGTTTGTTGCTCTATCCAAAATTTCTGAATTTGATCAGAGATTTTAACTAAACTACTCCAATGGTTTTGTTCTTTTGTTTTTAGAAAAAGTATCTTCTTAGTCGAAGCCCCTGAGGCTTTCCATGCTTTCTCATAATTGAGGAATACCGATCGACCTTCACTGCTTTTAAAGAAGTCAAAAGCATTCAGCTCTAATATTTGTTCAAATTTTGGTAAATCGATTCGCTCGACGTTACGATTCCCAAACTTTCCCCTTTCTCCACTTAACAAATAGTTTAGACAACAGGTCGCTTGCGCCTGCTCCATCTCTGCGTCGTAAGTAAAAAAGTTCTGGCCTATGAGATGATAGGGAATCTTAATAAGATTTTCACCTTCTAAGTCGCTATGACCGCCAATATCGCTGACGACAAGTGGAAAACCACGTTGCTGAGCTTGCGCCAGTGATACCGAGAAATCCTCCATCCAGTAAGAGGAGAGGCTCAGCATAATATCAGATGAGTCAAGTTGCTCTAACCAAGAAGAAGAACGCGGGTCCTGAATAATAACAGGCCTCTTGCTCCACTCATTATTCTCGATAAAGTCGATGACTTCTTTTTTAATACTGTATTGATAGGGCTTAATTTCACTTGAGATATTTAAAAAAGGATCAAACTCACCAATCAATTTCAACCCCACTTTAGGGTTGATCTTTTGCATTTCTTTAACCAAATTCAAAACGCCCATCATATTTTTAGAGCGAGAAATCCTGCCAGCATAGACGAAGTCAAATTGATCATGAGTGAAACTAGGAAGACTTTTCTCCGTGACCTCTACAGGAAAAAGTTCATAACGATTAATAACTTCAATGATGTTTTTAACTTTTGGAGAGACCGCTTGTAAGAGCTCTTTTGCTCGTTGACATAAAACATAGATCGTTTTGTCCGCAATATTGTTTTCTTGAAAATATGCATAAGATGCTAAGAAATCTCCAAAAAACACAACGTTTCGAGTTCGCTCAAGCTGGGCCATTGTTGGAAGATCAAAGGATTCAAATACTAAAAGATCTTCAATTTTTTTCTTTATGGCCCAGGTCGAGACTGCATCCTTTAAGATCAATTGGCTTGTTTTTACATTTAATTTTTGTTGGCTCACTTAATTGCCAAATGTTTAATCAGATTATTAATAACGTTAATTGCACCTTGCGTTTGTGAAGAATCCACAGGACTACAAAATCTCAAGAAGCCTCTATTATGCTGATCAAACGACTCGACATTCGTAAGGCTAAAGAAGTCAAAGCCAAAGCTATCACAAAACTTGCCTGGAATATTATAGACTTTACACAGGGCTACAAATCGCTCCCCAGCTTTAACAAACTCGACGCGTTCACGCTTATACATGAACACATGATTGAGTCTATGGAGTCGCTCCTTGTGATACTCTCCAATTTCTGCTTTGTAATAATCCAGTTTTGGAAAAATTGCATTAGAGTTTTCGCGGATACAATTGATTCTCCAACTATTGAGATCTTTAAGGTCTTGATCAAATAAGAATGGATATATCTGATTAATGAGTGCAAAGGCCCCCATATGCGAGACATACTCAGAAATTTTTGTAAATAGCTCACTGCCGGTGCCATTCAGGACAACAATCGAGCCAAGTGAATCATACTCATGCCCTAGAGAGTCCAGTTTTAAATGGCTTCTCGTCATGATGAGTGGCAGGCCCAACTTTTGTGCCAGGCTCACAACTTTACTGACATATTCTCCTTGCCGATCAAAACAAGAAGTATCAAAAATAATGGCCACACAGTCATCTTGATGCTGCTCAAAACAAAGAAGATCCTTTTCATTTAAAAGAGCTGAGCTATCGAGAAAGATAATCTTTTTGGATTGATTAGGCTTTTTAAATAATCCTTTAAAGCGATTAATAATGTAGTCAGATTCAAAATATAATCGATCAGACGGATTAAAGATCATGGCGTCGGGATAGATCAGATTTAAAACCTGCAACACAGCGAAATTAGCTGCCTGGCAATTCGTTGTGAATAAGGCTTGGGCCTTTTCATTTAGTTTTTGTTTTTGATCATAAATTTGACCGTAGATACTCTCATCCATCAAAGTGTGACCTTGTCTTTGATAGCGGCTATAAAGCGTGAGATCGTAATAGTGCAGTTTTTGATTATTAATGTTTGTGACGCTTGGCAGCTCCATATTAATTGTATGCAGCTTAAGCGCTTTATAAAAAGCTAAGACATCATCATAGGAAGTCACATTTTCAAGCTCTACTCGTGTGGCAAACTGGCGAAATAATTTAGTCCTAAGACTCTGATAATCTGAATAGGTGGACAAGCCTTCCAACATGAAGCGGTTCCTTATAGTTATTTCCTTCTTAATTCTTATTTTATAACGATAGCTCCATTTTGCCATAAATCAGCCATTTTACGACTTTTTCACTTGTATCTAGGCATATAAATTTGTCACTCATCTAGTAAATATGATGGATTTAGCCTATATTTGAAGAAAATCTTATGAATTGGGGAATTCGCATGAGCACTAAAAAAGAAACTACCAAGCCTACCGAAGGCAAAAAAGATTAATCAAAGCTAAAAATCCATAAGGATTTCATGGAATTTGGCCGTATTACTAGCGAAGACCTTAATGACTTTTTTGATAATGACGTCATGAGTTCATTGACAGCTAGCGCCAAGCGCCGCAGAGAAAGAAGACTACGTCGCCGATAATCTTTCTGGGCATACAGATAATTCTGGATGTCTTTCACTATATTGTAAAATCAATGACTTGTATCTATCGGCAAGTCCTTTCTTTTGTATAATCAACAAAAGCCCTTACACTAGTATCTAGAATCAAAGACAAGTTCTGGAGATTAGCATGTCAACTAAGAGCAAGCCGAAATCAGCACCCAAATCAGAGAAGCCTCCTCCTAGCTTCATACTAAAGACCATAATACCGATAGCCCACAATCGCTGTCACTTGATGAAATGCCGTTATTTTATGACTTGAATCATTTACGTTGTATTATCAAGTGTTTAGAATGATCATGTAACAATTGTTTAGGTAGAAAAGAAGTCATCAAATATTATTAGTTAAGCGACTAATATTTATAAACCAAAGGATTCAGGCAAATGTCTAAGGAAAAAAACAACACAAAGCCAGAGATTAAAGTGGAAGAGTCTCGCGTTAAAGTTCAAAAGGACTTTAAAGAGCTAGGAAGAATAACTGTTGAGGATCTCAATGAGTATTTCGACCTCGATCTTATGGCATCAGCAAGAAGAAGAAGAAGAGACTAAAAACCAGACGAACTATGGTTAATGAGAAGATTTTAAATTGCTGGAAAGAGCACCATTTTTTAAAGGTGCCCTATCTCTACTTACCCAAACATGTAAGTGGTGAAGAGCTGGCAAAACTTCAAGCCCTCAAGATTGACTTTGATGCTAAACCTGTCCCGCTTTACAAGGCTCGCTACAAATCGATTGAAGGCAAGGACGTTAAAGAAGATCGCGTTCAAAGTGATGATGCTTCAAAAAATAGTGTCACTTACTTTAAGGACGAACTCATTTGGCTCGACCAACATCTGGCCCCAACTATTGATAAGTCCAATTCACAAAAATGGAAATTCGCTCCGCTTGAGCGACTTGATCCTTACGAATTTGTCTGCTTTAACGAGGGCGGATTTATTGGCGAGCACTCAGATGGGAGCGTTCAGGTCGATGAAGAGCCTAAGAAATACGGTGATGTCTACCGTGGCCGCCTTCTCACTCAAGTTATTCATATGTGTGAGCGCGGAGTAGATTATCAAGGAGGCATCCTTGAGATACAAAATGCTTTCGGCTTCTGGCTCCAAGTTCCG
Organism: Halobacteriovorax sp.; assembly: GCA_002716825.1. Lineage (GTDB taxonomy): Bacteria > Bdellovibrionota > Bacteriovoracia > Bacteriovoracales > Bacteriovoracaceae > UBA4207. The sequence goes on along the minus strand of PBCC01000064.1, from coordinate 24,372 downwards.
CTCAAAGATAAGGGTGATGTCGTTTACTTCCCCTCTGTCATGCCCCATAGAGTAACAACAATCGAAAAAGGTCGCCGCGTAACTCTGACGACTTTTCTCACTGGTGACTACCCTAATGTCGTTCAAGATTATTTCAATAATGACTTTAAAAAGAATCTTGCGACAAACGACTGAATTCATTGAATATACATCCCATAAGGATATAATTGTCTAAGATTCATTATAACGAAGGACGCTCTCATGAAGCTTAATGCCAATATTGCCTTTAATAAAGTTAATGACGATGAAATCAAAGTTTTAAAACTTGATGATGATAATAACGTCTATACTTTAGAAAAATATGTCGCTCACGTTTTTGAAATGGTTTCCAACGGAGATGAGGTTCCTGCCATCAAAAAGAAAATCTCTGAGCAATTAAAGTCCAAGTCGGAAAAGGAAATTGATGCTTTTCTAAGTAGCACGATGGATGAGTTTCAAAAGCTAGGTTTTTTTGAGTGAAAATCTCCGTAGGCGTCAATGTTGGTCATGATGCCGGAGTTGCAGTCCTTGATTGCACAAACGAATCCAAAGAGCGACTGACGGTTTATGAGGCTGAAAGATTTAGTAAGATTAAGCATCAAGCACTCTTTCCGCTTAATACCTTAAAAACGGTCATCCTCGAAACAAAAGGCGTGACTTCACTGTCTCCTCAGAATTTTGCAACTTGTTGCTACTCTGTGGGTGCAGCTGAAAAAGAAAAGTCTTTTCTAGTTCATCGCAACTACAAAGATCTACTCAGTAGTCTTGGGGCTAAACAGTTCTCAATCCTAACCAATGAAGGAATGACAGAGCTATCCCACCATCTTTGTCATGCCTACTCTGCCTTATATTTTGCTCCCTTTTCAAAATCCATTGTTATCGTTGCCGATGGTATCGGTTCCCATGGTGATGCCTATAAAAATTGTCTCAATGATAGCGAAGAGGAATCAAAGAGTAATCTAACAGAAAAAGACTTTGAAGCTGTCTCTATTTATCTTCAAGATGAAGGTAAACTAACTTTGGTAAGAAAAATCTGGGGACGATATAATGATCACCTGTACAAAGATGTTTTTTTAAACGATGGCCTAGGAAGTTATTTTGCAGGTGCTGCCAACTATATTTTTGGTAGCTGGGCCGAAGCTGGCAAAGTTATGGGGCTTTCTGCTTACGGCGAAGAAATCCCACAACCAGAATCAATTGAAAAGTACTTAATAAAGGAATTCAGCACTCCAAGAAAGCTTTATAAGGGTAAGGATCTTTTTGATAACCAACCCGAGGCGGATTTCAAAAGAAGTGCTACTATCTCTAAAACTCTTCAGACATTTTTTGAACTTTATGTACTCGATATTGTTAAGTCGATTCATCAAGAGTTCCCGGAGTATAAAAATTTGCTCCTCACTGGTGGTTGCGCCCTTAATTGTTTAACCAACTCAAAGATTGTTGATCTCAATATTTTCGATCAAGTCTTTGTTCCACCTTGCCCCAACGACGAGGGGATCAGTGTTGGCGCAGCATACTTCAAAGCACTTGAGCTGGGTTTCACCAAATTCAAAGCAAGAGATATTGAAGAGTCTGCTGCTTATTTAGGAACACGCACAATTGAATCATCACTTGAAGATGAGACACAAATTCAAAGATACTTTCAAAACTATAAAATTGAAAAACAAGCCAACCCAAGCCTTAGTGCCGCTGAGCTAATCTGCGCTGGCGAAGTGATCGCCTGGTTTCAAGGTCGCAGTGAGTGTGGGCCACGAGCTCTTGGGAACAGAAGTATTCTTTGTCTGCCTGGCCTTGAAGGGAAGAAACAATTTCTCAATGATCACGTGAAATTTAGAGAAGGCTTTAGACCTTATGGCTGCAGTGTCGCATTAGAAGATGCCCATCGCTACTTCCACTGTCCTGCCAATTATCATATGCCCTATATGTCATTTGCTCCAAAGATAAGAACGCAGATGAGAGAGTTTCTAAGCGAGGTCACTCACGTAGATGACACCTGTCGCATTCAAACCGTCTCCAGAAAGCAAAACCCTAAATATTACGACTTAATCAAAGGTATTGAAGCAATTCAAGGTCACCCTCTAGTCTTAAATACGAGTCTCAATATTATGGGACAGCCTATTTTAGAAACACTGGCCGATGCGGCAAATTTCTTTGAAAAGAGTGAAATCACTAAAATGGTGGTTGGGGATTATCTCATATCCAAATGATTGATCAGAAAATTTTAAAGCAAATTTATATAAGCTGCTTAAAGGAACCAAATGGTCCTAAAATTTTTATCGATCTAAAATCAATCAAGGATAGGTTTTTAGAAATCAAAGATATGGCGCCAGCAAATCTCGACTTCATCTTTCCTGTTAAATCTTTTCCTCACTCAACCTTTTTACATGCCATTGCTCCAATAATCAGTGGTTTTGAGTTTTCAAATCAAAATGAGTTCAATCTAATAAAAGAAGTTCTTTCACCGGATACGACAAATCTTGCATCAAATTTTTTCAATCATGAGTCTGAGAGATCATTTTTGAAAGGCAACTTTTGTTATGATATTGGCTATCTCGATCAAATCGACGATTTGGCTCCTGACTCAGCAATATCTCTTAGGCTCAAGCCACCACTTGAACTTTACCAAGGCGAAAAAACACGTTTTGGTTTAAGTGAAGAAGAAATTCAATCTCTTGCCAGTCAGGACAAGCTCTGTAAAAGAGTCATCTCCCTTCACTTTCATTTAGGCTTTGAGCGCACGACATTAGAGGATATAAAATCCACAATAGAAATGTGCCTTGGCTACCGTGAAAAACACTTTTCCAATCTTACCTCAATCAATATCGGCGGTGGGATTACAACTCTGTCAAAGCAAGACCTAGTCGATCTTTTCACTTATATTAGCAATATTGACCTCAAATTTGTCATGGAAGCCGGTCGCTATTTTACTGAGAATGCTTGTTATGGTGTGGGCCAAATCCTCTCCCTTAGAGAACGCCCCCATGGAATTGATATTTTGACGGATCTATCGCGCGAATGTCATCTTAAGTGGGCATGGCCGAAATCATTTAATATTTTAAATACAAGGCCTAACCAACAAAAAACAAAATCATCAAAAACGATTCAGATTTTGGGAAATACCGCTTTTGAAGGTGATACCCTTTTGTCGGCCACGCCCGAACGAGAACTTTCCTTTTCTAAGGGTGATCATATCGTTGTCGATAATGTCTCTGGCTACTCTATTGCTTGGAATCATAGTTTTAATGGAGTCCCCGCGGCCAAAATTATTTTTCTTTAACCTAAGGCCTAATATGCAAAACTTTTCTTTTCACAACCCTACAAAAATATTCTTCGGCGATACTGCTCTAGAAAATCTGCCTGCCAATATTCCACACGATAAAATTCTCCTTTTATACGGTTCTGGCAGTATTAAGAATAATGGGACCTATGACAAGGTCATGACCCAGTTAAAGGGTATTAAGGTCATTGAGTTCCCTGGCATCACACCCAATCCCGAGTTTGATCAAGCAATGCAAGCAGTTAAAGTTGTGCGCGAAAATGATATTCAATTCATTTTAGCCGTTGGCGGCGGCTCAGTAATTGATTGTGCTAAGTTTATTGCCATCGCTGCCCGCTATCACAGCCATGAGCCAAAAATGCTCTTTAGCGGAGAAGAATCAGCTAAAGTAAACCCCATCCCCTTTGGTGCCATCCTCACACTACCCGCAACAGGTAGTGAAATGAATTCAGGTGCCGTTATTACTGTGGATGGTCTGAAGCTTGGGGTTTTTAATCAACAAAACTTCCCTCAGTTCTCAATCCTTGATCCCAACCTCACGCTTAGTCTCACGCCCCACTATATTGGTAACGGTATTGTCGATGCTTACGTTCATGTGCTGGAGCAATATTTAACCTTTCCACAAAATGCACCCCTCCAAGACCGTATGGCAGAATCTATTCTCATGACATTACTTGAAGAAGGTCCAAAAACTTATAACAATCCTAAAGATTATGATGCCAGAGCAAACCTTATGTGGTGCGCTTCAATGGCCTTAAATTCTATGATCAGCGTAGGAGTTGAAAGCGACTGGTCCACCCATGGTATTGGTCACCAGTTAACTTCACTTTATAATATCGATCACGGTAGAACCTTGGCCTTAGTCTGGGCAAAGAATATGCGCCAGCGCAAAGTTAATAAAATGGACAAGATGATTCAGTATGCGACACGTGTTTTAAAACTAACTGATACAGATCAAGATAAATTATTTGAAGCTGCACTAAATAAAACCAATGAATTCTTCCACTCTGTTGGTGTTCCGACTGAGTATTCGGCTTACTCACAAATAGGTAGTGATCTTCCTTTTAAAATGGTCTCAAGAATGAAACAATTGAAGATGACGACTCTTGGAGAAAAAGACGACCTCAGCATTATGCAGGTTATGAATATTTTAAAATAATGAACAATTTCATTCTCATTTTTGTTTCACTCGGCCTTGGATTCTTTTTTAAAAAATCAAAACGCTTTCCTAGTGCGACACCTGCCGCACTAAACTCATTTGTCATCTGCATTTCTCTGCCTGCAATCATTTTGTTACAAATTCCTAAGCTGATTAAAACCACTACTTTGTCATTAGACCTTCTCATTCCAATTTCCATGGCATGGATATTATTTTTCTTGTCATGGTTGCTTTTCACCTATCTGGGAAAAAGAAGAAACTGGAGTCGGGCCAGAACAGGTGCTCTTATTTTGACAGCGGGGTTAGGGAATACTTCTTTTGTAGGTCTCTCCTTACTTGAAGCGCTTCATGGTCAACAGGCACTATCATGGGGTCTGTTAATCGATCAGTTAGGCTCATTTTTAACCCTTTCGACCTTAGGATTATTGGTTGCCTCTAACTATGGAAATCCAAAAGATGGTAAAAGGCGTTCTACCCTAGTCCAAATTCTGCGCTTCCCTCCCTTTATAGCATTGGCATTAGCAAGCGTTATCGGGCTTTTGGGACCTGACTACCCAATAGTCGTTCGCGATGTTTTATTGCGACTTGGAGATACACTTGTTCCTATTGCTCTCATAGCAGTAGGTTTTCAACTCAAGCTGTCCAGATCAATTTTGGTTCGCTACTGGAAACCACTTGGTTTTGGCATGCTATTCAAGCTTGTACTTGCCCCTCTCGCCCTACTAGGACTGTATTATTTTGCAAGTGGTGAGCTTAGTTTTGTGACACGTATTACAATTCTAGAAGCGGCCATGGCGACAATGATTACCTCTGCCGTGGTAGCGAGTGATTTTGGTCTTGATGAAGAACTAGCAAACCTTATGGTTGGTGTAAGTATCCCTATCTCACTAATCACAGTTCCAGCCTGGGACTACTTACTCGGACTCATTTAATAAAAAAGCCCTTCAAAGAAGGGCTTAATTAATTATTTCCAATCAAAGTAAATCTTAACGCGAGGTCTTCGAAAGTAGTTCTCGCCAGATTCAGCATTTGTCTGCTTTGAATAGCGCTCAAGAACTCGTTTAGACGGCATAACCACTTCAAAGTTAAAACCAGTCTTCTCAACCACGACAGAGTCGCCTTGATAAGCAGCTCTCGTACTCAATGTGTTATCAGCATCAGAGAAAGTGGAAACCGATGCAAATGTTGGCGCCTGTGACGTTGAAAGCTGGTCAATAACCATTTCGCCGTAATGCTCTTTATAAACTTTATAAGGAGCAAAGTCGCCTGCAGCTTTCGGTCTAAAGGTCGAAAGTCCTGTCCTTGAAGCAGCTCCTCTTCTCATTGGATTACCAACACTGTGAAAGCCCATTCTTCTTGGCGGAAGAACTTGGTTAAATCCTTCGCGACGATAGATCAATGGTCTACCAGCAAAGGTTAACTCTTTCATGGCATCGATAGCACTTACATCATCACATTCAGGTGCCTTACCCTCAGTGTAGGTGAAGAATGAAGTATGTGAGAAACAAACAAAAGCTTCATTTTGTTCTTTAACAAATGCCTTATAGGCAGCTGAGTCTGTATTATAAAAGCCCTCTTCATCAAAGAACTCTGCATTTCCAAGTTCACCCGGCAACGCCATTTCTTTAACTTTTGAGTTTAGAACAAGTAAATAGCCTTTACCGTCTTGGCCTGTAGGATTGTTCTCGGTGCGGCCAAACTTAGTATTGTAATACCAAACAAGAACACCTGGCTGATAAGAGGATTCAACTAGTCTAAACTTCTCTCGCAGGTCTGCCCCTTCTTTAGCGAAGAAGCTTTGCTCTCCCTGCATGATATTGTTGTCTTTATTATATGAAACTTCCTCACCGTTTTGACGATAATGCTCGCCTGGCGTTCTGTACTCCATTAAGTAGAACTGGTTATGGAAAATATCATATTTACCAGCAACAAGGATTTGAAACTGAGAGCCAGGAATATCCCCCGCCGTTCTAATATTTTCAAAATCAATTGTTTGAGCACCAGGAACTTGAACGTTATCAAGAACGATCCCAAATTCTGTATAGCCAGCATCAGTGGTGTAAACGACTTCGACTGTTACGTCTTTACCTTTAAACTCACTTAGATCAACTGTCTTTTTTACCCATGATGGTTTTTGACATTCGGCTGCTTTTTCTTTGAATGCCGCTTGTTCCGGCTTTGAAAGCTCACCTTTAACATTTTTAGTTCTAAGCGCTAAAATCTCTGCAACATTACAGCCTTCAAGGTTTTCATTCAGTGTATCGAAGTCATTATCACCTGAAACAAGACGAAGCTGCTCCACGGTTTTGCCGTTAACTTTAATTTCGCCAATATCATAATCAACTGTCACTTTAACATCGAGTTGATCTTCTCCTTGGGCTAAGAAATTGGTTTCTGTTTCGATATGATAAATTGTATCGAATGAGAATTCAGCAGAACCTTCTAAAGGAACACTGACGTCAAACTTCATAGAGCGAGACTCGCCGTCAAAGCGACCTGAGTAAGCAGAGCGTGAACCGGCACGAGAGACGGGTTCAACAACTTTAACTTCTTCTTTACTTGGTTCAGTCAGTACGATGGCCGAGCGATAAACAGCCTCGCCAAGACCGGGCACAAGTGAAACGGCATCAAAATTAAACTCTTGGCCATCAATCACTTCTCTTACTTTTGGAACACGTAACTCACCTTCTCTTTCGGCCGTTGCTACAAAATTATAGGCTCCAAGGTACGCCGATGTTGTCTCACCTTGACGAATAATTTTAGGACTAACCCAGCCAAGTGAGACTTTACTAAAGGTTGAAAGTTCTTGAGCACGAAGAGGAGCATTATTACTCATCAGCTCCCATGATCCAGTTGAATTTCCAGCACCTCGTGAATAAACATCTGGAAGAGTTAGCGAGTGACCAAACTCATGCATAAATGTTGAAAGGTCTGAGAACTCTGATTGCATATTATAATCAGTCGCAAAGAGTCCATCGTGAATCTTATATCCGTTCATACTTGGTCTTTGACGACCTTCAACGATTGGTCCTTTTTCACTATAGCGTGAATCAGTTGGAGCGAGCGAAATGCCCCAACGGTGAGGCCAAATTCTGTTATAGCATTCAATTGTTGCGTTATATCTTGGTCCAGCTGGCACATCAGAGTTTGGCGGACGAGTTCCAGTCGTATCAAAATCAGCCTGACAGCTTGCCTGACTTTTGCCGGCATAAACGAGAACAACAGCATCAATGAACCCATCTGGTTCGTGGAAGTTGCCGTCGTTGTCGTAATCTGAAAGATCCCACTGGTCGAAGCGATCCCACCAATCAATATCAGGGTTTTGCTCCTTAAGTCTTTCAAGCACATCAACGACTAGTCCTCTGGCGTTTCTATCGGTGTTACCTGGAACAGATTCGCCGTAATTGGCCAAAGTGTTTGGAACTGTCACAACTGGAGTCACTTCACCATCAAGAAGAAATTTTCCCATTGAGGCATGTTTATAGTACTGGCGTAATGAATCTGGATTAGAGTCTCCGAAAAGATACTCTTGAGCCTTGATCTTGCCATTTTCATCTGGTGTGAAAAACGCAATGTCTTCCATTTTAAAATCAGAAAACTGAACAGGTATAACCATGACGTTATACTCACCTTCAAACTTATAAACTTTTGTGTGGCCTTCCATCGCGCGAGAAATGCTTCTTTGGTTGGTAGCTGCCAGACCTTTATTTTCTTGCTTAGCGCGAACCCGTGACATTTGCTGTTCAAGTCTTGTTTGTGAACCAAACAATTTTGAGCAATGGGTATGATCGTGATCAAGTCCCTTATTATGTTTATCCCAAGCCTTAAGTTCTACTTCGACCTGAGCTTGTGTCGTTGCAATTGATTGATAAGCAGCCTGGAGAATAGGGTCCTGTCCGACCATTGAGTCAGATTTCTTAGCACAGGCAGCAACAAGTGAAAGTAAGGCGATAGACGCCAAAAAGCGATTCTTCATTATTCCATCCTCGGACATCTGAAAGTAGTAACCGCGCAAATCTGTCATGTTTAGCTTCGTGAGCCAAGAGAGATGGCAGTATGGAGCCGCTCTAACTCTCCATTGTAAGAAATTGTCAGGTTTACACACAAAGTAGGGCCAAAGAGACTCTAATGGGTTACAAATCTATTAGTATTTTCAGGAGGTTAGAAGTGATCGAAGGAACTCTGGACAAACCTTATATCGTTACCATGGGCGATGGTGAACATGTCATTACCGCTGATATGTCGAACAAAGACGGTGGTACGAATACGGCAATGGATCCCCACCACCTCCTTGAGTCCTCGCTCGTAGGCTGTACGTTAATGACGATGGAAATGGTGGCCAAGCACAAAGGCTATTCGATAGGAAATACCACTGTGACTGTCGATATTGTCAAAGAAGGTGCCACCACACTCATGAAGAGATCTCTGCGCTTTGATCCAGCTCTTACCAGTGAACAAGTAAGTAAAATGACGATTATCGCCGACAAATGTCCGATTCATAAAATTTTAAAATCTACGATTGAAATTACGACTGAGACTTTGAGCTAAACTTTTCAATGAGTGCTTTTAGAACGGGGCCTCTGGGGCGGTGGCGATGAACTTGAATTGCGACATCGAAATAGGCACTTGTAATCTCTGGAAGATCGATAGCGATTAATTTTTTTTGCGCAAGCTCTGTCTCAATATCAGATAGGGGAAGCCTGCCCCAACCAAGGCCGGCCAGAATCAAGCTTTTCTTCAGGCCGTTACTGCTAATTCGCCAAGACTTACCACCCTTTAGAACACCAAATGAAAGGTGCGAAGACAGTTGACTTGAATCACGTACAATAATTTGATTACATTTTTTTAGTGAAGCTAAACTTAATGCTTTCTCTCCAAGCATTGATGGCGCGCAGACGGGAACCATTTTAACTTTTAAAACGCTATGACATTCGAGATCGCTGTGCTCGACGACGACTGGCGAGAAAGCAGCATCAAGTTCACCATCAATAACCTTTTCAGGCATCTCACCAAGAATTCCTTGTTCTAAAACAACATCAGTCTGATCGTATTGATCAAAGAAGCTTTTGATGGAGCAAAGGATTTCGTTATGCCAACTAATGGCATCAAGCCCCAGCTTGATAACTGGTTCGACACCTGTTTTAAGTACGCCTGCAAAGTCACTAAAGTCTTCACACTCTTCTAAGATTTTACGGGCTTTCTTTAAAAGAACCTCGCCCTGACTTGTAAGCTTGGGGCGGTAATCATCGCGCGAAAAAAGCTTTACTCCAAGCTCCTCTTCCAGGTTCCTTATGGCAACTGAAAGAGAGGGTTGGGACTTATGCATGGCCTCACTGGCGGCCTTAAATGATCCGTGAGTAGCAACCGCTTCAAAGGTAATGAGCTGCTCGAGAGTCACTTAAAAAACTCCACAGGCATCTTCAAGGACTTTGGCTAAACGATTTCTAAGATCTAACAAATCCTCAAACTCCAGCTTAGTTTGATTTTCTGCGATGATCACTTCTTTGTTATTTGAATTCCAAGCCACGCTTGCTTTGCAAAGAGCCAGGGTGTCTTTAATTTTAATCTCAAGTCCTAAGATGACGCTCGCACCATCTTTTCTGGCATGATCTTTTGCTTTTTTAATTAGCAAATTCTTTGTTTGTGGATTTTGCGCTTTCAAGGCTTCCAGCAGTTCTGACTCACAAGACTCAACTCTCCAGGTTTGCTCAGCGACGAGGGCCGACTTCAAATCCTTTTGATTTTTAGTTTCGAGATAACGATAGGCGAAGTTATCAAGTGTAAAACGAATCAGCTGATCAAGGCCATCATCACTTTGAATGCTGGCCCTGGCTTTTTGATCGACTTCTTTTTGAAGCTCTTCTTTATTGTACGACTGATTGCTCATCTTCACTTCTGTAATTGTTGTCATCTTCGTAGTGAGTCAAAACCGCTTCAATATTATGCTTGAGCTCATTCAAGGAGCGAACCATCGCACCTTGCTCTTCGCCTGCATAGAGCAGTTCTTCTAAAATCATTTTACCAAGTAGCTTATTTGTTTTCTTTACCTGATCTTTTAAAAGCTTAACTTCGCGTGGAACACTTTGACGTCTCATCGCTGTTTCAAGTGCCTGCTTAAGACCACCTTGCTTTGCTTCTTTAACAATTGAGCGAATCTCTTTAACTGTTTTCCCTTGAACGTGTGGAAGAAGCTCGTCTTGCTCAGTTTGATCAAGCTTAATCATCTCTCCTACTTGAGAGGCAGAGACCATGCCCTGGGAGCGAGCTTGCTTAACAACATTACTAGATCGCTCATCGCGGGCGATAGCCGCTTTAATAACTTTTGCTGATAGCCCTGTTTTTTCAGAGGCCATGGCGAGAAAGTTTTTCTTACCATCAACTTCTAGCTCTGATTGAGCTTCAGTTTGTTTATCATCGGCATCCAAATCAACTTTAGGAGCTGTTGGATAGATTTCTTCATACAGGTCTTTGGCGCGACGAAGAGCGTGCTCCATTTCAACTTTAGTCAGATCAAGCCTTACTAAGTTTTCATCGATTGAAATGAGCTCTTGTTCATTTTCATCTTTATCAATGCGGTGAACAGGTGCTTCACCGATGCCCAAGAACTTAAGCGCGCTGTAGCGACGTCCGCCAGCAATCAATTGATCGCTATGATTGACGATGAGTGGATGGATTAAACCGACAGTCTTAATACTTTGAGCAAGCTTCTCAATGCCTGTATCAAGTCTTAGGTAAGGGTTTTTTACTTGGATTCGGTCGAGGGAAATCATTTCCAAGGCCAGGCTCCTTTTTACGAGTGTGTGTGAAACAGTATTTGAGCATCAAGCTCGGAGATTGTCACCAGAGTTGGTAATAATGAAAGTACTGAAATTACGATTGAATGCGTTTTTTTGCGCGCTGAACAAGCTCTTTTGTTTTCTCTTGTAGCTCATCGTCTACATCAATTTCATCGAGAATCTCAAGTCCTAGAAGAGTTTCCATAATGTCTTCTAAAGTTACTACCCCACGAAAAGCTCCGCTATCATCAACCAGTGCTGCGATATGTTCACTACGATCAATAAGCTTAGTAAAAAGTCGACCGACGCGAATGCGTTCAGGCAAAATTAAAATCGGCCGTCTGAGATCATCCATCACCGTTTCGATTTGATCCCTCGCCATACTAGAGAGAATATCTGTTCGAAGAACGTAACCGCGAATATCGTCGCGATCAATTCCAAAAAGTAAAAGTCTCGAGTGGTTAATTGTTGAATCTAGTGCAAAGGCTTCAACGACGCTTCTGTCATGGGGATGGCCAGAGACTTGATCACGCGGAGTCATGACATCAAAAGCACGAAGTGATTGGAAGTTCAGCATGGTTTTAATCGTTTTAGCTTCTTGGGGGGCCAGCACACCCTCTTTAGAACCAAGATCTGCAAAGGCACTAATTTCAGCTCTTGAGACTCGCTCCTGCTCTCCCCCTTTGATAAGTTTTGAGAAAAACTCACTGACAGTAACAAGCGGAATAGAAAGGATGATCATAGGAGGCAAGACTCTTGAAGCGAATCCAAGTAAGCCTCTCCAATACCTCGCACCAATAGATTTTGGAATGATTTCGCTAAAGAGCAAAATCGCAAAAGTTAAAAACACAGAGAAAATAGTTAAGACTTCATCGCCCCAAATTTTTTGTGCCTGAGCACCTGCACCGGCAGCTCCAATCGTATGAGCAATAGTATTAAAACTTAAAATGGCAGACAGGGGTCTTTCGATATCAGAGCGAAGCTTTGAGACGCGCGAGTGTAGTTTAGGATGTTGATGGCGTAACGATTCTTGATAACTGGGAGTTATCGACAAGAGCACAGCTTCTAAAACTGAACAAAAGAATGAGACCAAGATGGCCAGGGCAATATAGAGAAGCAACAGCTCCAAATTCAGCTCCGTTAAAGACACATTGAAGCATTTTGTTCAAAGGGTTGTCTTGGTGTTGCGCGCTATGATTAGATGAGTTCATGAAAACACTACTACTGCTACTTTCTTTTTGTATGTCTCAAGTCGCTCTATCAGAGTGTGTTCACGATTTTCAAACGACTGGAATTGATCTAGTGGCCAGGGAGTCGGGCTCAAATCTTTTTGTCGATTTAGCTCACGACGGTCGCTACCTTCCACTTGATGAAGTCTATAAAAGCCTCGCAATGACTGTGGTGTACGACGTTCAAAAGCTTGAATCCCACACCAAGGCCGAGGGTTATGATGATCGCTATATTAAGTATTATCACTACTCTCGCGTTTTAGATTTTTTGAGCGAGTTTAAGCCGGTATTTGAGCAATCTGGCTATTTGACTGAAACAATTGGCAAAAGTTTAGCTGGACGGGACCTCAAGGTAGTATTTCCAAAAACTTTTGATCCAAATAAAAAACTTATCATTATGTTTGGCCGCCACCATGGAGATGAAGGTACGGCCAATTGGATTATCGAAGGTTTTGCAGAAAGTTTTTTCTCAAGACCTGAAATTCTTGAACAGTATCAATTGGTGCTCTACCCAATGGTCAATCCTGATGGAGCTGAGAATAAAGTTCGCTATAATAATAATCGCCGCGATCTCAACCGCGTTTGGGCAAACAACCCGAGCGATAGTAAAGATGAGATTCAATCCATTCACACTCATATGGCAAAGCTCGTTGAACAATCAGGTAAGAAGCCTGTCATTGTTCTAGATATGCACGGTTCATTTGATGAGGACTTTATCTACCGAGTTGGAAGATCTACTTTTGGCGCAAGCTATTATCAGATGCAACAAGATTTCATCGATGAGCTGGGCTCACGTGACCGCTGGCAAGCTGGCAATTTTATTTTGTCTGAAGGAAGCCCTGGAATGGCCAGAATCCGCCTTGCAACGGTTCATGGCTGGCACACTCTTACCCATGAAACTCCAAGAGATATTCCACTGAATAATCGCCAAAATAGAAAACTTCAAAGTTTGAAAGATCAAGGGGTGGCTGCCCTTAATTCAATTGAAGCTCTGTACTAAAGTCCTCAATTCTAAGTGCTAAAAAGTCATCTACTGATTGAAACTTAGACTCATTTTGTCCAAGACGTTTCGCCAATTCCCCCATGATGACCCTGGGAGAAATATTTTCCAACATAAGTTTAAATAGCTCCCCATCATTTCTACTTTTAGAAAGCTTCTCTCCCTTATCACTAAGAATGAGTTGATGGTGATAGATTTTCCAAGGCGAGGAATTTGAATCTTTTAGGAGACGATAGATTTCGTTTTGCGCCAGTGAAGAATCCAGCAGATCCTCTCCCCTAATAATGACATTGACGCCCAATCGAAGATCATCAACAACACTAGTAAGGTGATAAGCGGGAATCGCTTCTTTTCGCCACAAGATGAAGTCCTCTTGTTCAAGCTTAGAGTTTTGAAAACGAATGGCATATTCACCAGTGGTACATGCGAGATTTCGATTTTTGCAGAACCCATCGTAAAAATGGGAACTGGCTCGCTCTTGAATCTGCTTTCTAGAGCAATCACACTGATACTGAGGCAACCGACTTAACGCAAACTTATATTCACTGAGACAGTTGTATTGTTTTGAAAACTCGTCATCCCAATCTAATCCAATATACTCTAAGAATTTTTTAGTTTGATCAATATAGCGCTGTTCACAACGGCTTTGATCGATATCATCAAAACGAAGCCATAACTTGCCGCCATGGTTTCTAACGTGTGACCAAGTCAAAATAAAATTAAACAGGTTACCAAAATGAAGTTCACCGTTAGGAGTGGGAGCTAATCTGGAAACAATTTTCTCCACTCTAGATTCTACCGGCCAAAAGCTCGGCCAAAGGCTTTGCCACCTCAATGCGAGAGAGTAGGATTTTTAAGAGTGAAGTAATCGGCACTGCTAAGAACATCCCAGGTAATCCCCAGACTAATCCCCAAAACATAAGAAAGAGTAACACCGTAATTGGATGAAGATCTAAACTCTCCCCTAACATTTTGGGTTCGATGATATTGCCTACAAAGAACTGGGTCACCCCACATACGCCAAGCACGATCCAAAAAGGTGCTCCAAAACCAAATTGTAAAAAGATGACAGGTAGTGGAAGCGCAAGTGCAATCAAGGAGCCTATATTGGGAATGAAGTTAAAGAGAAATGTTAAAAGAGCGAACAACATCGCAAGATCAGCCCCTACGGCCAATAACACAATCACAGTGATGATCGCCGTCAATGCAGAGACAAAGAATTTAGCGACGACATATTGTGAAACTTTCTTTTGAAACTCACGAAAGAATTCATTTTCGATTTTGGCCGGATCACCAACCAAAAGAAAAAGAGTGAAGATAACGACCAGGGCTGAGTTGGCCATCAGACTAAAAATATCCCCAGTTAATCCGCGTAGTAGTTTGAGAACAGGAATTTGTGCCACCTGATCTTTAAGCGTGGCCATATCCAACGTGCCGGCCCATGTAGGCAGAGAATCATTAGTCATTGATATGAGTTCAATAATACGAGCTCGGTACATCCCTGCACCGGATATGATGGATTCAAAAGATTGAATAAAAACGACAATCAAAAGTGCACTGATCAAAAGATAGATCGCTGCAATCATAATGACCGCAATATTATGGGAGACTTTCAGTCGGCTTTGTAAAAAGCTAAGTGGAGGAACTAAGGCCAAATAAATAAATAGCGAAATAACAAAGGGAACTAAAATTGGTTTGGTGTAAATGAGTCCGCCGGTAACAGCAATACCTGTTAAAATGAGCAAACAGCTTGTTACAAGTCGATTATTGCCGGTGATTTCCATAGGAACTTCCTTTTATGTGCTTGTATAATAGTGCCACCATCGGAAGAGCTTGAAAAATACATAAAAATGGCTTATTTTTGCTTATAGTGAGGAATTTATGAGCTTTGAAGTATTTGTAACAATCGTATTGGTCGCCGTTTGGGCTTCCCTACCCGTTTCATTGATTATTGCAACGCGAAGCTTCGATGATGAAATCGCTGACGAGCCACATCACTAAATCACTCTAGAAATCGCTTTTCTTCTTCAGGACTTGCAAGTCTGCACGTTTGCCTTTTTCCAAAGATGCGGTAGCGGTACTTGGCAACCAAGTCATACACCCAATCGCTAAGTGTGCTTGGCACAAATCTAAGCCACGACAGCCAGCGCCATTTCCAATCTAAATGCTTTGCAACCTCAAAGGCGGCCTTTGACTTGTAACTAACAACACCGTTCGCATAAAAGACAATGCTATCGAACTCAATATTTGGCAGAAGCTTCGAGGCTAGCTGAGAGCTTAATGGTGCAAAAAAAAGATTACCTTTTTTATTATTCTTAATTAAGAAATCAACGGCACTATTGCAGAGGTTACAATATCCATCAAAAAAGACGATGAGTTTGCGCTCTAACTGATCCACTTAGTGAGGTCGCTCATTATTTTCTTTGCAGAGTCTGGATTGAGTCCTTTTTGAGAAGTACAAACCAGGCCGTGGGAATGAACTGTTGTTCCAAGATGCTCAAGCTGAGTGCGCATGGCCTGAACAACTTTATGTCCCCCACCACCACTCATTGTCGCCACTGCTGCAAACTTATCACTAAAACTAGCGCGCCACTCTTTAGAACAACGAGAGATCCAAGCAATGGCATTATTCACAACAGGTGGGATTGAACCATTATATTCGGGAGCAACTAATATAAAGGCTCCAACCGATTGAAGCGATTGGGATAACGCAAGTGCCGCCGCTGGAACTCCATCAGCTTCAACTTTTGGTGAGTATAACGGTAAATCAATGTCCTCAAGAACTTGGATTTCAACTTCGACACCTGTTGGTGCCAATGCCGCAATCTCTTTGGCAAGCTTAAGGTTTGATCTAGAAGTAGCACTGAGTATTAATATTTTTTTCATGCTAGAATCATGACATGTTTAAAAAGCTTTGTCTTGGCCTGATTAGGCTATATCAACTTACTTTATCGCCGTTATTTGGCTCACTTGGAGTGCAGTGTCGTTTTCATCCCACTTGTTCCAGTTATGCCACTCAAGCTTTTTCCAAATACTCGCCAACAAAAGCATTTTGGCTGACTTTCAAGCGTATTCTTAAATGTCATCCCTTTCATCCTGGCGGAGTAGACGAGCCTTAGACACTCAATTCAATGAAATACCCTTGATGCTTTCGCATATTGAGTACTCCCGTATCCAAGATTAAATACTGACCCTTTATCCCTTGAAGTGTTCCTTCAATCAGACGCTTTTTATCAAACGATAGTGAGCTGACTTTTTTGGGTGACTCAAGAATAGGATAATTAATCGACACAATGTCTGATTCGAGATCATCTGCACTAAAGTCATCGATGACATCGCCAAAAGTTTCAAAGACTTGATCGCGAAGAAATGGAAGGTCAAAGTCGCCTTCATCTAACTCCCCTTTAAGCATCTTGCGCCAATCTGTGCGATCGGAGAAATCTTTAGCGATCTCGACCTCTATAAGCCCGGCCGTTTTACGGTCTTTAACTTCTAAAATGGCCAGTGCCTGAGTCGCACCTTGATCAATCCATCGAGTTGGCACTTGGCGTTTTCTCGTAATGCCTACTTTAACGTTACTTGAAAGGGCGAGATAAACAATATGGGGTTGAAAGCAGTGCTTTTCGCCCCATTTGGGATCGCGACACGTTCCTTTAGCATAATGACAAAGTTCAGGTTTAACGATGCAGATATCGCATTCCGCTAGGGTCTGAAAGGCTTTATAAGAGTAACCTTGGTTATAGGATTTTTTAATTTTTTCACCAGTAGCGATACAATTAATTTGCCCATCAAACTTTAAGGATATTTTTTTGCCCAAAAATTGATTCATCCCAATCAACTCATCGCCAAGCGGTAATGAATATTCGACCGGATCTTCAAGCTTTGTTTTCATCTTCATAAGGTTGCCAGAAATATTCATAGACAATTCTCCTTAATGAAGCCCAACCATTCTGTAAGTACTGGCATGGGAATTTCATGGCCCCCACTAAACTCGACATACTTATGATTCGCATTAATAGAGTTTAAAAACTCTTTAAGTTTTCTCCCCTCGCTAACTGGCAGTACCGGGTCCTGGGTCCCATGACTTTGGAAGGTTGGAAAATTGATGGAGTCACCAGCTTTTTCCTGCCACAAACTTTTAGATACTAAGACACCAGAGAGCATACTAAGGCTGGAGATGCTTGGTTGATTCTCGAGAGCAACCTTTGCTGCCAACATAGAGCCTTGAGAAAATCCTGCGAGGTGGATTTTTTGATGACGACTCTTTAACTGCTCAAGCGCTGCTACAACTTTCGCTGCTGACTCATCAATGCCTGGTGGAAGATCGCGCTCAAACAAGGCTGCAAAATCTCCCTGATTCGTCGCCATCTGCAATTTCATCATATCGATGGGAAACCAGGCTCGCCCTGACATGTAGGGGCCAAGTGCAACTTGATTTGGCGCTTGTAAAAAGTAAAAGGCGGCATCAACTGATTGAGATAACCACTGACCAATAGGAGCGAGATCATTCATATCAGCGCCGTAGCCGTGCATGACGATAAAGGCATTATGAGCTTCTGAATTGCCACGGAAAATAAAATCAAGCTCTGCTAACTTTGACATATTTAAGCCTTTTTATAACTTCTAGTTTTTTTTCTGGTTGGAAAACAAGTTTGGCACATTTCACAAGAAAGGCCGTCGCACCCTCTGGCAGGGCAAAACTCTCTGCCATAGAAAATGATTTGCAGATGTAGTTTATTCCAAAGTTCTTCAGGAAAAAGTCGCTTGAGATCTTTTTCAGTTTGAACAACATTCTTACCATCCGTTAGTTGCCACTGCTGGGCCAAACGGTGGATGTGGGTATCCACTGGAAAGGCAGGCACGCCAAAGGATTGTGCCATGACAACCGATGCTGTCTTATGTCCAACGCCAGGTAAACGCTCAAGCGCTTCCATATCGGCCGGAACCTCAGCTCCATGTTCTTCAATTAATATTTTTGATAATTCCCAAATGGCTTTAGCCTTTCTTGGGGCAAGACCACAAGGCTTTACGATGGCTTCAATTTCAGCAATAGAAAGCTTGATCATTTTCTTTGGGTTATCAGCTTTTTTAAACAGAGCGGGCGTCACTTTATTTACTCGCTCATCAGTACACTGAGCAGATAATAAAACTGCGATCAAAAGTGTAAAAGAGTTTGTATGATCGAGTGGGATTGGAGTTTCAGGAAAAAGTTCCTCCAATCTTTTTGCAATATAAGTCGCTCTATCTTTTTTGTTCACGTTAGGATTCCGTTAAAGTTCTATCTTTCATACGAAAGTCATTGATTTTCCGTCACTAGCTCGAAACAATAGAAGCATAGCAAATCGAGTACGGATATTTAAAAAGGATTTTAACTTGTCCAAAGTCACATGCAAAATTTTGCTGCTTGTCATCATGGCATTCAGTTTCTCTGCCAATGCTTTTTGGTTTGAGATTCCAAATGAAAACCAAACTCTTAGTAGCCTTGGGCGAGTCGAGAAGCTGCAACGCGCTCTAAATCCAGATCGAATAGATGTTTTGGTATGGAATATTTATAAAGGTGGACTGCTGTCTTGGAGAATCGATCTTCAACGCTTTGCCTATGGTCGCGACCTGATTTTACTTCAAGAAGGCATTCTTAATAATGATATGCGAGATGAACTAGATGCCAGCACCAGACATCAATTTCTTTTTGCTACATCCTTTGTTTACAAAACTTCTGGCCATGCCACAGGTGTTGTCACTGGCGCAACAGCGATCCCAAGCCAGACAGATTACTTGCGAAGCGATGGAAGAGAACTGATTGGTTTTTCACCTAAGATGACTCTTGTCACAAAGTACCCGCTTCGTGGCATGGATAAAGAACTTATGGTGATTAATATCCATGAGCTCAATAGTGTTTCGTGGAAAAAAATGGCGGCACAAATTATCCCCGCTTTAAGACAGGCCGCTGAGCACGATGGTCCTGTTTTATTTGCAGGAGACTTCAACACTTGGTCCAAGAAGAAAGAAGCTTTCGTTATGCGCGCCATGGAGCGTTCAGGCTTTAAGCCAATAGAACTAGCAAACCCACAAGATCGTATGCACGTCTTTGGTCGTGCACTCGATTATATTTTCGTTCGCGGCTTAAAAGCTAGAAATGGAAAGGTTTTAGTCGAGGCTTTGGGCAGTGATCACAAACCTCTGAGCGCCATTCTTTCAGTTATCCGCGACTAGCGATCTCTTAAAACGTGACAGACGGGTCCAGCTCTGCCGCCATACTTTTTATCGTAATAATTTTGATGGTAGTCCTCTCCTTTCCAAAAAGTAGAGGCCATTAAAATTTCAGTCACTGCATTTTTACCAAAGACTTTTGATTCATCAAAGCTAGCCTTTGATTTTTTTGCGACTTCAATTTGAGCTTCATCGTGACAAAAAATGACTGAGCGGTACTGATGTCCGATATCGTAGCCCTGCTGATTGAGCGTTGTTGGATCGTGTAGACGCCAGAAAAAATCTAGAAGGGTCTCGAGCTTGGCTTGCTCGGGGTCATACTCAACTCTTACAATTTCGGCGTGTCCCGTATCTCCACGACAGATTTGCTCGTACGTAGGCCGATCAATATGTCCGCCCATATAACCAACCTCGGTCGAGATGACTCCAGGAAGTTTAGAAAGAATATTTTGCACGCCCCAAAAACAGCCGGCACCGAGTGAAATAAAGCTCATTTCTTATCCGCCTCAAATAATGATGCGAACTCGCCATAACCTTCTTTTTCTAATTCTTCTTTAGGAATAAAACGCATTGAGGCTGAGTTCATACAATAGCGAAGTCCAGTTGGTGCTGGGCCATCTTCGAAAACATGACCAAGATGAGAATCAGCCAGTTTACTTCTAACCTCAGTTCTCTTCATAAAAAACTTACGATCTGTCTTAGTCACAAGCGCATCTTCTTTAATCGGCTTAGTAAAGCTGGGCCAGCCTGTACCAGATTTGTACTTATCGATTGAGCTAAACAGCGGCTCACCTGAGACGATATCAACGTAAATTCCTTCACGCTTATTATCCCAGTACTCATTATCAAAAGGACGCTCTGTGCCGTCTTCCTGTGTGACTTTGTACTGCATTGGAGTGAGTTTCTCGACAATTTGCTTTTTATCCATCTTTTTGGCCTCCCAGCCATAGGAAGTACTCGTCGCTAAAATTAAGAGTAAATAAACTATTTTCATATTAGACCTCTATTGGTGAGTGTCTTAAAACGTCTTTATATTACACCTTGAAATACACTCAACAAGGGCCGTAGCGCAGTTGTCTGTCTTAGGCCATAATACTCAGATGGAACATTGCAATCAATCCGACCACTTACAGCACGATAACGCCAAAATCAGAAGTAATGAAAAACGTACTTTTTGGGTGGTTATTTTAACCGCGATTACCATGGTGGTTGAAATTGTGGCCGGTTATATCACTGGCTCCATGGCGCTTTTAGCCGATGGCTGGCATATGGCGTCTCACGCCGCCGCCCTGACTCTAACTCTGGTCATCTACAAACTCGCCAGATCAAAAAAAATACAACAGCATCTGAGTTTTGGAACGGGTAAACTCATGCCCCTTGGTGGCTATACTAGCGCCATTGGACTCGGTCTTGTGGCAATTTTTATGGCCTATGAATCGATTGAACGATTTGCAAAACCCATCGCGATTAGTTTTGATGAAGCCCTTTGGGTAGCCGTTATTGGCCTGGTCGTTAATATCGCCAGTGCTCTTCTACTAGGACATAGTCATGAGCATGATGATCACGATCATGAGCACGACCACCATCATCATGGTCACGATCATAATCACCAGGGCGCACTCATTCATGTAATTGCCGATGCACTAACTTCAGTCGCCGCCATCATTGCTTTGATCGTCGGGAAGTATCAGGGTTATATTTGGCTCGATCCACTGATGGGTATAGTTGGCTCTCTATTAATTTTAAAGTGGGCCTATAAACTCCTGAAGGAAACTTCTTGGGAACTACTTGATGGTCATGCCAAAGAAATTAACTCAGATGATTTAAAAAATGCTCTTGAAGCCGATCGCGCAAATGTCATCGATCTGCATATTTGGAGAATTGGTCCAAGTGGTGTGTCCGTTCAACTCATCATTACCAATGAGACAGCGCTTGGTAGCGAGCATTACAAAACAATCATTAATCAAAAAATTCCAGGTGCCCATGTGGTAGTTGAAGAGCGGCTAGCGAAGCATTAAGAGTGCGACAGGAATTGGGTATTTTGTGACGTCTTTAGCTGCCGGAACAGCTTCGAGTAAATCCAAATTTGATCTACAATTGCCACCGTTAGTTACACCCGACTCTTTGGGGTTAAACGCCAAACAACCATAAGGCTTAACTTCTGGGGCGATGGTACAGCCAAGACTTGATCGCTTAAAAAATGGGCAAGTATAGGTTCTTCGAATTTTGATATGGGAAATTTCTATATCTAAGCGAAACTCTTCAACACAGTCTTCAAGGGATTTAAAAGTTTCATCGTTCCAACGATCTTGCTGCAAAAGCCAATTCTTCATATCGAGAGCTTGTTCAGAATCAATTTGCATCGAATTAGAAGTGAACGTGCAGCACGTACCGGAGCAAGAACCACAATGAAGGCCTTTAGCGGCATCCGTTTTCATGGCCTCAATCAGATGCGCACGCCTTGCGAGTGGGCTAAGCTTCTCCAAAGGCACTCACCTTTTCAAAGTCTTTCTTTTCAACGGGGGTAATCGAAAGTCGACTTCCCTTTTTAAGAACGATCATATCACCAAGTGATTTCTCGCTCTTCATAAATTCTAGTGTCACTGCTTGCTTAAACTTTTTAACAAATCCGACTTCAACCATAAACCAGCGAGGTTCATCGTGTGTGGCCTTAGGATCAAAGTACTGAGATTTTTTTTCAAATTGAGTCGGATCGGGCATAGACTCTTTAGTGACTTTACCTACTCCGTAAACACCGGGAACTTTACAACTACTGTGATAGATTAGAATAAGGTCTCCCTTTTTCATCTCATCGCGCATAAAGTTTCTGGCCTGATAGTTTCTAACCCCATCCCAACCAGTCTTTTTCTTCGACTTAAGATCGTCGATGGATAAGACATCAGGCTCAGACTTCATCAACCAGTACTTCATACTTAGCCTTTTATTTTTTCGGCCAAGTTTCTTTTTTGAAAAGACGGAAGGCAAAAAGCGGCGTGATGAATATCTTCGTTATAGTACCCAAAGTCTAAGCCTGACTCTTTAACGCGAGCAGCTTTGAAGTCTTTAGTAGGGTGTGGACCTTTAGAGGCAAACGTGAAACTCCAAAATCCACCAGGATAGCCCATATTATTAAAGTTATAGATTGTCGCAATAGGAAACAATCCACCGATAATTCCAAGTAAAGACTGCTGAGTTTCTGCGAAATAAAATGGTGACTCTGCTTGAGAAACCACAATGCCGTCGTCGTTTAAGATATTTTTAATATTTTGGTAAAACTCAGTACCAAAAAGTGGTGTGGCCGGACCGATGGGATCAGTTGAATCGACGATCACAACATCAAATTTCTTTTTAGTTGTGGCCACGTAGTCAACGCCATCGCCAATGATCAGCTCCAACTTAGGGTTTGAGAGGTCACTGGCCGTTTGTGGAATAAATTCCTTACAAGCATCTACCACCATGCCATCGATTTCTACCATGACAACCGACTCAACGCCTTTATGACGAAGCACTTCACGTGCCGTGCCACCGTCTCCGCCACCGATGACGAGAACGCTCTTAGGATTAGGGTGAGTGAACATGGGAACATGAGTAATCATGTCGTGATAAATAAATTCATCGCGCTCAGTAAGCATGACAAGTCCGTCATTGAGGAGCATCTTGCCGTGGCCTCTTGTTTCAATCACATCAACACTTTGAAATTCGCTCTTACCTGAAAAAAGTACCTTATCGGCGCGAAAGCCAACTTTTAAGAAATCACCGGTTGGCTCTTCGACCCACATGGCCGCTTTTGTTTTTCCTAAGTTCATAAAACATTTCCTTTAACGATCGTAGGTTTTTCAACTCTATCGAGCGGCACAATGAAGTGAGAAAAATTCACATCATAGCCGCAGCTGAGTCTGTCTTGAAATTTATTAATCTGAACCATTTTCCCTTTTGGAGCAATTGTTGTTTGCGTGTTGAAATCAACAACGTCAAAAGAGAATGGTTCGAAAGTTTCTAAAAGTTTATCCACAAGTCCCGGAAAATCCTTTTCAAGATTAACGTTGGTCTCAAAACTTACATAGGAGCTTTCTTCTTGTGGAGTCATATGAATAGTGACGTAACGATCATCTTTAATAGCATTTAAAGAGTAGCCACAGGGTTTGAAGCAGTAATCATCAACTTGAAAGCCATCAAAGAACTCATGAAGGTTCATGAACTCGCGAATCGACTGAACTGTTTGATTCGTACAGCGTAATGCCTGAGCAGCCTTGCCTTGGATGTGATACATCAAAAGCTCAGTCGTCGTATCATTAGGTCTTGGACTAAAATCTTTATCGAGGTGGAACATATAAGTGTGATGTTCATCGAGATAACCAAATCTGGTCGTCACGCCATCAACCATGGTTTGTAATCGCTCGACGTCTTGGGCAAAACTTGTTTTTTGAAGCCACGGACCGTACTCATTTTTTCTTTGATAGATAATGCTTTCGATATCATCACTACGAACGCGACCTAAGAAGTGTTGAACTGAGTTCACCAACATGGTTGAGCCACAAGTGATCATTAAAAATGAGTGATCCCAAACGAATAGAGATGACTCGGATAAGAGGTAGGCATCGCATTGATCATTTGAAACTTCAGATAAAATTGTAGCATTACAGCGCGCAACCATCTCACTCCAAAACTCACGACCAAACTCTCGCAAACTTCCCATGGTTGGC
>PBCC01000063.1 GCA_002716825.1 Halobacteriovorax sp. | reverse complement strand
GCAAGTGCAGCAGCAGCAGCTTTTTCTTCTTTACGCTTTTCAGCAGCAGCTTGTTTAGCTTTTAGCTCTTCAGCTTGAGCTGGATCCATAGAGATCTTGATCTTGAACTCTGCTTCAACACCTTGGAAAAGCTTAACTTTAGCAGTGAAGTTTCCTAGGTTTTTCATAGCGTTGTTAACAGTGATCAAGCGACGCTCAATTTCGATGCCTTTGTTCTTAAGCTCAGCAGAAAGATCAAGTGTAGTGATAGCACCGAAGAGCTTACCATTAGCACCAGCTTTTTTAACGAACTCAAGTGAAAGACCATCAATTTTCTTTTTAGTGGCTTCAGCTTCAGATTTTTGTTCAGCAACTTTTTTAGCAAGAGCTTTCTTTTGGTTAGCAAGAGCCTTTGCATTTCCAGCATCAGCAATAACGCCAAGCTTATTAGGAATTACAAAGTTACGCGCGTAACCGGCAGAAATATTAACGATCTCGCCTACGTTGCCAAGTGTCGGAACCTTTTCCGTCAGAATGACTTTCATAAACTATCTCCTTCATCATTTTTTTTAGTTTTCATAAAACGGCGGAAATCCACCCATAAATCGAAAAGCCCGGCAACAACCAAGACTTTCCAGCCCATGAATACAGTGCTGATGACCAACAAACTTCTAAAGAATCCGCGGATCCCAAGAAAGCTAAGAAGATCAAGAAAAACACCAAATCCCTGGAAGAAAAAGAACACTCCCAAACATGCTAACAAGTTTCCGCCTACTGCTTCGGCCCAAGGTGCGATGGACGTGCCACCGACATAAAGAGCTAAACCAGAGATCAAAGGCCAGGCAAAAAAGTCTGGAACTTTGTAGCGTACCAAGTCTTTAAGTCCGTAAGGATAAGCATGACGAATACGCCATACTAAGGAGTTGCGAAGGATCATAAACATTCCCACCCATAGAGTGAAATGAACGCCTACAAACAAAAATGACAATGACCAAGTCATGATGTCATTTGCAAAAGCCTGTGGGTTGCTTAAAAAATCAGCAAGTACACGAGACTCTTCTCCACCACCGGACAAAATTTCAGCATTTTGTTCACGTACCGATTGGAACAATGTTGTTACACTTGCAGTCACTTCACTCGAAAGATCCATGCCTGAAATCCATACTGCGAAAGCACTAAAGCCAACAACAGCACAAACGAGAGCCGTGCCCGTCAGGATTAAACCTTGAACCGGAGCGCGACGACGTAGCACGATCTCAGAAATCAAAGCTGCAAACAGCAATGAAATACCAAGAGAGATTGACATCCAAGTTGCTTGTGGCAGCACAGGCTGCAAGGCAACTGAAATGGCAGCAAAAGCTAACGTCACAACAAAAGTTTTTAAACGACCGTAAAGCAAAATTCCTAAAGCAAGGGGAACAGGAGCAAACAGTGATAGTGGGCCGTAAGAAAACAACGCCGCGATCAAGCCCAAGAAAATGAGCTTAGTCCAAGTCAGTTCGCCGAAGACTTTAATCTTCTTTGCTGAGCTTGTTCTTGCGTAATTGTTAATATCTTCTCGACTCATTGCCATAGTTCCACTCTAAATCTCTTTACTTACATCTTTTCAGCTAAACGATTTGAAAGATGGCTGATTAAGGCCATTTGACGAGCGCGTTTTACCGCAGTCGTTGCAAAACGTTGGTGCTTGCGGCTGATGTTTGAAACACGAGCTGGTGAAATTTTACCAAACTCGTTAACAAGCCAAGCGTAAGTCTTAGGGTCTTTCCAATCAGCTTTGATCTGATTAACAGTGAAGAAACAAGCGCGACGACGTGAAAAACGCTTATCGCCTTCTCCGCCTTCTTCTTCATCAGTATCAGTTACTGAGCCGTTGTACTTTTTAGAAAAAGGAGTCTTGTAATTCTTAACAAGATTTCCGATGTCTTTTTCTTCGCCAACTTTGATGATCATGTGACGGATAATTCCTTCATTAATACCAAAACGACGAGCCAATTCTTTATTGTTCGCGTTGTTGGCTTTGAAAAGGAAGTAAATGTAATGACCTGACAACGTACCGTTACCGGTAGGTTGGGCCAAATTCATTTTACCCCAATCATCTTGGATAAAAACTTCGCCGTCGTGTTGGGCGACTACATCACGAACCAAAGTGTTGAGCTTTTCGACTTGTTCGTCTGATAGCTCTGACTTTGCAACTAGGGACAGCTCGTAAATCATATAACCTCCTGGACATTAGTGGCCCATATCAACCTTATGGTGACATGAGCGAGTCTGATTTCGAGAGGCCACAACTTAGCACCCAAATATCTGGATTTCAAAGGTTTTGCGCTGATTGTTGAGTTAGTTTAACTCGAGTGGAAAGAAGCTTAGATCGACTTGATTAGCGGAGGACTGACACAGCATAGCGTAAGCGCTAACCCCTTGAGAATTGGTTAAAAACTGAGTCTTAAGTGGGACACAATTGGCCGGAATATTTACGCTTAGCGCAACAGGACGAACCAACTTCTGTTGATCGGCGAGCATTGCATAGAGTCGATCACCGTAAATAAGGGTTGAATTCACCGCTACGGCCGGGCTCTTGCGACCATTCACCTTGACCACAGCACTTTGCAAAGTCTCACTAAAATTAACTCCAGGGAAACTTGAGTCACGGTTAATAGGTAGACGGGCCGAAACTGGGACGCCATCACCTTGTTGATCGTAAACGTAAACGTGGTAGCGAGACTCAAAGAAAAGCGTTCTTCTATTTTGTCCTTCAAAAGTTGCCACGACTTCAAAGAATGGATTGCTCCAGCCGGAAGTTAATAGTGTCCAAGCTTCGCTGGTTTTCCCTGTGATGAATGGTTTTACCCTTGCACTTGAGCGATCAAGCAGCGCCATCTGAAAAGAGTTCTCAGAAACAGTAAAGTCATTAAGTTTTCTTGTCACGAGTGACATATTTCCAACCTGAAAGACGTCTGAATCAGCATGGGCTTCAATTTTATGTGAGCCAATTTGGTTGACTGTTAAAATATGGAAGCGACGATAAAAATCTTCTCCAACAGAAATTACTTGGCGAACAATACCTTTTTCGCGCTCGAGATCTGATTGTGGAAGAGTTCGCTCAATCACAGCATTCTCCCAAGGCATCGTAGTAAGCTGCGCCTGAAGTTCTTGCTTAAATGAAACCGAATCGATCACGCGTGGGCGAATGACAACTTTGTTATCTTGCTTAATAGGCTCTAAGTAATAAACACGCGGGGCCATGGAGGCAGGCTCATGATCGAGTAGATCATTTGAATTATCTTCAAGCGGGAGCATCCACGCTTTTTGATAAAGCGGAACTGATAACTCGCCTAGAAAAGTTTTTAGTTTTACCCAGGAAAAATCGGAGCGCTCGCCGTCTTTTAATGGAAGCCCTTCAAAAGTTGAAATGGGAAGTTCCCAGCGAGAGTTTTCGCCAAATAGGGCTTGGCCGTCCATATCTGTGAAACTAAGAATTAACTGATCACGTCTTGCACTCATGCCGTAAAAAACTAAATCATTCTTGCCATCAAAATTTACATCGCGCTCAAAAACGGCAAGAAGCTGATGGTGATCCTCAAGTGTCACCGAAGTCAGCTTTGCTTTCTCATCTCCTGCATTGGCACGAATGGAGATCGCACGAATTTTATCACCTGATTTGCCTTGAATATAGCCGTGAAAGTCACTGGAAGGTGTTGAGTCAATGGAGACAACTTCCATGCGAGACATTTTCCTAGAGCCATTGATCA
This sequence comes from Halobacteriovorax sp., assembly GCA_002716825.1. Lineage (GTDB taxonomy): Bacteria > Bdellovibrionota > Bacteriovoracia > Bacteriovoracales > Bacteriovoracaceae > UBA4207. The sequence goes on along the minus strand of PBCC01000063.1, from coordinate 17,537 downwards.
CGGCTAAAGCGCTAGCAGGAATTCCTGCAATCATACAGGAGACAAGGTCATTTTGAGAGAGCTTTCTAGCGAACCAAATGGTCATGCTCGTGCGTGTTTTTGTCGCTCCAAGCTTCGTTATAAATGTTAACGGTACTTCACTATCGATCCTAAGACTATCTAGCTTTCCTGAGACTAAAAGTTTGTCGTTATCAATTATGGTAGCGACATTTAAACCTTCTACTTGAATATCAAGTTCTTGGCTTTTATCTCCCAAAATTTCAATAGGGAGTTCAAAAGAGAATTCGCCTGCCGAATCAACATCCACGCTAACAAGTTCTTTTACAAGTACACTGGCCATAGAGATATCATTTTGAGCTAAGGCGCCTTTAATCGATAAGGCACCGAAACGTACAAAGCGGTTATCTTCGATTTGCGTCATCGGCCTAGCAGAGGCATAAAGTTTAGCCTTAATTTGAGCTGCTGAGATATTTGGATTTTGTAATTTCAAAAGCGCGGCAGCGGCGGCAACAAAAGGTGCGGCCTGTGATGAACCATTTTTAGCTTCATAGCCTGAAATTCGAAGTGTTCTAGACTCAAGCGCTCTAGGGATTGAAGAGACAATCCACTCGCCTGGAGCGACCAGGTCGACTTTGCCACCGTGATTAGAGAACTCAGAGACCTTGCCTTGGTTATCCATGGCGCCGACACAAATCACGGCCGGATGTGCGCAAGGCCAAGTTGGTACGTCTTTATTATTATTACCTGAGGCGGCAATCAAAACGATATTATTCTTAGCTGCGATATCGAGGGCGCGAACAATTTTTGGAGTGTTCACAACTTTTGGCCAACCTAAACTCATATTAATAACGTCGACTTTGGACTCAACGGCAAAAGCTAAGGCGTCAGCAATGATATCTGTAATCACTCTGCCTTTATAGACAAAGCCCGTGGTATTTTTATTAAGTACTTTAAGCGGGAGGATCTTAATAGATTGAGGAGTAACACCGGTAACACCAACTGCGTTAGCATTGGCGGCAATAATCCCTGCCACATGAGTTCCATGGCCTGTATCATCTTTCATCTCAGCGTCGTCTAAGAAATCTTTTCCAACAAAGACGCGATCGGCGAGATCGGGATGAAGCATATCAATACCGGAGTCGATAACGGCGACAACAACCTCTCTATCTTTTTCAAGTTTTGAGAGTTCGGCCAAACCTGGCCAATCAATATCGGCACCTTGAATACCTTCAACTTGCTCACGGCGAATCTCGCCTTCTGCTCGATAGATTTTTTGACCGGAGTTTTTAAGTCCCCATTGTTGATCAAATAATGGATCTGCTGCAAAAATATTGAAGCTGCTTAAAAGCATGAGGGAAGTTATGAAGTTCTTCATAGTTTCTCCCTCAGCCAGTAGCCATTTAACTCGCCTTCTTGAATGCCAAGCATTTTTTGAATTTTCTCAAATGGCCCATTCCAAAAACGGCTGCCAATACGGCCTTCTGTATTTGTCTGAATAGAGTCATTTAAAACTTCATCATCGTTTCTAAAGCCGTTAACTTCACCGTGAACAAATATATTGTCTTGGCCAAGAAGCATCTTGATTTCGTTATACTCGAGATCCTCATACAGATCGCGGTAGAGTTTCATCAAGCATTTCATAACTGTTTTTTGATCTTTACCGTCTTCAATTTTGTCGCGACACTTATTATTTTGCCAAATAACAGTATTGAGCGTTCCGCACGATTCAATTACGCGACCATCGTGCAAGCGGCGACGGCGAATTCGGCGTTCATCGCAGCCTTCCTCTCTGATTCCACGCGCTTGCTCGTACTGATATTCAAAGTAAATTAGCGAATTAGGATGAATCGTGGCTAGTTTTTTAATCCCTTCTTCGTAAAGATTGAGATTCACTGACACGTCAAACAGCTTTAACTTATCGGCATTATCTAGAGTACGCTCATCAAAAAGAGCAAAGCCAAACTTATCATTCGTCTCACGCATGTACTTTTTAAGTTTCTTAACTTTCTTGCTCCAGCCTTCCCAGCGATTGGTCAGACGCATAAAGCGCTCTTTGTAGCGATCACCATCATCAAGGCTGGTTTCAAAACGAACACTTGTCGTCGTGCCCATGCCGCCAATAGTTTGCGCAGGATTTTGCCAAGTAGGTGAAGCCCAGTTCACATTATATGAGAGGCGCTGAAAGCCGTAGTTAATAATATCTTTTGTGAAGGCTTCCCAATTTAAGCCAGACTGTTTTTCATCAGTTAATGAGACGTAGCGACCTTGAAGTCCATCGCGCGACTCAATATTATAAAGGGTCTCTGTCTTAAGTTTTTTGTGGCGCCAAAACAAGAAAGCGACCTTTGAGCTTTTATCAGTAAATTCTGCTTCTACAACGTTTGGCTTTTGAATCTCTTCAAGAAGTTCTGATGAACCTGTATTTAAGAACTCGGCAACCGCATGGGCTTTGTCAAAGAGACGCGGATTTTCTTTCACATCTGGATTGAGATCAATTTCGTGCAAACGAACTGAGTAATTACCTTTTTGCTTACGCCACCCCAGTTTAATAATAGGAACAAAGCGCTCAAGAGAGACGTTTACACTCCACCCTTCGCCGTGTCCTAGGTCATCATAAATCTGAAGTGTTTTGTTATCTTTCTTATAAATTTGAATTCTACGAAGATCGACGATATCTGCACTTCCAGAGAGACTAAAGTGAATAGGAGTTCCCATGAGACTCGTTCCCATTGAGGCACCAATACTTGGCGAAGCCCTTTCTGTGTACAAGATCGACTCTCCTACACCTAGATTCGAGTTGAGATGGCGAACGATTCTTGCGAGTTCAGAGTCATCATTTTCAAGACTCCAGTCAGTGTTTGGGTCCTGCGAGTCGCGAAGCGCATGCATGCGATCGAGCTCTTTACTCATTTGCCACTTAATCAATGGAACAACGACATTCTTATATGGCTCTTTGAAAACCTGCTTAAGATCGCGAAGTGGCTTTAAGTGGGTCCACATTTTCGAAATATTTACTGTCCCTTTGATCGCGACAGTCGGAGCAAACTCAAGGTTTTCGATCCCTAGTTGTCCGCCCAGTTGGATGCCCCAGCCAATTGAATCGGCAAGCTGAACCAGATTATCAGTACCTAGATAGTTACCAACTACTACATCGCGTGAAGCAGTAAGATTGAGGTCGGCCATTGGCGAGAACCATGTGCCAACCGGGAAGTCCATAATATAGCCAGTGTCGATGAAGTGCTGAAGCCCTTCTTGGAACTGCTGTTGATGGAACTCACTACGTACTTGATTGGGACTAAAGAGTGAGAGCTCTTGGTTAGCGCGGGCCACGATATTATCAATGGCAAATGCCTGAAGCTTTGAGAGAGCATACCAGTGAACATCTTTGAAAGGTGACTCCGGATCACCGTGAGCGAAGCGACTTGCAAAGCCTTCCCAGTCCTGTTTTTCTAGCTTACCTTTTTTAAGAAACTCACCCTGGCTGACCTCGACGTTATACTCAAGCTTAACGGCCTGTTCTTGGAATAACTCCATTAGCGCATTAATTCTTGAACTTAACTTTTCAACCAATAGCTTAGAAACTTCTGGTGGAAAATATGAAAGCTCTACGGCCTGACGAATATCGTCTTTGGTTAAGCGCTCTAACCTTCTTAAAATCCACTTGGCATCATCTAGAGTTGTAGCAAAAATGCCGCGAGTGAAATGGGGAAGTAAAATAGAGTTATTATCTTTACGTCCCACAGTCCATTCAAAGCGGTTAGCACTCTCTCCAAGATCTAAGAGAGCATAGGGAATAATCAATGAGCGAAGTGTGCGATTAGTTAAAGTCTGTGGAGGGACACCCATAGCGAGGTTGTAATGATCGGCACTATTTGGAATAGTGATGGCAATATCTCTGAAGGTCGCTGTAAATGTTGCCTCATCTTTTGATTCGAGCCATCTCGAAGCAGCTCCAAGAGTGGCGCGCGGGATAAGACTATCCAACATTTGATCCATTTCTTCTTTCGATTCAAACTGAACATTTAGGCGACGAATCCACTTGATCGCAGGAACTTTATAGCCAAGCAAACGTAGAATGTTTTTTCTAAGCAGTAATGTGTGAAGAGTTTTGTCCATATGGACGATAGCAGTTGTTTGACCATGAACAATGTTAAAACGAAACATGCCACCAGCAGATAAAAGTGCGCCGGCATATTGAGTACTATCACCGTCATAAATATCTAAAGCATCGAGTCTTGGCGAAGCCGCCTGAGATTGGTTCTCCCAAAGTGCACTATCAACAGGGTCGAGGCTTGATAAATCTAGACCTTCTTGGGCCAAGCGATAAGCTTCATCAGGTCTAAGCATCTTGCCTTGATAAGAAAGGTCATCACTGGGCATGCGAGCTTCAGTAAGCGGAACACTGGCAAATTGCTGCGCGAAAACCGGATTGATATGAATCATCAATGCGATAAAGGCAATAAATGTGAAAACGCGCCAAATGCTCATTATATTCCAGACAAGGGTGTGCCTAGAAATATGCAGGCCGCATACCGTTTATTTAGTCCTAGTATTAATGAGTTAAGACCTATTTGGTGTCTAAGTTTTAGACACTAGCTCAAATGAATTCGGAGACAATAATTCCCAAACCTAGGCGGTGAGATGAAACATTATAATCGAGCAAGCTTTCCCCGTAGCCGTTGATATATTGGAAATAGCCTTTGATAGTACGATCGAGTGGAAAGCTTATGCCGAACTCCCTATAGCCTTTAAAGTCTTTCTCCAAACTATTTCTAAGCAAGAGCGAATATGTCCAACCGGCATTTTTGTAAGCAAAGCGCATTTCAAACTTGCCTACATAGTCCTCAAGGTCTGGATTATCATCATTAGCTCCATCGGGGACGCGGTACCAAGTTTTTAGGCCTAAGACAAAATGCTCTCTTGAGAATATACCTGCGACATAGAGCCTGTTCCAACTTCTTGAGAGCATCTCGGTCTGACCATTGGATTGATGAACTAACCCAAAGACAAAAGCGTCAAAGTTAAATCCTAGCCATCTTGCCCCCACTCTTTTGAGGTAGAAAAGTTCTGGCTCGTAATTACTTTCTCTAAATGGTCTCGAACTATTTTGATTGTAAACCTGCCAATAGGACTGTTGTGTGTAGGCGGCCCAAAGGCCGTCATTTTCCGCAAAAATTTTGGTGGCTAAAGGAAACTTGAAACTAAACTGAAATTTAGACTCAACTCGCATAATGCGATCGATTCCTGTATCAATCCCACGGGCCTTGAGCGCTTCATTGGGAGCATTATTGGGGCGAAAATTATATGTAACAGGTAATAAATAGTTTTGTTTATGAGCCAATAGCGTGAAGCTCGAAAACTTGAGAAGTTCTTCTTTTTCTAGTCGCTCCTCAGCGGCAGAGCTGGCAACAACGGGATAGTTCAATTCGGCCGCAAAGGCATTTGTGAGATAAAGCGATAGAAGTAGAAGAAGTTGTTTCATGGGGCTTCCTTTTTGCCATTATGAACTACTTACTTCAAAAAGAAAAAGCCACCCATTCGGGTGGCTCATCTTAATCGCGATGTGTGGGAATCGATTAGTTAAGTTCTAGACCGAAAAGTTCTGGAAGAATCTTGTTTTCAAGATTTGAAGCAGAAGTTCCGATTTTGTCAGCAATTTTACCAACAAGGTCTTCTTTAGCGGCATCATCGTTAGCAGCTGCCATCACTTCTGAAAGTGAAACACCTGTTAGACGCTGAAGATCGCTTGTAAGAGCAGCTTGGTCATCAACAGTAAGCTCGCCACCAGTTTTCTTAATCATAAGCTCAGCTTTTTGGCCAAGAGTTACAAGAGAAAGTGAAGTTTCAAGACCTACGTTGAAAGCAAATGAAAGCTTCGCAGCTTTTTTAATGAATTCTTTTTGCTCAACTTCAGCAGTCATTAGAGATACGTCAGTAGTAGCAACTTCGTCTTCATACTGGAAGCCAGAGTTACGACCAATGAAAGTATTCGTCCAATAATCGTAATCAACTACTTCGTAGTCATCACCCCAGTAATCACCGTTGATGTCGCCATAAGCGATATCGTCACGCTCGATAGAACGGAACTCACGAGCTAGGGCCGTGCTGTTTGAATAATAGTCATAATAAACAATAGAGCGGATGTACTGAAGAGATACCGCTTTGTACTCGTTATACTTGTCATCATAGATAACAAACCAGTCGTCTTCACCAGCGTATGTAGAACGGATTGTTTCATCAGTGTAAAGCTCAACATAAGACTGATCAGCGTTGTAACCTTCGATGTTGTTAAGAGCATTAACAAACTGGCTTACAGAAGCTGTTGGTGAATAATATGCACCATATGTTGAAGTGCCGCCGCCGCCGCCGCCAGAACAAGCAACAAGCATCGTTGTCGCTGAAAGCAGTGCAGCACCTTTAAGTAGTTTTGAAGCTAAAGACATGAGTCCCCCTTGCGCGAAGTCGCAGTTAAAAATTCGTATACCTATCGTGGATATTTGAACGTGTTTCTTAGAACACATAACCAAATTTCATGCCAACAAAATCCCTAGATACTGTAAATTTGACACGCTTTTTGGGGTTAAAAGTGGACCATTGGGGTCAGATTGACCCTTTTATTCAGGATCAAAATGCCCCACGCACTACGTCTAAATTGGATTATGGGTCTTGAGTGAAAATCTCGTACTGCTCTACATGATAGTTGTTTTCTGAGCGCATTTGGACCGTTGCGCCATAAGCGTCCTCTAGAGTTTCGATCAAATCGAGATCGACCCCAGATAAACGAGCTGCAACTTCAGGATGTGCAAAAACAAACAGCTTCGTACTTTTGGTTTTCTTAAGAGTTTTCGTAATCTCGCGCACCAACTCATAACAAACAGTAAGAGTTGATTTAACTTTTCCTGTGCCTTCGCAATAAGGACAAGGCTCACACATGACTCTGGTCAAAGTGTCACGTGTACGTTTACGGGTCATCTCAATAAGGCCTAAGCCTGAGATAGGTAGAACGTTAGTCTTAGCGCGATCTTTTTTAAGCGCTTCTACAAAGGTCGTGTAGACCTGCTCGCGATGTTCCTCTTTTTCCATGTCAATGAAATCGACAATGATAATGCCACCACAATTTCTTAAGCGAAGTTGATAGGCAATCTCGCGAACCGCTTCAAGATTTGTTTTTACAATCGTGTCTTCGAGGTTTTTGCGGCCAACAAACTTGCCAGTATTCACATCAATTGAAACCAAAGCTTCAGTTTGATCGATATTGAGCGAGCCACCACTTCGAAGGAAAACTTTATTTGAAATACCGCGCTCGATTTCTAGATCGATACCGTATTTTTCAAAAGGTGAAGCATCCCCTTCATAAAATTCAATTTTACCTTGGAGATTTGGCAGAAAGCGTTTCACAAACTTTTCTACTTCACGCTCCATCTCTTTGGAGTCGACAACGACTTTGGCGACATCTTCATCGGTGATATCGCGCAGGATTCGCTGAATGAAATTAAGATCGCGATAAACTAATGTTGCGGCCTTCGTCGTTTGTTCAGCTTTTTGAACGTCTTTCCAAATTTTAACTAGAAGGTTGAAATCTTGCTTGAGCGTTTTGTAGCTCTGCCCTTCCGCCACGGTTCTAGCAATAATGCCTTTACCGTCTGGACGAATGGTATCGAGAATTTCTTTTAAACGTTCGCGCTCACCATCTTTTTCAATACGGCGACTCACACCTGTGTGTTCGATATAGGGCATGAAGACAACGTAACGCCCGGCCAATGTAATATGACGAGTGACACGTGGACCTTTTGTAGAGATTGGTTCCTTGGCCACTTGAACAACAATTTCATCGCCTTCTTTTAGAAAGCTTTCAATGGTTGCCTCTGGACGAAAGCGCATATCAACTTGTTCTGATAAAGTAGAAAATTCATCTGGGATCATCTCGCCAATGCGCTGTGATTTTTCAGAATTTTGCTTACTTTTTTCGGCCATCTCTCGCTGTTCATCAAGAGTTGGAAGATAGGCATCGTCGACGTAAAGAAATGCGGCTTTTTCCCAGCCAATATCCACGAACGCACTTTGCATTCCTGGCAGCACTCTTAAAACTTTGCCTTTATAAACGTTACCCACATTCGGGAAGTCTTCTTTCTCGTCACTTCCACGATCCATGAGGTAATCGAGAATCTCGCCGTTTTCGACGAGAGCAACCCGACACTCATTAAGTGTCTGGTTGATAATTAATTCTTTAGCCATTGGAGCGTACCTTTTAAAACGTATTCTAGATCATTTTATCAGGTCATAAGAATTGCGGCGAGCCGGAGCGCTTCACGGCAAAAAAATACTATAAAGTTAAATAAATATCCCAGCGATGCAGGCGGTCATTAAGCAAGCAAGCGTTCCACCGACTAAAGATTTTATGCCTAGTTTGGCCAAATCTTGGCGACGCTCTGGTGCTAGCGTACCTATCCCACCGATCTGGATAGCAATGGAGCTGAAGTTGGCAAAACCACAAAGGGCGTAGGTTGAAATAATTGTCGCACGCTCGGAAATATTTGGCATTTGTTCGCGAAGATCTAAATAGGCAACAAACTCATTCAAGATTAATTTTTTTCCAAGTAGCGTTCCAACGACAAGGCAATCACCCCAAGGAACACCGAGAAGCCACGCGATCGGCGCAAACAAATAACCAGTAATGAGCTCAAGGCTAAGCTCAGGATAACCAACCATGCCACCGACTTTTCCAAAGGCACCATTTACCATAGCTATCAAAGCGATGAAGGCTAAAAGCATCGCGCCGACATTAAGTGCTAGCGCTAACCCCTCACTCGCTCCAGATGCCGCAGCATCAATCATATTGGCGTGGCAATTAGGTAAATCGAGTTTTACTTCACCTTTTGTCTGCGACACTTCAGTTTCTGGAACCATGAGCTTGGCACAAACAAGTGCAGCTGGGGCCGACATTACAGAAGCCGCAAGTAAGTGACCGGCATCAACACCAAGACCAACATAGGCAGCAAGAACTCCACCGGCAACAGTCGCCATACCACCAGTCATCAGTGCCATAAGTTCCGACTTTGTCATCGAACCGATAAAGGGGCGAATCACTAGAGGCGCTTCTGTTTGCCCAGCAAAAATATTTGCGGCGGAAGCGAGACTCTCTGAGCCCGATGTACCCATAACTTTGACCATGATCTTGGCCACGAATTTAATAAGTACTTGCATCACGCCAATATAATAAAGAATGCTCATGAGAGAGCTCATGAAAATGATGGTTGGTAGAACTAGGAAAGCAAAAACGAAACCAATTTTTGAAACATCTGTTAGTGGGCCAAAGATGAATCTTGAACCTTCGTTGGTGAAGTTTAAGATACCGGTAAAGAGCTCTCTCGCCTGTTCGAAGACGGCGCGGCCAAAGCCTGTTTTTAAAATAATAAGACCAAAAATGATTTGTAGAACGATTCCAGAAATTACTGTTTTCCAATTGATCGACTTTCTAGAGCTGGAGCACGCGTAAGCGATGAGTAGCATACAGAGCAACCCGAACGCAGAAATTAATTGTTCCATATAATTACCTAGAAAGAGAACTGATAGCCCACTTGTGCAGGAGGCACAGGAGCAGTTTGTGTTTGTTCTTTACGATGCCAAGAAACTCTTTGATTCGTGTTGAAATCAATCGGCGTAAAATCAGATTGCTTATAAATAGTTTCGCTTTTATTGGCTTGCATGTAGGCGACAAGACCGACACCGACGATGATACCAACTGCTCCACCAACTAAGATGTTTTTTAGATGTTCGCTTGGCTCTTTCACAAAAGAAAGTGTTGAGAGTCCCAGCACCGCTCCACCAAGAGCAGCACCACCAACGATCATTGCATCCTGGATACTCTGATCGGCCAAAGATTTATTATCTTGGGCGAATGTCTTTGTTGGTGAAAAACCCAATACAAATGAAATAGAAATTGTAATTAGCCAAATCTTCATTCAAAAGCCCTATCTAATGCGATGCTACAGGATTGCTTTTTAACCAGCGCTATGCCTATGATGTTCGTCTTTTAGAGAGTTTACAACTTAAACAATGCTAGGTTTTTCATAATGAGTCAAGGTGATCACTCGGCTTACGCCATCATCGCAAAAAAGCGCGACAGCAAGAAATTAAGCTCCGATGAAATCAAATGGTTCATCAATGGTTTAGTTCGTGGTGACGTGGCCGACTATCAGATGTCGGCACTACTTATGGCCATCTATTTAAATGGCTTTGATAAAGACGAAACCACAGCGCTAACTGATGCGATGCTTTATTCTGGTGAAGTTTTACATCACGGCCCTAAGGCGATCGACAAACACTCTACTGGTGGTGTCGGCGATAAGGCTTCCTTTATATTGGCTCCAATCGCTGCAGCCTGTGGCGTGGAAGTTCCGATGATGGCCGGAAGAGGCTTAGGCCACACTGGTGGAACAGTTGATAAGATCGAGGCTATCAAGGGTTATAATGTAGCCCTTGGTTTGAAAGACTTCTCACGCCTACTGAAAGAAGTTGGCTTGGTATTGATTGGACAAACGGGTGAAATTGCCCCAGCCGATAAAAAGATCTATGCCCTTCGCGACGTTACAGCCACAGTTGAATCTATCCCGCTGATTACCGCTTCGATTATGAGTAAAAAACTTGCCGAAGGTGCCTCAGGTATCGTCATGGATATTAAAACTGGCAACGGTGCTTTTATGAGTACCCTGCCTAAAGCCCGAGCGCTGGCCAAATCTTTGGCCGAAACGGGACTGCGCTTTGATCGCAGTATGATGACGGTCATCTCGGATATGAACCAACCTCTTGGTAATGCTGTCGGCAACTCGCTTGAAATTATCGAGAGTATTGAAACCCTAAAGTGCAAAGGCCCGAAAGATTTAACTGATTTATCGTTAGAGCTTGCTGGTGGCATGGTTCATCTCGCAGGTCTTGCTAAGACTCCTGCAGCAGGCGTAGCCAAAGCAAAGAAAGCACTAAAAGACGGTTCTGCTTTAGAGAAGTTTCGCCAAATGCTTAAAGCACAAGGTGGCGACACCAAAGTTATCGAAGACTACTCTCGCCTCCCCGTCGCAAAAATGAAGACAGAAATACCTGCGCACAAAGCTGGCTATATCTCTAAGATGGATTGCAAAGCCGTTGGCATGCACAATGTTCTACTCGGTGGTGGCCGCAGAAAATCTAGTGACCCGATTGATTTTGGAGTCGGTTTTGTTTTCAATAAAAAGATTGGCGATAAAGTAAAAAAAGATGATTCCATCGCTACTATTTACCATAACGAAGATCAAGCTTCGCAAGTTGCCGACATCATCAAGGCCTTCCACGCAGGCGATGTCAGTATTTCAAGCAGCCCGGCGAAAGCACCAGATCTCATTCGTGAAGTGAAGATCTATTTTCCTAAAAAAAATACTAAAAAGAAGTAGGACCTATGACTCTATTTGAAAAACTCGAAGAAGCTTCTGCCTATATTAAAAAACAAAGAGACGTGCGCCCACAAGTTGGTGTTATCTTGGGCTCAGGGCTCGGTGCCTTCGTCGATCAAATTCAAGATAAAGTCACTCTTGCTTACGACGATATCCCGCATTTCAAACAAACCACTGTAGAAGGCCATGAAGGTCGCTTGATTCTTGGAAAAATCGGCAATGTTGAAGTAGCCGTTATGCAAGGTCGCTATCACGCCTACGAAGGTCATCACACCGACCAAGTTGTTTTTCCCGTAAGACTGCTGGCTCGCCTTGGGATTGATTCTATTATTTTGACCAATGCTTCTGGTGGTGTGAACGAGTCTTATAAGGCCGGTGATCTCGTCATGATCACAGACCACATCAATCTCTCCGGGCAAAACCCATTAGTGGGTCCCAATATCGCCGAGCTTGGACCACGCTTTCCCGATATGACCAAAGCCTACGATCCAAAGCTACAAGAGATCCTCATGTCGCAAGCTAAAACACAAGGGGTCGATCTGAAAAAAGGTGTTTATGCTGGAGTACTAGGACCAACATACGAAACCCCAGCAGAAGTTCGCATGATACGAATTCTTGGTGGCGATCTTGTTGGAATGAGTACCGTGCCGGAATCTATTGCTGCTAATCACCTAGGCTTAAGTGTTGCAGGTGTTTCGTGCGTAACAAATATGGCAGCTGGAATTGAAAACGTTAAGCTTCAACACTCTGACATTAAAGAACAAGCACTCAAAGTCATGCAAAAGTTTAGCTCCCTTCTGGTTGAGTCGATCAAGATTATAGGAAATCCGCAATGAGTGATTATAAAAAGCTTAGAGAGCTAGCCTTAAAAACTGCTGGTTTTGCCCACTCACCTTATTCTAAGGCTAAAGTTGGCGCGGCCATAGAGACCGAGGACGGCACTTTGTTTGGTGGCTGCAATGTGGAAAACTCAAGTTTTGGTGGCACCACCTGTGCCGAGCAAGTAGCTATTTTTAAAGCAGTTTCAGAAGGTAAAAAGCGCATCAAAAGAGTCTATGTTTATACCGAAGCTGGCTGGCCTCCTTGTGGCATCTGCCGGCAAATAATGAGTGAGTTTGCACTGCCGCAAATGGAAGTTATTATAAGTGATAGCCAAGGCAACGAAAGTGTTAAGAGCCTCCAGGACCTCCTGCCTCTTGCCTTCACGCCTGATGAATACAATAAGCGCTAAGTACTAACCCTTAGACCCTCGAGCGAATGTTCGATTGGTGAGAATGATGACCCAAAAAAAGAAAGCTAAGTCTGCCGTCGAAGATAACTCCAATTCAAATGAAACGCCCCAAGATGTCGCTAAGCAATTAAACGAGATGGAGTTCTGTGTTTTTGATTTAGAGACCACCGGTGGCAATCACTCTTCCGATAAAATTATCGAAATTGGCATGGTCAAAGTTAAAGGCCAAAAAATCCTGGCCGAAAAAGATTTTCTGATCCAGCCAGGTATTAAGATTCCTGAGTTCATTCAAAGACTAACTTCTATTTCACAAAAAGATGTGGCCGACTCACCTATGGTTGAAGAAGTCATAGATGAAGTCCTAGAGTTCATGGGCGATGCCGTTCTTGTGGCCCACAATACTTCGTTTGATGTTCCATTTTTTAATTCAGTCCTATCGCGTATGGGTAAGCCTGAAATGAAAAATCCAAGTATCTGTACCAATCTTATGACTAAGTATCTAGTCCCAAGTCTTATGAACTCAAATCTCAACTATATGAGTAAGATTTTTGAGATTCGTCATAAGAAAGCTCACCGCGCACTTGATGATGCCAAAGCCTCGGCCGAACTGCTCATCCGCTATCTCAATATTTTCCTCGATAAAGGTATTAGTAAGATCAACCATCTTTACTACCCTAGAAATCGTTACGAGCTTGATCGCCTCAACTTCAAACGCGGCGATGATTTAAAACTCATTGAAGAAAAACTTAAGATTCTTCCTAGCTCTGCACTATTCACTCTCAAGGGTGAAAATGGCATCATCCTAACCGCACTTCCGATGACGAAGAAAAAAGAAGAAATCGCTTACGCCTTTGAGTTGCTGCAAACCCAGGAATGGGAAAACGCGACGATTAAGCTACATGGACCGCTCATTGAATCATTCATTCATTTCGCCGGATTATTTCCAAAGCTTGATACGACCATGCGCCATGAAATTTTAAATTTTCTGTGGAAAACACATCTGCCAAAAATGAATCAAGGACCTCACCCTAGCCTGCTCAAAGAAGAGAAGGGGCTTGATAAGTTGCTTGGAGACTTCTTTGTCGCCAATCACTTGGTGCCTGAGCAATATATCATTTATCCCATGGCCGCTATTTCTCATCGTCAGGAATTGGTCTTCAGATACCCGGGGCATAAGAAAAAACTTCTTCAATATATCAACTCAAAGGCTTCAAAACTTGCTGGCGGGAAGATTAAGCGCCAGTCAGTTCACCCTCAGCTTAAAGACTTTTTTGAGTCCTACTTAGTAGAAGTGGCCGCCTCACAAAAAGATCTCTATTTCTTTAAGAAGAAAAAAGTTGGCACTACCGCTGCTGCCCAGGATGTCTTTTTTAAAGAGTTTGAAAACTTCCTTCGAAATAATCCAAACAAATACAACTTCCCCCGCAACTATATTTAATAGAAGCGCGTTATTAGCACTTGCGACACAAAAGGTGCATGGCACCTTTAGGGTGCCTTTAGGTGAGGGTCCAGTCTTGAAGCGTGAGCTTATTTTGCTCGAACGTCATGCTAAGCCCTGCTAGTTCAACTAAATGAATCAGCAGTTTTGACTTAGATACGCCCTCCCACCAATCAAAATCAGAATCCACAATAAGTTCAAGGGCATGTTCGCGCTCGATGAATTTAGCACCTATACACTGACCACTCTCTCCCGTGACAAGATTGTGATGAGAACTAGCGGTAAGCAGTTCACTAATAATTAAGTACCAAACCATGGCAAGAATTGAGATATTTGTTTCGCGGTGAAATTTATGCACAAACTGAGTCTCAACTTCAACTCGAAGATTACTTTCGATCATCCTAAAACGCGACAGTGAAATGGCTTTTTCGATGGCCTCAAAGCCCGGCGCACTTGATGTCGCCTGATGAGGATTGGCGCGCGAAAAGCCTAAGAAGATTTCTACCAGCTCTTTACAGCGTTTAGCCGATTGTTTCATATCGCGAATTGCCTGGAGAGCTTCATCGTCAATATCATCTTCAAGCTCGGCCAAAGACAAAGAGGCTAAGATACCGGCCAATGGGTTATTTAACTCATGGGCAATCGAGCTTGAAATGATTCCAAGATCTTCATTTGAAGTTCTTCGCTTTTTCGCCCCAGCATCATCTCTAAAGAAAAAGGCAAAAAGTTCTTCATCGTGTTGAGCACTAGCGGCATCGAGTTTAATCTTTTCAACTCTATAAATGGAGTTATTGAGTTCAACTTTTTGTTGAGGACGAAGCTTCAGGCAATCTGCTGGGAATATTGAAAGTTGAGTGAAGGCTGGGTTTTGGGCCACTAAGTCGGCCGAAGCAGAAATCAGTGCCACAGGGTATGGCAGGTGGTTAAGAGTATCTTCCCACAAGCTCTCTTCTTTTCGCTGTTTTTCTAGGACTTCAATTTGGTCTTCAAATTCGCTGACAAGAAATGCAAGTCCCATCGTTTTTAAAAGACTGTATTTAGAGGGTGTTTTCTCCTGGGCATACCATTTTCTTGAGCCTACAGGAATTGGGGTAAGCGAGTTGAAATCAAACTCAAAATCATCAAAGCTTTGTGTTAAAGTTTCAAAGAATTGTTTTTCGGCCGTGATTGAAACTGAGCGCTCTTTAAATACAAGAACGCGTACAAAGAAATCGATCAAATCGGCCAAGCCCTCATCTTGATGAATATCTCCAGGACAGTGATTCGGAAGAGACTTTATCAAATAGTCGAATCCAGAAAGCGCTTCTTGCACCTTATCATCCCAATCTTTTATTTTAATCGACTCAAGGTTTTGCGCTCGACGCATATTCAAAACTTCATCAAGCGCTTCAAAAATTCCTAGTTGTAGATCAAGTTCATTGGCGGAGTCGACAAAGAATGTTCGTTTTGACATCAGTCGCTCAAGTGCATCATCGGCATCAAAGAGAACTAAAAATGATGAAGCTGGGACTTTTTCATCAAGCACGCGTCCCTTGCCTGGATAACAAGCAATAATTGATTGTTCGATATTACTAATTTTTTGTTCATCAAACTCTTTTACACTAAACCCTAGATCGCGCAGTTTTTTGACCACTACTTGATCGCGAAGATCTCTGGTGACATAAATCTTCGAGATACGATTTTGTTGGGCCCCGGTAAAGAGATCGCTCAATTCTTATCCCCTACCATTTCCGAAGCCTTAACTAGCGACTCACCCTCAATAAAGTGACCATTAACTTTTACGCCCCAATGAAGATGGGGCCCTGTCACTCGTCCAGTTGCGCCGGCAAGGCCAAGTCTCACACCTTTAGGAATATAATCCCCTTCGTTAACTTCTACTTTAGAAAGGTGTCCGTAGATTGTGAAAATTCCTAGGCCGTGGTCAATTGTGACTGTCCCACCTGTAAAAAATAGGTCTCTTGCCACTACGACTTTTCCTGCATTGGCTGCATAAATTGGTTCTCCCACTGCAGCCCTGAAGTCAGTTCCTAGATGTTGAGATTGCTTAGAATTATTAAACAGTCTTCTTGAGCCATAGATACTCGTAACATAGGCATCAATGGGAAGCATAAACGGTTCTTCAAAATAAGGATGACTTGGTGAGCTTGCATAGTTCTTATTCAAAAAAACTTGTTCCTTTTGAACGCGCTTTAAATCCTTAGGGTTAAGGGAGACTCTTCGTTGATCGACGTTTAATTTTTCACTTGGAAAAGTTTTATCACTCACACTAATATTCGCGACTTTTTTCTCAACACCATTTTTACTGATTACACATGTCATTGGTTTTTGATTTGAAAAATAAGTTTCAGCGACAAAGGCGAGATACTTATCATCCTTTTTAAAAAATGGAATCTTTTGATCATCACATTTTAAAACTGAGTCAGTCGATTCACTTGATACTGGGAAATCGATGGTAATGGCTTCCCCCGGACGAATCGAAAAGTCCTTAGGTTTAATGACAACCTTTTCTTGTTTGATTTTAGCTGGAGTCTTTGCCGTTTGGGTTGAAATCATCGAACAGCTTGTAACTAAAAAAAATAAAATCACGAACTTCATACTAACTCCGTTTAATCTTTACTGAGCCATCGCTAAAATGCAGGTTAAGCTCCTGCTCTTTAGCAAGCTTATTCCAGCTGGCCTTGTTAGAGACGACCTTGTGTGAATCATTACTCACATAGGTATAGCCTCGATTTAACACTTGCTTGGGGTTGAGAGCACTCATCATATTTCCAAGCTTTTCTATTTTAAAGCTTAATTGTTCAACTCTTCTTTGCTCATTCATCACAAGTTTTCTAGAACAATCATCTAGTCGTAAGCTTAACTCATTAAAGCCAGACAATCTCTCAATTTTATCGTCGATTCGACACTCTCTAAGTCGACGAGAAGCCAAACTCATTCTCTCTTTTAAAATTGCCACAAGGTTTTTTGGCGAAAGCTCTTTTAATCGCTCCGGGCCCCTAGCTTTCAAAGTAAGACTGGTGTGTAAGAGCTGAGCCTTAATTCGTCCAAGATTGGCCGAAACCTCTGTCTGGTACTGAGTCAAAACTTGTGCGGCCGCAGTCGGCGTCTCACAGCGAAGATCACTGACATAATCACAGATTGTATAGTCAACTTGGTGACCAACAGCACTGATTATTGGTATAGGACAATTGTAAATATCCCAGGCCAGCCCCTCATCGTTAAAAGACCAAAGGTCTTCCATGCTGCCTCCGCCACGTGTGAGGACAATCACATCAAAAGCAAGATCAGAGCTAGACAGTCCGCATTTAATCGCCTTGGCCAAAGCCGCTCTAAGACTTTGAGCTGAAGCTTGTCCTTGCACCACGGCTGGAATGACAACGACTTCGCCACTAAGTGCTCGCCGTCTGTAAACGTTTAAGAAGTCTTGAAGAGCAGCGCCGCCTTC